>NZ_JBHWUW010000023.1:0-125972 GCF_042737245.1 Streptomyces sp. NPDC060002
CTTCCGGGGGCCCTGCGGCCTCCGGTCCTCCCGGATCTCGAAGTCCACTGCAACTCCCTACGAACGGGGTGTTGCAACGACCTCTTGAACTGAAGCCGGAGGGGGCCTTCGCCGTTGCGCCGGGCCGGTGGTGTGGGACGACCGCAGACGCAAGGGCCCCTCTCGGACGAGAGGGGCCCTTGCGCGACGTACGCGGGTCAGTGCCAGCTGTGCGGGGCGCGGAAGCCGCCCTCGCGCTCCAGGCGGCGCCAGCCGGCCTTGGGGCGGCCTCGGCGGGTCTCGGTCGGGGACGGCTGGGCGGCCGCGCGGGCCAGGAGGACCGCCGTGATGGCGGCGACTTCCTCGGGCTCGGCGTGGCCCTTCTCGACGCGGATGTCGGGAGCGTTCATGGGTGCAAGTCTCCGTGGGTGAGGTTTCCGCAGGGGATCCAGTGGGTTACCCGTGGGATCTGCCGGGGTTACTGCGGGGGGTTGCCGTGCTTGCGCGAGGGCAGGTCCGCGTGCTTCGACTGGAGCATGGCCAGCGACTTGATGAGGACCTCACGGGTCTCGGCGGGGTCGATGACGTCGTCGACCAGTCCGCGTTCCGCCGCGTAGTACGGGTGCATCAGCTCGGACTTGTACTCCTTGACCATGCGGGCACGCATGGCCTCGGGGTCCTCGGCCTCGGCGATCTGACGCCGGAAGATGACGTTGGCGGCACCTTCGGCGCCCATCACGGCGATCTCGTTCGTCGGCCAGGCGTAGGTGAGGTCGGCGCCGATGGACTGGCTGTCCATGACGATGTAGGCACCTCCGTAGGCCTTGCGCAGGATCAGTGAGATCCGCGGCACGGTCGCGTTGCAGTAGGCGTAGAGCAGCTTCGCTCCGTGCCGGATGATTCCGCCGTGCTCCTGGTCGACGCCCGGGAGGAATCCAGGGACGTCCAGGAAGGTGACGATCGGGATATTGAAAGCGTCACACATCTGGACAAAGCGCGCAGCTTTTTCCGACGCCTCGATGTCCAGCACACCGGCGAGGGCCTGCGGCTGGTTGGCCACGATGCCGACGACCTGGCCGTCGAGCCGGGCCATCGCGCAGATGATGTTGCGGGCCCAGCGCTCGTGGATCTCCACGTACTCGCCGTCGTCGACGATCTCCTCGATGACCTTGGTCATGTCGTACGGACGGTTGCCGTCCGCCGGGACCAGGTCGAGCAGGACGTCGCCGCGGCGGTCGGCCGGGTCGGTGGACTCGGCGCGCGGGGGGTTCTCACGGTTGTTCTGCGGGAGCAGCGAGAGGAGGTAGCGGACCTCCGCGATGCAGGTCTCCTCGTCGTCGTACGCGAAGTGGCAGACGCCGGAGGTCTCGGCGTGCACGTCGGCGCCGCCGAGGCCGTTCTGGCTGATCTCCTCGCCGGTGACGGCCTTGACCACGTCCGGCCCGGTGATGAACATCTGCGAGGTCTCGCGGACCATGAAGACGAAGTCGGTGAGGGCGGGGCTGTAGGCCGCGCCGCCCGCGCAGGGGCCCAGCATGACCGAGATCTGCGGGATCACCCCGCTCGCCCTGGTGTTGCGCTGGAAGATGCCGCCGTAGCCGGCGAGGGCGGAGACGCCCTCCTGGATACGGGCGCCGGCGCCGTCGTTGAGCGAGACCAGCGGGGCACCGGCCGCGATGGCCATGTCCATGATCTTGTGGATCTTCGTGGCGTGGGCCTCGCCCAGCGCGCCGCCGAAGATACGGAAGTCGTGGGCGTAGACGAAGACCGTACGGCCCTCCACCGTGCCCCAGCCGGTGATCACACCGTCGGTGAACGGCTTCCTGGCCTCCAGGCCGAACCCGGTCGCCCGGTGCCGGCGCAGCTGCTCGACCTCCTGGAAGGAACCCGGGTCGAGGAGCAGCTCGATCCGCTCCCGGGCGGTCAGCTTGCCCTTGGCGTGCTGCGCCTGGGTCGCCTTCTCGCTCGGGCCGGCCAGCGCCTGGGCACGGATCTCGTGCAGCTCGGCCACGCGGCCGCGCGCATCCGTGGGTTCCGAAGGCACCGCGGTCGGCTCGCCCGTCGTCTCTTCCAAAACGGTCATGTAGTGACCTTACGAAGCCCACCAAGGAAAGAGGGACGTCGACTCCGTACAGTCTCCGGCGCGTTTTCCTGGTACCCCTGAACAGAACCGGGCGGACATGCAGCCGTTCCGACTGCTCAGAGGGGCTGCGGCTTGTAGGAGTCACACAAAGCCCGGGGCTGAGACCCGCCTCACATTCCCGACGTGCACATGCCCTCCCCGGAGTGAAACGGAGCGTCCGGACGGCCGTTCGCGCGCGCCGGATTCCAGTGGGGCCGACACCGGCGGCCGAAGATGTTGAACATTGAACGGAATAGGTCTACGGTCATTCTTGTTGACCTCGTTGAAGATTAAACATCCTCGATCTTCCCGTCCCCAAGGAGCACGTCATGGGCATCTTCGGCCGCAAGAACACCGACGAGACCGCCACCGCCGTCGCCGACGCCACGGTGAGCCCCGAGCTCGCCGCCCTGACCGGCGACTACACGATCGACCCCGCCCACTCGACGTTCGGCTTCGTCGCCCGCCACGCGATGGTCACGAACGTCAAGGGCAAGTTCAACGACTTCACCGGCTCGCTGCACCTGGACGGCACCGAGCCGTCGAAGTCCAGCGCCTCCATCGACGTCACGATGGACAGCATCGACACCGGATCCGCCGACCGTGACGGCCACCTGAAGAGCGCCGACTTCTTCAAGACCGACGAGTTCCCGGCGATGACCTTCCGCTCCACCTCGACGGAGGCGCTGGGCGGCGAGGACTACCGGATCACCGGCGACCTGACCATCCTCGGCGTCACCAAGCCGCTCAGCATCGACCTGGAGTTCAACGGCGCCGCCAAGGACCCGTTCGGCAACGAGCGCATCGGCTTCGAGGGAAAGGCCGAGATCCTGCGCTCGGACTGGGGCCTGACCTGGAACGCGGCACTGGAGACGGGCGGCGTCCTGGTCTCCGACAAGATCAAGCTGAACTTCGACATCTCGGCGATCAAGAACGCGTAAGCGCTCGGCCGAATACGGTGGAAAACGGCGAACAGGGGTCGGAAGCGAAGAGCTGCCGACCCCTTCGCGTGTTCCGTGTCACAGTCGCGACACATGAGCACCAGGACCGGACCCCAGCACTACCCCGGCGCGAACCGAGACCACTGGTACCAGGACGACTTCGGCGGTGACCGCATGGAGGTCAACGTCGTCGTCCTGCACACCACCGAGGGGCGTTCGCTCCCCGACTACCAGGGCGGCTCGGCCGCGCCCAACCTGACGGCGGTGCCGGACCTCGCCGCCAGGAAACTGAAGTGGTACCAGCACTTCGAGATCGACGTCTCCGCACGCGCGCTGGTCAACAAGCGCGGCGGCGTCGAGACGAACACGCTGAACGTCTGCCAGGCGGAGCTCGTCGGCACCTGCGACCCCGACACGCACGCCAAGTGGAAGGCCCGCGACCAGGCCCACATCTACTGGCCGATGGCGCCGGAGTGGGCGCTGCGCGCCGTCGCCGAGTACCTGGCGTGGATGCACATCCACCACCGCGTCCCGCTGCGCGGACCGGCGCTCTGGCCCGCGTACCCGAAGTCCGCCGGGAACGGGGGCGGTCAGCGGATGGGCGGCGAGCGGTGGAACGCGTTCAAGGGGGTGTGCGGGCACATGCACGTGCCGGAGAACACGCACGGGGATCCGGGGGCGATCGACTTCGAGGGGCTGCTCGGCTTCGCGAAGGCGGCGGTCCAGGACTGACATCGGCTCAATGGCGTACTGGCGGCCGGCTGCGCCCCGGCGAGCGCGGCCGCCGGTCGGACGGGTGGGGCCGCGGGCGCGCCGGGCGAGGACGCAAGCGGGCGGGCGAGGACGCAAGCGGGCGAGTGGGCCACCGCTGGGCGAGTGGGCCGTCGGCGGGCGAGTGGGCCGTCGGCGGGCGGAAGTGGCTGAATCAGCCCCCTTGTGTGAGGGCTTGCGGAGTTCTCATAATCCAGCAACAGATTTGACCTGACCATGCCAGCGCATGGACATTTCTTTGCGGTGCGCAACTTGCGTTGACATGCCCACGTCAAGCCAACCCCCCCACGGAAGGCAGCACCTTGAAGAAGCTCCTCACGGCGTTCAAGAGATTCGCCGCCGTCGGCGCGGCCGCCCTCGCGATCGCCAGCCTTCAGCCCCTCTCGTCCGCACAGGCCGCCCCCTCCCCCGTCGTCGGCGGAACCCGTGCCGCGCAGGGCGAGTTCCCGTTCATGGTCCGGCTCTCCATGGGCTGCGGCGGAGCGCTCTACACCCAGCAGATCGTGCTCACCGCCGCGCACTGCGTCAGCGGGACCGGCGCCAACACCAGCATCACCGCCACCGCGGGCGTCGTGGACCTCCAGTCCACCACCGGCCGGGTCCAGGTCAAGTCGACCTACGTGTACCGGGCCCCCGGCTACAACGGCAACGGCAAGGACTGGGCGCTCATCAAGCTCGCCTCGCCCATCACCACCCAGTCCACCCTGAAGATCGCCACCACCACGCAGTACAACACCGGCACCTTCACCATCGCCGGATGGGGCTCGGCCAGTGAGGGCGGCGCCCAGCAGCGCTATCTGCTCAAGGCCACCGTGCCGTTCGTGAGCGACGCGACCTGTCGTGCGTACAGCGGCTACAGCGGCCTCGTCGCCAGTGACGAGATCTGCGCCGGATACGCGGCCGGCGGCACCGACACCTGCCAGGGCGACTCGGGCGGCCCGATGTTCCGCCGGGACTCCGCCAACGCCTGGATCCAGGTCGGCATCGTGAGCTGGGGCATCGGCTGCGCCCGGGCCAACGCCCCCGGCGTGTACTCCGAGGTCTCCACCTTCGCCTCGGCCATCGCCTCGGCGGCGGCCTCGCTCTGACGCACACCGCTCCCGTGAACCGAACGGGAGCGCGTCGTACGACGTCCACGGGCCCGGCGCCGTCGCGCGCCGGGCCCGTGGCGTGCGAGGTACCGCCCTGAACCCGGCGCGGCCACCGGACGCTGAACCACCGGACCGGGCCGGCCTTCAGAACCCGCCGCCGAAGTCGCCCCCGCCACCCCCGCCGAAGTCCCCTCCCCCGCCGCCGAAGCCACCGAAGTCGCCGGGGTCGAAGTCGGCGCCGGAGACGTCGCCGCCCTCGTAACCCCCGCCGAAGTCGCCGTAGCCGGTGCCGTAGTCGGAGGCGTAGGACGGGGCGGCCATGATGCCGCCGAGCATCGTGCCGACGAGGAGGCCGGGCAGGATGCCGCCGCCGAAGTAGCCGCCCGCCCAGGGGCCGTAGGCGGGACCGGCCTCCCAGTACGGGCGGCGGCCGTAGTCGCTGTCGACCTCGCGGATCACCGGGTCGCGGCCGTCGGCCAGGCGGGTCGCGTCCGCCGCGCAGACCGGGACCTCGCGGGTGGCCCCGCCGGGCGGCGTCCAGGTGGCGTCCGTGGCCGAGGGGCCGTGTCGGGGGTCGAAGAAGCACGGCGGCCGGCGTTCGGGCAGCGGCCGGCCCGCACGGCGGGCGGCCAGCCGGGCGAGGGAGAAACGGCCGTCCTCGAGAGCCTGGGTGACGGAGCGGACGTCCTCGGGTCTCGTCGCGGCCGCCATGACCGACTTCGCCTGCTCGTAGGCGTCCAGGGCGCTTTCGTAGTCGGCGCGCATCGCGTCGTCGGCGCCGGGCTCCGACGGGTGGAAGTCCAGGCGGTCGAGCTCCTCGCCGAAGGCCGTGATGTCCTCGTCGACGACGACCCGCAGCCGGTCGAGGGCCGCCCGCTGCTCCGCGTCGTGCCGTCGGCGGTTGCGCCGTACGAGGGTGTAGGCGCCCGCCCCGCCCGCCACCAGCACCACACCGGCCGTGATCAGCGCGGTGGACGAGATCCCGTCGCCGCCGCCCGAGGAGCTCCAGCTGTCGGGGGCCGAACCGCCCATGTTGGCCAGGGCGCGGTCGGAGAAGTCGGTCAGCTGGGTCTTGGCGTCGCCCTGGTCCTGGACACTGGCGACCAGGTTGCGGACGGCCGTGCGGGAGAGGACCGAGGAGTCGGCGCGGGCGTCGAAGCGGTCGCCCAGCCGGATCGCGTACAGGCCGGTCACGCCGGTGGCGGTGCGCAGGTCCGTGAAGAGGTCCGCCGTGGGGTAGCCGGCGGGCAGGACGGCGATGAACAGGGGCTTGTCGGCGCCCTCGATCTGCTGCTGGAGCGCGTGCGCCTCCGCCTGGGACAGCTGGGCGCTCGCCGCCGGATCGACGTAGACCGGGCTCTCGCGCAGGGCCGCGGCGATCGTCGAGACGCCGGTGGCCGCAGAGGCACGCGGAGCGCCCGCCGTCAGGACCGCCAGAGCGGTCAGGACGGCGAGCGCCAGTGCGATCAGCGCTCCGGCGGAGCTTCGGGCCGACAGGACGACCTTCATACTTCGAAGCTACCGGAAAGCCATCGAAAGCGGCCTATTCGGACAGCCGGGAATGCGGCGGCCAGGACGCCGCCCGGTACGCGGCCGTCAGCAGTTCCACCGCCTTTCCGTACCGGCCGGTGAGCAGCAGGTGGTCCGCGTCGGCGAAGGGCTTCGCGACCGCCGCCGTGACGGCCTGGCCCACCTTCTGCTGGACGATGAGCCGGGCCTTCCCGACCAGCGTCCGTCCCGCCTCGTCGGCACCGGCCCGTTCGGCCACCGCGGCCGCGACCGCCAGCCCCTTCAGGGTCGCCACGCCCCCCTGCGGCAGGTGGCTCAGCGTCGTCAGACCCCAGCCGTAGGGGTACTGCGGGTCGTACGCCGCGTCGCCGACGTTGATCGGCAGCTGGGCCTGGGACTTCGGCCAGGTCACCGGAAGCTGTCCGGTGAAGGGCCGCCTGCCGTACAGGACGTCGGCCACGCCGTCGCCCTCCGTGCCCGGCAGCCAGGAGGCGACCAGCGCGTCGATGTCGCCGAGGCGGTCGCCGATCAGCTGAGGCCGCCCGGAGACGATCAGCACCGCGCACTTCATCGCGGCGCACACCCTGTCCACCGCCGCCCGGTCGGCGGCGGTCAGCTCCAGGTCGTTGCCGTTGCCGACGTCGCCGACGCCCTCGGCGTACGGGGTCTCGCCGACGACCACGACACCCACGTCGTATCCGTCCGTCGACGCCGACGCGTCCTTGGAGTAGGTGACATCGCCGCCGGCCTTCTCCATCCCCTCCAGGATCGTCGTGCCCTGGGTGATGTCGCCGGAGGCGCCCTGCCAGGTGATGGTCCAGCCGCCGGTCTGGTTGCCGATGTCGTCGGCGTTGGAGCCGGCGACGTACACCTTCTGGTTCTTCCTCAGCGGCAGCACGCCACCGGAGTTCTTCAGCAGCACCTGTGACTCGGCGGCCGCCTGGCGCGCGACGGCCCGGTGCCCGGCTGAGCCGATGGCGGACGCGCCGCTGGTGTCGGCGTACGGCTTCTCGAAGAGGCCCAGCCTGAACTTCTGCGTGAGGATGCGCGACACGGCGTCGTCGATCCGCCGCTCGCTGACACGGCCGGCCTCGACCTCGTCGAGCAGCGTGGCGTGGAAGTCCTTGTACGCGTACGGAACCATGATCATGTCGAGGCCCGCGTTGACCGACGTACGGACGTCGGAGGCGTAGTCGCCCGGGAGCTGGTCGATGGCCGCCCAGTCGCTGATGACGAACCCGTCGAAGCCCATACGGCCTTTCAGCACGCCGTTCAGCAGGTCGGCGCGGGCGTGCATCTTCACCGGCCCCTGGCCGTCGCCCGCGATGTCGAGCGAGGAGTAGGACGGCATGACGGTGGCGACCCCGCGGTCGACGGCCGTCCGGAAGGGCGCCAGGTGGACGGCTTCCAGTTCCTGCCGGGTGACCTTGGTGACGCCCTGGTCGACGGTGTACGTGCCGGTCGTGGAGGAGCCGTACGCGGTGCCGCCGTCGCCGACGAAGTGCTTGGCGGTGGCGAGGACCTTGTCGTCGTCCTTCAGGTCCGCGCCGCTCGCCCGGCCCTGGAGACCCTGGATGACCGTCTCCATGGCCTGGACCAGCGCCGGGTCCTCGCCGTACGCCTCGTATGAGCGGCCCCAGCGTTCGTCGCGGGTGACGCACAGGCAGGGCGCGAAGTCCCAGGGGATCCCGGTGGCCCGGACCTCGGCGGCGGTCACCGCGCCGGTCCGCTCGGCGAGCCCGGGGTCCCTGGCAGCCCCGATGCCGATGTTGTGCGGCATGACGGTCGCGCCGGCCAGGTTGTTGTGGCCGTGCACGGCGTCGATGCCGTAGATCAGCGGGATCTGGTAGCGCGTCGCCTGCGCCCGGAGCTGGAACGCGTCGATCATCTTCGCCCACGCCTCGGGGGTGTTGGGCGTCGGGGTCGAGCCGCCGCCGGAGAGCAGCGAGCCCAGGTCGTACGCGGCGATGTCACCGGGAGCGGTGATCGCGCCGCGCTCCGCCTGGGTCATCTGGCCGGCCTTCTCCGCGAGGCTCATCCGCGACAGGAGGTCGGCGACACGCTTCTTCACCGGCAGCCTGGCGTTCAGATACGGCAGTCCGTGCGCGTCGACCACGACCTGCGGGGTCTCGGACGGAGGCTTGGCGCCGGTGACGGTCAGCCGGAGCGGGACGGTCTCGGCGGACTCGGCCTGCCGGTCCTTGAGCGTGCGGACGGTGACCGTGCTGGTGGCGCCGGAGGGGGTGCCCGCCGGGAAGGTGACGGTGCCGGTGACCGGGGTGTAGTCCTTGCCGGGCTCGGCGGTGCCGGTCGCCGCGGTCTCGTAGCCGACGGTGACGGGCTCCTCGAGGGGAGCGGCGCCGGTGGTGGCGACGGTGAGCGTGACGGCGGCCGCCCCGCCCTCCCGGACCGGGTGGACGGCCGCGTCGGTGGTGACGGCGGCGCGCAGCGACTGGTCGGCCTTGCCGTACAGCTCCACGCCGTCCATGGCGAAGTCGCCCTTGACGCCGACGGGGAGGGTGAGGGCGTATCCCCAGGTCTCGGTGAGGCCGAGGACCTGGTCGATGCCGCCGACGGGCTGGTAGTCCGTGCGGTAGGTGAAGTCGGTGAAGGGGATCTCCACCTGTTTCCAGCCGGTCCAGTCGTCGGTGAAGGAGGTCGTCCAGAGCTCGGACGCCTCTCCGTTCGCCCCGCCGTCCTTGAGCTCGAAGGCGATCTTCCTGCCGTTGTCGCGGCCCTCCCACCAGAACCGGATGCCCCGGTGGGCGGACCAGTCGTGGGCGGGCTCAGCGAAGGCGAAGTCGTGGGTGAAGCCGCCGTAACCGCTGATGTCGTAGCCGCCGGTGAGGACCTGGTCGCCCTCGGGGGCGTCCTCGCGGGCGGTCAGCCGGAGGGCGGGCGGGTCGTCGGTGTCGCTGCCCCAGGTGAAGAGGCCCTCGGCGGGCGGGCTCGCGAAGGGGACCTCGCCCTCGAAGCGGTCGACCGGTACGGGTGCGGGGCCGGGGTCGTCGGCGCCGGACGCGCCGGCGGCGGTGGTCATCGGGAGCAGTGCGGCCAGCAGGGTGGCGGAGGCGAGCAGGGCGGTTCTTCGCATGCGACGTCCCTCTACTCTCGTGGTCCACTCATGACTTAGATCACGCCGTGAGTTAACTGGTGGGCTGTTGCGCCGTCAAGACTTCACGCCAGAACTGGTACGGCCGCAACACCCGTCCGGATCAGGGACGTTGTCCGTTCGACAGATGAAGGCGCGACCCCTTGACGCGTCCCGGAAGCCGTCATTTACTCACGCCTCGACACGCCTCCCCACCCCCACCTCCAGGAGGGCGGCGCTCCATGAGGAGATCCACTCGCGTCCTCCGGCTGCTCCTCGCCGGGCTGCTCACCTCCGCCGGGATCACCGCGGCGGCCGCGCCCGCGCACGCGGCCGGCGAGCAGGTCACGGCCTGGCTCACCACCACGGACGACGCCGGCGGGCGGCACGTGGTCCGCGGTCTGCAGGCCCAGCCCCCTTCGCCTTCCAGACGGGCAGCGGCGGCAGCGGCGAGAACATCACCGTGGACGAGAACACCGGGTACCAGACCTTCACCGGCGGCGGCGCGTCCTTCACCGACACCGCGGCCCGGCTGATGAACAGCAGCGGGGCACTGTCCGCGGCGACCCGGGAGGCGACCCTGCGCAAGCTGTTCTCGCCGACCGAGGGCATCGGCCTGTCGTTCCTGCGCAATCCGATGGGGCGGCTCGGATCTCGCGCGCTTCGGCTACACCTACGACGACGTGCCGGCCGGCCGGAGCGACCCGGACCTGTCGGAGTTCTCCCTCGCCCACGATCTGGCGGACGTGGTGCCGCTGACCCGGCGGGCCCGGGAGCTGAACCCGGCGCTGAGCGTGATACACCGCAACCGGAGGCAAACCACCCATCACCAGGTTGACCAACGTCCCTGGGCATTACAGCCAGGACGGGCGCCCCGCCGCCGGCCGTGCGGGGATCCTCGGCGAGTGCGAAGGGCTCGCCGAGGACTCCTGCCGAGCGCCGCCTACTCGGCGGGCTCCACCTTGGCCCGCAGCAGCCCGTACGTGTAGGCGTCCTCCAGGGCCTGCCAGGAGGCGGCGATCACGTTCTCCCCGACGCCCACCGTGGACCACTCGCCCGTGCCGTCCGTCGTGGAGATCAGGACGCGGGTGGTGGACTGGGTGCCGTGGACGCCCTCCAGGATGCGGACCTTGTAGTCGACCAGGTCGAGCTTGGCCAGCTGGGGGTAGATCTTCTCCAGGGCCACGCGCAAAGCGCGGTCCAGGGCGTTGACCGGGCCGTTGCCCTCCGCCGTCGCGACGATGCGCTCGCCCTTGGCCCACAGCTTGACCGTGGCCTCGTTGGCGTGGGTGCCGTCGGGGCGGTCCTCGACGATGGCCCGCCAGGACTCGACCTCGAAGTACTTCAGCGGCCTGCCCTCGACCTCGGCCCGCAGCAGCAGCTCGAAGGAGGCGTCCGCCGCCTCGTAGGTGTAGCCCTTGAGCTCGCGCTCCTTGACCCGCTCCACGACCCGGCCGACCACTTCACGGTCACCGCCCAGGTCGACGCCGAGCTCCTTGCCCTTGAGCTCGACCGACGCCCGTCCGGCCATGTCCGACACCAGCATCCGCATGGTGTTGCCGACCTGCTCGGGGTCGATGTGCTGGTAGAGGTCCGGGTCGACCTTGATGGCCGAGGCGTGCAGGCCGGCCTTGTGGGCGAAGGCCGAGACTCCCACGTACGGCTGATGCGTGGACGGCGTCAGGTTGACGACCTCGGCGATCGCGTGCGAGATGCGGGTCATCTCCCGCAGCCGGCCCTCGGGCAGGACCTTCTTGCCGTACTTCAGCTCCAGGGCCGCGACCACCGGGAACAGGTTCGCGTTGCCGACCCGCTCGCCGTAGCCGTTCGCCGTGCACTGGACGTGCGTCGCGCCCGCGTCCACCGCGGCCAGGGTGTTCGCCACCGCGCAGCCGGTGTCGTCCTGGGTGTGGATGCCGAGGCGGGCGCCGGTGTCGGCGAGGACCGTGGCGACGACCGCCTGGATCTGCGCCGGGAGCATGCCGCCGTTGGTGTCGCAGAGGACGACCACGTCCGCGCCGGCCTCGGCGGCGGCCCGGACGACCGCCTTGGCGTACTCCGGGTTGGCGCGGTAGCCGTCGAAGAAGTGCTCACAGTCGACGAAGACCCGGCGGCCCTGCTCCTTCAGGAAGGACACCGTGTCGCTGACCATCGCCAGGTTCTCGTCCAGTGTCGTGCGCAGGGCCAGCTCGACATGCCGGTCGTGGGACTTCGCGACCAGTGTGATCACCCCTGCCCCCGACTCCAGCAGCGCCCTGACCTGCGGGTCCTCGGCGGCCTTCGCGCCCGCCCGGCGGGTGGCGCCGAAGGCGACCAGCTGGGCGTGCTTGAAGTCGATCTCCTCCTGGGCGCGGGCGAAGAACTCGGTGTCGCGCGGGTTGGCGCCGGGCCAGCCGCCCTCGATGAAGCCCACTCCGAAGTCGTCCAGGTGCCGGGCGATGGCCAGCTTGTCGGCGACGGTGAGATTGATGCCCTCACGCTGCGCGCCGTCGCGCAGGGTGGTGTCGAAGACGTGGAAAGAGTCGTCGAGTTCGCTGGTTGCGGTCATGGTCTGAAGGCTCCTGTGTCGGATCTCGGTCGTTACCGGAATGACCGGCTCCACCATCCCCCCATGGTCCCTCGCGCTCTCGCTCCCGGCTGCGGGTGGGCCAGAAAAGCGAAAAACCCCTCGCGGGTGCGAGAGGTCTGCGCGCGGGTCGAGGACGACGATGGCCGCTCGTACCTGGTCGTACGGAGCGGTCACTGCGGACCGGCGCGCCTGCTGCCAATAATCGTGGCGGACGAGAGCACGGCGGCAGTCTGGCACATACCGCCCGTTTGCTCACCGGGTGTCTCAGGATGCGAGCAGCGCGTTCTCACGCATCCGCCTTCTCACGCATCCGCGAGAAGGCTCTCGGCCAGAAACTCCCGGACGTGCCCGAGCACCTGTTCCCGGCCGGTGCCCCGTAGCCCGATGGCCACATGGATGGAGAAGCCGTCGAGGAGGGCGCGCAGCCGGGCCGCGAACCGGTCGGGGTCCACGCGCCGGAACTCGCCCCGCGACACCCCCTCCGCCAGCAGGGCGACCAGGTCGCGGTGCCAGGCGCCCTCGATGGCCGCCTGGCGGTCCCGGGCGTCCGCGTCGAGGGCGGCGTTCTGCGAGCGGTTCCAGACCTCCAGCCAGAGCGTCCAGTGTGGGTCGCGGTGGCCGTCGGGGACGTACAGGTCGACATAGGCGTCGAGGCGCTCGCGGGCGGGTGCGGCGCGGGCCAGCAGCCGGGCGCGCTCGGCGCCGAGCCGGCCCTCGCTCCACTCCAGGGTGCGCAGCAGGAGTTCGTCCTTGGAGTGGAAGTAGTAGAGGAGATGGCCGCTGCTCATCCCGACCTCGCGGCCGAGCCCCGCCATGGTGAGCTTCTCCAGACCGCCCTCGGCGATCATCTCCATGGCGGCGGCGAGGACGTCCTCGCGGGGCGGCGCGTTCCTGCGCGCCCGTGCCGCTCCGGCCATTTCCCGGCTCCCCTGTTCTCGGATATCTCGGATATCTCGGATTCCCGGAGTCTCTCGGATCTCAGACCCTCGGCTGCTGCTGGGTGACGCAGTGGATGCCACCGCCGCCGGAGAAGATCGTACGGGCGTCCACCAGCGTGACCGCGCGCTCCGGGAACAGGCGGCGAAAGACGCCCGCCGCGAGCTCGTCGCGCGGATCGTCGAAGCCGCAGAGCACGACGCCGCCGTTGCAGAGGTAGTGGTTGATGTACGAGTAGTCGGCCCAGTGGCCGTCGGCCTCCAGGACGGTCGGGGCGGCGACCTCGACCACCTCCAGACGGCGGCCGCGCGCGTCGGTCTGCGCCTTCAGCAGCCCGATGACCTCTTTCGTCACCTCGTGGTCGGGGTGCGCCGGGTCGGGCTGGTGGTGGGCGACGACGACTCCGGGGCGGGCGAAGGCGGCCACGATGTCGACGTGGCCGAGGGTGCCGAAGCCGTGGGGAGGGTAGTCGCCGGTGAGTCCGCGGGGCAGCCAGATCGCCTTGCGGGTGCCGAGCATGGCGTGGATCTCCGCCTCGACCTGCTCCCGCGTCCACCCCGGATTGCGCTCCGGACCGAGTTGGACCGTCTCCGTCAGCAGGACCGTCCCCTCGCCGTCGACATGGATCGCACCGCCCTCGTTGACCAGCTTCGAGACGTACGTCCGCGCCCCCGCGAGGTCCGAGACAGACGCGGCGATCTTCGCGTCGTGCTCCCAGCGGGCCCAGCCCTGGGCGCCCCAGCCGTTGAACGTCCAGTCGACGGCGGCGAGTTCACCGTTCGGTCCGGTCAGGAAGGTGGGGCCGATGTCCCGCATCCAGGCGTCGTCGAGATCGCGCTCGACCGTGTCGACGCCCGGACCGAGGAGGGCACGGGCGTCCGCCGACTGTCCGGGGCCGCACACCACCGTCACCGGCTCGAAGCGGCGGATCGCGCGGGCGACCGAGGCCCAGGCGGCGCGGGAGGCGGTCAGGTCGTCGGGGTCGTCGAAGGTGGGGTTGGGGCCCGGCCACGCCATCCAGGTGCGCTCGTGCGGGGCCCACTCGGCGGGCATGCGGAAGCCGTCGGCGGCAGCAGACATCAGCGGTCCTCAGAGGAAGTACAGGCGGTTGAGGGAGACGGACTCGGCCGGCTCGCAGCGCAGCGGCTCGCCGTCGAGGGTGACCAGGCCGGTGCGCTGGTCGACGTCGACCGCTCCGGTACGGGAGTTGCGGCGCAGGTCGGCGGGGCCGATGCCGCGGGTGCCGCGGACGGCGACCCGGCGGCGTCGGGTCGGCATCGAGTCACCGCCCTGGTCGAGGGCGGCCTGGGCGACGAAGGCGACCGAGATGTCGGCGGGCGTGGCCCCGTACGCCCCGAACTGCGGTCCGAGGACCAGGGGTTCGCAGGTGTCGGTGGCCGCGCCCGGGTCGCCGACCACGCCGTACGCCGGGAAGCCCGACTTGAGCACGAGCTGCGGCTTGGCACCGAAGTACTCGGGGCGCCACAGCACGATGTCGGCGAGCTTGCCGACCTCGATGGAGCCGACCTCGTGCGCGAGGCCGTGGGCGATGGCCGGGTTGACGGTCAGCTTGGCGATGTAGCGCAGCACGCGTTCGTTGTCGTGGTCGTCGTCCGGGGCGCCGAACTCGGCCTTCATCTTCCCGGCCATGGCGAACGTACGGCGGACCGTCTCGCCGGCCCGGCCCATGCCCTGGGCGTCGGACGAGGTGATGCCGATCGCGCCCAGGTCGTGCAGCACGTCCTCGGCTCCCATGGTGCCGGCGCGGATCCGGTCGCGGGCCATGGCGGCGTCGCCCGGCAGGTCGGTCTTCAGGTCGTGGACGGCGACGATCATGCCGTAGTGCTCGGCGACGGCGTCCCGGCCGAAGGGGAGGGTGGGGTTGGTGGAGGAGCCGATGACGTTGGCGACGCCCGCCATCTTCAGCACGTTCGGCACGTGCCCGCCGCCGCAGCCCTCGATGTGGAAGGCGTGGATGGTCCGGCCCTCCAGCACCCGCAGGGTGTCCTCGACCGACAGGCACTCGTTCAACCCGTCGCTGTGCAGGGCGACCTGGACGTCGTGCTCCTCGGCGACCCGCAACGCCGTGTCCAGCGCCCGGGTGTGGGCGCCCATGTCCTCGTGCACCTTGAAACCCGAGGCGCCGCCTTCGGCGAGGGCTTCCACCAGGGGCGCGGCGGACGACGACGAGCCCCGGCCGAGGAAGCCGATGTTGACCGGCCAGGCGTCGAACGCGCTGAACGCGTGCCGCAGCGCCCAGGGCGAGTTGACGCCCACGCCCCACACGGGCCCGAACTCCTGCCCGATGACCGTGGTCACCCCGGAGGCCAGCGAGGCCTCCATGATCCGCGGCGACAGCAGGTGGACATGGGTGTCGACGGCGCCGGCGGTGGCGATCAGCCCCTCGCCGGACACGATGGACGTGCCCGTGCCGACGACGACGTCGACCCCGTCGAGGGTGTCGGGGTTCCCGGCCCGCCCGATCGCGTGGATCCGGCCCTCGCGGATGCCGATCGACACCTTCCGGATCCCCTGCACGGCGTCGATCACGACGACGTTGCTGATCACGACGTCACAGGTCTCGCGGACGGCGGCGGCCTTGAGGTGCAGTCCGTCCCGGGCGGTCTTGCCGAAGCCGGCGAGGAACTCGTCGCCGTGCCGCTGGGAGTCCGACTCGACGCGGACGACCAGCCCCGAGTCGCCGAGCCGGACGCGGTCGCCGGCCCGGGGGCCGTGGGTGGCGGCGTACTCGTAGGGGTTCATCGGGTCCCTCCCGCTTCCGCTCCCCGATATCCGCAGGCGGCGGCCCGGCGCAGGGCCTCGTCCTTCGCTCCCGGCGCGTCGAGCGCCCCGTCGACCAGACCGGCGAAGCCGATCGCGACCCGGTCGCCGCCGATCGGCACGAGCCCGACCTCGCCGCTCTCCCCCGGCCCGAAGCGCACGGAGGAGCCGGCGGGGACGGCGAGCCGCATGCCGTAGGCCTTCTCGCGTACGAAGTCGAGCCGCGGGTTGGCCTCGAAGAAGTGGAAGTGGGAGGTGACGGAGACGGGCACGGTCGCCGTGTTCGTGACCGTCAGCCGTACGGCCGCCTCGGGCTCGGCGTGCTCGGGCCCCGGCAGCAGGGCCCCCGGCGCCCGGTCCCCGAGCGTGCCCCCGGTGATCGGGTCGCCGACGACCGCGAGGCGCGAGCCGTCGTCGAAGACGGCCTCGACATGCACCTCGGTGACGATGTCCGCGACGCCCGGCAGCACGTCGTCCGGGCCGAGGACCGACCGGGCGCGCGCGATGGCCTCGGCGAGCCGGGCGCCGTCCCGGGCGGCCTCGCAGACGGTGTCCGCGATGAGCGCGGTGGCTTCCGGCACGTTGAGCCGCAGCCCGCGGGCCCTTCTCGCCCGGGCGAGCTCGGCCGCGCCGAAGAGCAGAAGGCGGTCCCGTTCCGTGGGGGTGAGTCGCACGTCACTCTCCCTTTCTTTGAGCAGTACTCTAAATGTTCTCCTCAATGATCAGAAGACATCGCACGTAACTTTTGAGCACTGCTCAAACACGGGAGAACCCCGAGAACGCCACAGGGCCACCCCGGACGAGGTGGCCCTGACGAGGCGGCCCTGACGGGCACGGGGCGACTAGCCCAGCTCGTGCATCCAGCCGTGCTTGTCCTCGGCCGTGCCGCGCTGGATGTCCAGCAGGGCCTGGCGGAGCTCGAGGGTGACCTCGCCGGGCTCGTCGCCGGACTGCTGCCACTCGCCGCCGGTGCGCTTGACCGTGCCGACCGGGGTGATCACGGCGGCGGTGCCGCAGGCGAAGACCTCCTTGAGGGCGCCGCTCTCGGAGTCGCGCTGCCACTGCTCGACCGAGACCCGGCCCTCCTCGGCCTGGTACCCGAGGTCGCGGGCGACGGTGAGGAGGCTGTCACGGGTGACGCCCTCGAGGATGGAGCCCGTCAGCGACGGCGTGATGATCTTGTCGTCGTACACGAAGTACAGGTTCATGCCGCCGAGTTCCTCGACCCACTTGCGCTCGACCGCGTCGAGGTAGCAGACCTGGGCGCAGCCCTGGGCGGCGGCCTCGGCCTGGGCGAGCAGGGAGGCGGCGTAGTTGCCACCCGTCTTGGCGTCGCCCATGCCACCGGGGACGGCGCGCACGTGCTCCTCGGAGACCCAGATGGAGACGGGCTTGACGCCACCCGGGAAGTAGGCGCCGGCCGGCGAGGCGATGACGAGGAACAGGTACTCGTTGGCCGGCTTCACACCCAGGCCGACCTCGGTCGCGATCATGAAGGGCCGCAGGTAGAGGGACTCCTCCCCGCCGTGCGCGGGCACCCAGTCCTTGTCCTGGCCGATCAGCGCGTCGCACGCCTCGACGAACGTCTCGACCGGCAGCTCGGGCATGGCCAGGCGGCGGGCCGAGCGCTGGAAGCGCTTGGCGTTCTGGTCCGGGCGGAAGGTGGCGACCGAGCCGTCGGGACGGCGGTACGCCTTCAGCCCCTCGAAGATCTCCTGCGCGTAGTGCAGGACCATGGTGGCCGGGTCCAGGGGGATCGGCGCGTACGGGACGAGCTGACCGTCGTGCCAGCCGCGGCCCTCGGTCCACTTGATCGTCACCATGTGGTCGGTGAAGTGGCGGCCGAACCCGGGGTTCGCCAGGATCGCCTGCCGCTCGGCGGCGGAGGTCGGGCTGGCGGAGGGCTTGAGCTCGATCGTGGGCGTCGTCATGAGTAGATGTCCTTCGCTTCCTGGCGAGCGTCTGGGCCACCCCGCGTCTTTCGGCCGGGGGTCCGGGGGTTGTCCCCGGAAGATGCAGCACCGGTTTGTAGTGACGGGCCGCGCTCACGCCCGTACGGCCAGTTGCCGGTGCTAGGACGTCCGAGCATTGCCTCATACCGCGGCTCCGCGTTCGATTATCGCAAGCGGCGGACGACGTCCAAAACGGCGTGAATGCGACCCGGGGTCGATGGTGGCACCCGGCGGGGGACATGCGGAAGCCGCCGGGTGCGGATGCGACCCGGCGGCTTCGAAAGGTTTCGCGCAGCGCGGGGTCAGCCGGCTACTCGTACGGAGAGCGCGTCACCGATCTCGGAGGTGCTGCGCGCGGGCAGCGAGCCGCGCTCCTCCAGGTCGACGGAGACGGCGTCCTCGATGCGGACCGCCTCGGCCTCGTAGCCGAGGTGGCGCAGGAGCAGGGCGACGGACAGGACCGTGGCGGTGGGGTCGGCCTTGCCCTGGCCCGCGATGTCCGGGGCCGAGCCGTGCACGGGCTCGAACATGGACGGGAACTCGCCGGACGGGTTGATGTTCCCGCTCGCGGCGACGCCGATACCGCCGGAGACGGCCGCGGCCAGGTCGGTGATGATGTCGCCGAAGAGGTTGTCGGTGACGATGACGTCGAAACGGGCGGGGTCCGTGACGAGGTAGATCGTCGCGGCGTCCACGTGGATGTAGTCAGTGGTGACGTCGGGGAACTCCTCGGCCACCTGGTTGAAGACGTTCGTCCAGAGGTGACCGGCGAAGGCCAGCACGTTGTTCTTGTGGACCAGCGTGAGCTTCTTGCGGGGACGGGCCTGGGCGCGGGCGAAGGCGTCCCGGACCACGCGCTCGACACCGAAGGCCGTGTTCACGGAGACCTCGGTGGCGACCTCGTGCGGGGTGCCCTTGCGGATCGTGCCGCCGTTGCCGGTGTACGGACCCTCGGTGCCCTCGCGGACCACGATGAAGTCGATCTCCGGCTGGCCGGCCAGCGGGGTGGCGACACCCGGGAGGAGCTTCGACGGGCGCAGGTTGACGTGGTGGTCGAAGAGGAACCGCAGCTTGAGCAGGAAACCCCGCTCCAGGACACCGGAGGGGACGCTCGGGTCGCCGATCGCGCCGAGCAGGATGGCGTCGTGCCGCTTGAGCGCCTCGGCGTCCGCGTCGGTGAGGGTCTCACCGGTGGCGTGGTAGCGCCGGGCGCCGAAGTCGTACTCCTCGGTCTCCAGCTTCACATCCTGCGGGAGGACGGCGGAGAGGACCTTGAGACCTTCGGCCACGACCTCCTGGCCGATGCCGTCACCGGGAATCACTGCGAGATTGAGGCTGCGAGACATACCGGAACCGTACCCCTCGTCCCATGGGATGACATGAACCGTCCGCCATACGGACAGGGAAGGCGCGGTGCGGAGGTGACGCCGCGGACCTGAGGAGTCGTGCGGAGTCGGGGTGCGACGCGGGGCCCGAAGTCCCGTTCGGGCCCGCGCCACACCCCGTGCGGGGGCGGCTCCCGGACTGCGGGGCGGCTCGGCTCAGTGGCCGGTCTCGCCACCGTTGTCACGGCGGTCGAGGGCGCGCTGAAGCGCCGCGGCCGCGTTCTTCCGGTCGGACTCGGTCGTACGGGAGATGTGACGGACTCGGCGGCGGACGGTCGTCTCGGCCATGGGAAATCGACTCCTTCGAATTCCAGGGAGTGCGGAAGGGGGTTACGAGACTCCCCCTCTGCCTAATGGGCGGGGGGTGCCCCCAAGGGACGGGGAGCGGGCCGCAGGGATTGCCTGCACGGGGCCCGGCTCACGACCGCCATTCGCTTGGTCGAGCGAGACGTTCGGCTCCTACAAAGCTAAGGGAGGAGCACGCGCCTGTCTCTACGATTACTCGGACTTCCTACTATCTGAGACGGCGACCCGGGTCACCCGATGCCGACCTGCGGTTTCGTGGATGACCTCAACTCCCGTACGAGTGCCCGGACGGCCGCGGTCGCGGCCAGTTCCGGGGTCGTGACATAGCCGACCTGACGGGTGGGACGCTCCGGGCCGAGGCCGGTGATCTCCGTCCCGGGGGGTGTCCGGGTGAGGGAGAGCGCGGGCATGATCGCCATCCCCAGGCCGCTGCTCACCATCGACAGCACCGCCCCGTCGTCCTCGGCGCGGACGGTCGCGGCGGGGATCCAGTCCTGCGCGGCCCACCACGCGCGCGTGTAGGACGAGCAGTTCTCCGTCCAGTCGACGAGCGGGAGGGAGCGCGGGGCGGGGTGACCCGCCGGGTGCACCAGCGCGTACGGCTCCTCCAGCAGCACGTCCCCCACCAGCCCCGGCGGGATCGGCGCGCTGGTGCCGAAGGTGGCGATCCCGAGGTCGGCCCGCCCCTCGGCCACCGCGCCGGCCGTCCCCGGACCCACCTCCCGTACGACGGTCACGGTCGCCTCGATCCCCGGGTGCCGTGCGGCCAGCCGCTCCAGGACGGGCGGCAGCAGATACAGGGCCGCACTGCGGAAGGCCGCGATCCGCAACGGCCCGTCGACCTGGCCCGTTCCGACGCCCCGCGTCTCGGCGACCAGCGCCTGGAGCATCCGCAGGACGCGTCGGGCGTGCGCGACCGCGCGGGTGCCGGCCGCGGTGGGCCGGGCGCCGTACCGCCCGCGCTCGAACAGGACGACCCCCACCTTGCCCTCGATGCCCCGCACCGCGTGCGAGACGGCCGACTGGGTGGTCCCGAGCCGGACGGCGGCGGCCGAGAAACCCCCTTCGTCCGCGACGGCCACCAGAGTCCGCAACTCCTGCGGCGCAAGATCGACTGCGCTCACGCGGGGCTCCCACCTGCTGCTATGAGGGCGACTCATGGATCGGCCCGTTCCATGAACGCAACCCTCTGCCCACCGCCCGCATTCCTGCCTACGGTCCCCTCCCATGACCAGCACCGCACTCACCGTGCAGCAGACCGCCCGCCCGACCGGCTTCCCCACCCCCGGCCACTTCCGCTTCGCCGAGTCCCCGGTCCCCGAACCGGCCCCGGGGACGGCCCTGGTGGAGAACCTCTACTGGTCGGTCGACCCCTACCACCGCGAAATGATGGACGGCGACTTCGAGTTGAACGCCCCGCTGGAGGGACGCTCGCTCGGCCGGATCATCGCCACCCGCGATCCGGTGGCCCTCCCCGAGGGCGAGATCGTCTTCCACCGGCAGGGCTGGCGCACCCACGCGGTGGTCCGCCCGGAGGAGGTCAGACGGCTCCCGAGGTACGAAGGGGTGCCGCTCTCGGCGCACTTGAGCCTCCTCGGCGGTACGGGCCTGACGGCGTACGTCGGCCTCACCCGCATCGCCCGGCTGCGCGAGGGCGAGGACCTGTTCGTCTCCGCGGCGGCGGGCGGGGTCGGCACGGCGACGGGACGCTTCGCGCGGCTGCTCGGCGCCGGCCGGCTGATCGGCAGCGCGGGCACGGCGGAGAAGGTGCGGTACCTGACCCGGCAGGTCGGCTACGACGCGGCCTTCGACTATCACGACGGCCCGGTCGCCGACCTCCTGACGAAGGCCGCCCCCACCGGCATCGACGTCTTCGTCGACAACGTGGGCGGCGAACACCTCGGGGCGGCGATCGGCGCGCTGCGGGAACGGGGGCGGGTGGTGCGCGTCGGCACGGTCGGGCAGTACAACACGCCCGGTGCCACGCCGGTGGTGTTCGACCACGCCGACGTGGTGGAGAAGAGCCTGCGCATGGAGGGCTTCCTGGTGCGCGACCACCGGGACGTACAGGAGGAGCTGTACGAGTTCGCCGTACCGCATCTGCTGAGCGGGGCACTGGCGCTGGACGAGACGGTGGTGGACGGGTTCGAGCGGATCGTGGAGGCGTTCCTGCTGATGCTGCGCGGCGGGAACACGGGGAAGATCCTGGTACGCCGCTCGTCTAACCCTTAAAAGTTCCTTGACCGGTTAGGTGTCCGCATGGTGCACTCATGCCATGACCCTCCACGCCCACCGCCAGGTCCGTCACCGCACCACCACCGTCCGCGGCCACGAGGTGTACTACCGGGAGGCGGGCCCGGCCGACGCACCGGTCCTGCTGCTCCTGCACGGCTTCCCGAGCAGCTCCCACATGTTCCGCGACCTGATCCCGCTGCTCGCCGACAGCCATCGCGTCATCGCCCCCGACCACCTCGGCTTCGGCCGGTCGGCGGCGCCCGCGGACTTCCGGTACACCTTCGACGAACTGGCCGCCGTCACCGGGGAGTTCACCGAGCGGCTCGGCCTGAAGGAGTTCGCGCTCTACATCCAGGACTACGGCTCCCCCATCGGCCTGCGCCTCGCCCTCGCCCATCCCGGCCGGGTGACCGCGATCATCACGCAGAACGGCAACGCCTACGAGGAGGGGCTCGGGGCACAGGCCTGGGCGCCGGTGCTGGCGCTGATCGCGGAGCGGACCCCGAAGACCGAGGCGCCGGTGCGGGAGATCAGCAGCCCGGAGGGGATCAGGTGGCAGTACCTGCACGGGGTTCCGCCGGAGTGGCAGGAGCTTGTGAGCCCCGACGCCTACGAGCACGACGCGGCCCTCATGGCCCGGCCCGGTCAGCCGGGGATCCAGCTCGACCTGATCTCCGACTACGGCTCCAACTTCGCCCTCTACCCGGCCTTCCAGGAGTACTTCCGCACCAGCCAGGTCCCGCTGCTGGCGGTCTGGGGCGCCGGTGACGAGATCTTCGTCCCGGCCGGCGCGCTCGCGTTCCGCCGCGACCTGCCCCGGGCGGAGGTGCATCTGCTGCCCACCGGACACTTCGCCCTGGAGACGCACGCGGGCCAGATCGCGGCGCTGGTCCGGGACTTCCTCGGACGCAGCCTCACCCGCTGACGGGAGAACGGGGGAGGGGCCGGGCAGTCCGCCCGGCCCCTCCCCCGTCGTACGACGGTGCTGTCAGCCCATGTGCGGGTACGGGTAGTCGGTCGGCGCGACCAGCGTCTCCTTGATGGCACGGGTCAGGGTCCAGCGCATCAGGTTCTGCGGGGCGCCGGCCTTGTCGTTGGTGCCGGAGGCGCGACCGCCGCCGAAGGGCTGCTGGCCGACGACGGCGCCGGTCGACTTGTCGTTGATGTAGAAGTTGCCGGCCGCGTAGCGCAGCTTCTCCATCGTGTACGCGGCGGCCGCGCGGTCGCCCGAGATGACCGAGCCGGTCAGCGCGTAGTCCGACACCGACTCCATCTGTGTCAGCATCTCGTCGTACGCCTCGGCGGAGCTGTCGTCGTACACGTGCACGGCGAGGAACGGGCCGAAGTACTCGGTCGTGAAGACCTCGTTCTCCGGGTCGGTGCACTCGACGACGGTCGGGCGGACGAAGTAGCCGACCGAGTCGTCGTAGGAGCCGCCCGCGACGATCGTGCAGGCCGGGTCCGCCTTCGCGCGGTCGATCGCCGCCTTGTTCTTGGCGAAGGAACGCTCGTCGATGACGGCGCCGACGAAGTTGGAGAGGTCGGTGACGTCACCCATCGTGAGGTAGTCGACCTCGGCCGCGAACTCCTCCTTGAAGCCGGAGTTCCAGATCGACGCCGGGATGTAGGCCCGGGAGGTCGCGCTGCACTTCTGGCCCTGGTACTCGAAGGCGCCCCGGGTGAGCGCCGTCTTCAGCACCGCGCGGTCCGCGCTCGGGTGGGCGACGACGAAGTCCTTGCCGCCGGTCTCGCCGACCAGACGCGGGTAGGAGCGGTACTTCTCGATGTTGGCGCCGACCGTCTTCCACAGGTACTGGAAGGTCTTCGTCGAGCCGGTGAAGTGGATGCCCGCGAGGTCGCGGTGCGCCAAGGCCACCTTCGAGACCTCGACACCGTCGCCGGTGACCAGGTTGATGACGCCCTTGGGCAGACCGGCCTCCTCCAGCAGCCGCATGAGCAGCACGGCGGCGTGGGTCTGTGTCGGGGACGGCTTCCACACGACCACGTTGCCCATCAGCGCGGGCGCGGTGGGCAGGTTGCCCGCGATGGCGGTGAAGTTGAACGGCGTGATCGCGTAGACGAAGCCCTCGAGCGGCCGGTGGTCGAGGCGGTTCCAGACGCCCGGGGAGTTCGCCGGGGGCTGCTCGGCCAGGATCTGGCGGGCGTAGGCGACGTTGAAGCGCCAGAAGTCGACCAGTTCACAGGGACAGTCGATCTCCGCCTGCTGGGCGGTCTTCGACTGGCCGAGCATGGTGGAGGCGGCGAGCGTCTCGCGCCAGGGGCCGGCGAGCAGTTCGGCGGCGCGCAGGATGATCGCGGCGCGGTCGTCGAAGGACATCGCACGCCAGGCGGGCGCGGCGGCGAGGGCCGCGTCGACGGCGTCCTGCGCGTCCTGCTGCGTGGCGTCGGCGTAGGTGCCGAGGCGGGCCTTGTGGTTGTGCGGCTGCACGACGTCGAACCGCTCGCCGCCGCCCATCCGCCGCTCGCCGCCGATGGTGCAGGGCAGGTCGATCGGGTTGTCGGCCAGTTCCTTGAGCTTGGCCTCCAGCCGGGCACGCTCCGGCGAACCGGGGGCGTAGCCGTGCACCGGCTCGTTGACGGGGGTGGGGACCTGGGTTACCGCGTCCATGTCTTCCGTTACTCCTTCTGAGCGGGTGTTTCGATCGGGGTGTGCGGGCTCAGCCCTTGCTAATCATCGACCGGACGAAGAACCGCAGGTTGGCCGGCTTCTCGGCGAGGCGGCGCATACTGTGCCTTCCCGGGAGACGACCCCCGGACCCCCGGCGGAGAAGCCACTGCGCCTGCCTCATCGTTCAGCCCCGGGTGAGCATGCTGCGGGCGAAGAACCGCAGGTTGGCCGGCTTCTCGGCGAGCCGGCGCATGAAGTAGCCGTACCAGTCGGTGCCGTAGGCGGTGTAGACGCGCATGCGGTGACCCTCGGCGGCCAGCCGCAGGTGCTCGTCGCTCCGGATGCCGTAGAGCATCTGGAACTCGTACTCGTCCAGCTTGCGCCCGGCCCTGCGGGCGAGCTCCTGCGCGATGGAGATGAGGCGGGGGTCGTGGGACCCGATCATGGGGTACCCCTCGCCCTCCATCAGGGTGCGCAGGATCCGCACGTACGCCTTGTCGATCTCGTGCTTCTGCTGGTAGGCGACCTCGGCGGGCTCCTTGTAGGCGCCCTTCACGAGCCGGACCCGGCTGCCGCTCGCGGCGAGCCGGCGGGCGTCGGCCTCGGTGCGGAAGAGATAGGCCTGGATGACACAGCCGGTCTGCGGGAAGTCCTTGCGCAACTCCTCGTGGATGGCGAACATCGAGTCGAGGGTGGTGTGGTCCTCGGCGTCCAGGGTGACGGTGGTGCCGATGGCGGCGGCGGCCTCGACGACCGGGCGCACATTGGCGAGGGCCAGCTCATGGCCGCCCCGGAATGCGGGGGCGGGCCCGGAGGGCCCTTCGGTCAGGGCGGCGGCGGGCGACGGGAGGGCCTGGCCGAACATCGACAGCTTGACGGACATCTCGACCCGCTCGCCGAGCTCCAGCTCCGCGAGCCGGTCGATCAGCGCCAGGTAGGCGTCCCGGGCGGCGGCGGCCTGCTCGGGGGTGGTGATGTCCTCACCGACGACGTCCATCGTCAGCTCCAGCCCCCCGGCGGTGAGCTCCTCGACGATCGGGACGATGTCGTCGACCGTCTCACCCGGGATGAAGCGGTCCACGACCTGCTTCGTCACCGGGGCCGCCGAGATCAGGCGTCGCATCCGGTCGCTGCGCGAAGCGGCGAGAATCACGGGACCCAGCACGGGGCACCTCCACATACCAACCCATACGAGGCCGATGCCCGACGATCGGGGAACGGCACGGAGAACCACCGTGAAACCTAAGGATCCCTCCGATCGTGGGCCATCGACAGCTGTCACGCATCCGTGCCGCCGATCTCAGACAGATGTATGAAGGGGGCGGGGGCATGCGGGAGAATGCCCGGGTGACAGCCGATTACCAGGGTGACCACCAGGAGCTCGTCGACGAGATCTCCGAGCTGCTCGGCGCTCCCGCGACCCTGGAGAACCGGGATTTCGAACTGCTCGCCTTCGGCGCCTACGACAGCGAGGGCGAGCTCGACGCGTCGGCGCTGGATCCGGTGCGTACCCGCTCGATCCTGACCCGGCGCTCCACTGCCGCCGTCCGCACCTGGTTCGAGGGCTTCGGCATCACCCGTGCGACCGGACCGGTCCGGATCCCGCCGACCCCGGAGGCCGGGGTGTACCGGGGGCGCGTCTGCCTCCCCGTACGGCACCGAGGGGTCGTCCTCGGCTATGTCTGGCTGCTCGACGACGACCCCGGGCCCTCGGACGCCCAGCTGGCGGCCGCGATGGAGGTGACCGTCCGGATCGGCGCCCTGCTCGCCGACGAGGCCCAGCACGGCGCGGACCTCACCCGGGAGCTGCGGGCGGTGCTCACCGCGCAGCCCGACTGGCAGCGGGACATGGCGGTGGCCGAGCTGCGCACCGCGCTCGGCGCCCGCGCGGACGGCCCGCACACCGTGGTGTGCGTGACGCCCTGGCCGTCCGCCGACCCGGACGACGCGCCCTCGCTGCGCACGCTGCCGGGGGCGACGGCGCTGTGCACGGTCCCGTGGGGCACAGAGTCCCAGTCCCTGGCCCTGCTGGTCCGCCTGCGCTCCACGGACACCCTCACCCCGGCGACGTCGGCGGCGGCCCGGCTCCTCGAGCGGGCGGGAGAGTCCGCCGCGGGAGTGGCCGCCGGGCGGGCCGGCCTCGCGGAACTGGGCGCCGCCTGGCAGGAGGCGTCGGCGTCGGCGCGGGCGGCGCTGGCGGAGCCCGGCCTCGGCCCGGTCGCCCGATGGGCGTCCATCGGCCCCTACCGCCTGCTGACCTCGCTGCCCCGGGGGACCGCCCAGGATCCCGCCGTACGGACCCTGTCGGCCCCCGCCCATCACGAACTCGCCCGCACGGCCGAGGTGTACCTCGACTGCGCGGGCCAAGCGGGCCGCACGGCAGCCGAGTTGGGAATCCACCGGCAGACCCTCTACTACCGGCTGTCCCGGGTGGAACAGCTGACCGGCCTGGACCTGGACGACGGCGAAGACCGCCTGCTCCTGCACATGACCCTGAAGGCGGCCCGGCTGCCCTAGGCGCCTCCCCGGGCCGGTCCGGGCGGGTCAGCTCTTCGTGGTGCCCGTGATCACCCGGCGCAGTCCCTCGGTGAGCTGTGCCGCGTCGGTCGCCGAGTCCGGGTCGAAGAGCCACTGGACCATGAGCCCGTTGAGGAGGGTCTGGTAGAAGCGGCCCTCCGTGTCGACGGTCTCCTTGTCGAGCTCGTCCTCCGGGATGCCGTTGAACATGGGCACGATCCCCGACCGGCCCTCCTCCTGCGCCTCGGCCAGCAGCTTGCGCACCTCGGGGAGCCGGTCACCCTGGACGATGAGTTCGAAGCTCAGCAGCCAGATGGCCCGCGTCCGCGGCACCGAGCCGATGATGCTCGCCCACACCTCCTGGAAGCGCTCCAGCGATCCGGCGGCCGCCGTCATCTCGTCCCCCGCGCCCCATCCGGGGTCGAACTCGTCGCCGGCGCCCTCGATCAGCGAGACGTACGCCCGCACCAGCAGCGCGTCCTTCGACCCGTAGTGGTAGCCGATGGACGCCAGGTTGGTCCCCGACTCCTTGACGATGTCCCGCGCGGTCGTACGCAGGAACCCCTTCTCCAGCAGGCAGCGCTTGGCGCCTTCGAGCAGATCCTCACGGTGTCCCATGTCCGCCACCCTACCCCCGATCCATACAACCGTCCTAGACGTCTGACTTATACATTCGTTCTAGACAAGCGTTTAATACGCTCGTACAGTCACCGTCATGACCAACTCGACGCACACGAACCCGAAGGACCCGACGAACCCGACGGAATCGGTGGGCACCCCCGCAGCCCCGGCAGGCCGTGCCGGCCGCCGTGAATGGACCGCGCTGGGCGTACTGATGCTTCCGCTGCTGCTGGTCTCCATGGACGTCTCCGTCCTCTACTTCGCGATCCCGGCGATCAGCGCGGACCTGCAGCCGACCGGCACCCAGCAGCTGTGGATCTTCGACATCTACGCCTTCGTCCTGGCGGGCCTGCTGATGACGATGGGCTCGCTCGGCGACCGCATCGGCCGCCGCAGGCTGCTGCTGATCGGCGCCGCCGCCTTCGGTGCCGCCTCACTGATCGCGGCGTACGCGAACAGCGCCGAGACCCTGATCGCGGCCCGCGCGGTCCTCGGGATCGGCGGCGCGACCCTGATGCCCTCGACGATGGCCCTGATCCGCACGATGTTCACCGACCCGGCCCAGCGCGCGAAGGCGATCGGCCTGTGGTCCGCGGTGATGACGGGCGGCATCGCGCTCGGCTCGGTGATGAGCGGCCTGCTGGTCCAGTACTTCTGGTGGGGCTCGGTCTTCCTGGTCAACCTGCCCGCGATGCTCCTGCTGTTCGTCCTCGGCCCGGTCCTGCTGCCGGAGTCCCGCGACCCCGCCCCCGGCCGCTTCGACTGGCCGAGCGTCCCCCTGTCGATGGCCGCCGTACTGCCCGTGATCTACGGCCTGAAGGAGATCCCGTCCGACGGCTGGCACGCGGAGTACGTCGTCTCGGTCACCGTCGGTCTGCTCTTCGCGGCCCTCTTCGTCCACCGCCAACGCACCGCGGCCTCACCGATGATCTCCCCGGCCCTGTTCCGCGGCCACGGCTTCACCCCCGCCCTCGCCCTCAACCTGGTCTCCGCCTTCGGCATGCTGGGCTCGGCGTTCTTCACCACCCAGTACCTCCAGTCGGTGCTCGGCAAGAGCGCGCTGGAGGCGGCCCTGTGGGCCCTGCTCCCCTCGGTGCCGATCGGCGTGGCGGCCCCGGTCGCGACCTCGCTGGTCCAGAAGGGCGTCAACCGCGCCTACGTCGTGACGGCCGGCTTCGTGATCGGGGCGAGCGGCTACGCGCTGCTGGCCCTCGCCGGTACGGACTCGATGTGGCTCGTGCTGACCGCCTGCGCGGTCCTGGCCTGCGGGATCGTCATGGTCCTGTCCCAGATGACGGACCTGGCGATGAGCGCGGCCCCGGTCGAACGCGCGGGCTCCGCGTCCGCCCTGCTGGAGACCGGCACCGAGTTCGGCGGCGCCCTCGGCATGGCCGTCCTCGGCTCCATCGGCACGGCGATCTACCGCCACGACATCCCGGCCACGGCCCCGGCGGAGGCCCGCGAGACCCTCGGCGGCGCCCTCGCGGTGGCAGGTCGGCTCCCGGGGCGCACGGGAGACGCCCTGGCGACGACGGCACGCGAGGCGTTCACCAGCGGGATGCAGGGCGCGGCGGTCGCCGGAGCGGTACTCCTCGCCGGAGCG
The DNA here is from genome assembly GCF_042737245.1 of Streptomyces sp. NPDC060002. Classification (NCBI taxonomy): domain Bacteria; kingdom Bacillati; phylum Actinomycetota; class Actinomycetes; order Kitasatosporales; family Streptomycetaceae; genus Streptomyces; species Streptomyces sp. NPDC060002. Next base: position 29,039 of record NZ_JBHWUW010000023.1, read on the forward strand.
GCCGCAGCGGCCTCGGTGACGCTGCGGAGGATCCGCGTCGAGAACAAGTGACAGCGCACACAGAACGCCGGACGGGCTGAGTCGTCAGCCCGTCCGGCGTTTGAGGACAAGGCCCCGTCAGGGCCGAAGCGGGGGCCTGGGGGCGGCAGCCCCCAGTAGGTGCGTCACCCTCAGACGAGGTTCACCGCACGAGCCGACGTCGCGCCGATCTCCTCGGCGACCTCCGCCAGCACCCCGGCGGGCACCGTGTCGTCGACCGTCAGAACGGCCAGCGCCTCGCCACCCACGGCCGCGCGGGCGACCTGCATACCGGCGATGTTGATCCCCGCCTCGCCGAAGACCCGGCCCACGGTGCCGACGACACCCGGACGGTCCTCGTACTTGAGGACGACCATGTGATCGGCGAGGGCGAGGTCGACGTCGTACTCACCGACCGCGACGATCTTCTGAAGGTGCTTCGGACCGGCCAGCGTGCCGGAGACCGACACCTCCTCGCCATCCGAGAGCGTGCCGCGCACGGTGACGACGTTACGGTGGTCGGCCGACTCGGAACTGGTGGTCAGCCGCACCTCGACGCCGCGCTCCTGCGCGAACAGCGGGGCGTTGACGTAACTGACGGTCTCGTCGACGACGTCCTCGAAGACGCCCTTGAGAGCGGACAGCTCCAGCACCTTCACGTCGTGCTGGGTGATCTCGCCGTACACCTCGACGTCGAGGCGGACCGCGACCTCACCGGCGAGCGCGGTGAAGATCCGGCCGAGGCGCTCGGCGAGGGGCAGACCGGGCTTGACGTCCTCGGCGATGACACCGCCCTGGACGTTCACCGCGTCCGGCACCAGCTCACCCGCGAGGGCCAGCCGCACCGAACGCGCGACCGCGATACCGGCCTTCTCCTGGGCCTCGTCGGTCGAGGCGCCGAGGTGCGGGGTGGCCACGACCTGGTCGAACTCGAAGAGCGGGGAGTCCGTGCAGGGCTCCTTCGCGTACACGTCGAGGCCGGCGCCGGCGACGCGGCCCTCCTTCAGCGCCGAGTACAGCGCCTCCTCGTCGACGATGCCGCCCCGCGCGGCGTTGACGATGCGCACGCTCGGCTTGACCTTGCGCAGCGCCTCGTCGCCGATCAGACCGACCGTCTCGGGGGTCTTGGGCAGGTGGACGGTGATGAAGTCGGAGACCTCGAGCAGCTCGTCCAGCGACAGGACCTTCACGCCCATCTGCGCGGCGCGCGCGGGCTGGATGTAGGGGTCGTACGCGACGACCTTCATGCCGAATCCGGACATGCGCTGCGCGACGAGCGCACCGATGCGGCCGAGGCCGACGACACCGAGGGTCTTCTCGGCCAGCTCCACGCCCGTGTACTTGCTGCGCTTCCACTCGCCGTTCTTCAGCGCGGCGTTGGCCTGCGGAATGTGGCGGGCGGTGGCGAGCAGGAGACCGCAGGCGAGTTCGGCCGCGGTCACGATGTTCGAGGTGGGGGCGTTGACGACCATCACGCCGGCCTTGGTGGCGGCGGGAACGTCGACGTTGTCCAGGCCGACGCCGGCTCGTGCGACGACCTTCAGCTTCTTCGCGGCGGCGATCGCCTCGGCGTCCACCTTGGTGGCCGAGCGGATCAGGATCGCGTCGACGTCGGCGATGGCCGGGAGCAGTTCGGCCCGGTCCGCCCCGTTGGCGTGCCGGATCTCGAAGTCCGGGCCGAGCGCGTCCACGGTCGCGGGCGACAGCTCTTCAGCGATGAGTACGACAGGTTTCGAGCTCACGTGAGTCCTCACAAGTCCAGAGCGTGCGGACGGCCGTCCCGACGGCCGCAGGCGGAGGAGGGGCTAGCCGCGTGGAAGACGCACGACACTGTGGGCCTGACGCGTATGTAGTGCAGCAGTGTAGTGCTGCGACGGAGGCCGCCTCACGCCTCCGCGGAAGGATCACCCGTCCGAGATGGGACGGGATGGACAACGGGGCCGGAGCGATCTGCTCCGGCCCCCTGTCCCGAGGCCTCACGCCTCTTCGTTCACCCAGCTCATCAGCTTGCGCAGCTGCTTGCCGGTGGTCTCCAGCAGGTGCTCGGAGTCCGCGTTCTTGTACTCGTTGTACTTCTTCAGACCGCCGTGGTACTCGTCCATCCAGTTCTGGGCGAAGGTGCCGTCCTGGATCTCGGCGAGAACCTGCTTCATCTCGGCCTTGGTGGTCTCGGTGATGATCCGCGGGCCGGTGATGTAGTCGCCCCACTCGGCGGTCTCGGAGACGCTCCAGCGCATCTTCTCCAGGCCGCCCTCGTACATGAGGTCCACGATCAGCTTCAGCTCGTGCAGGCACTCGAAGTAGGCGATCTCCGGCTGGTAACCGGCCTCGACCAGGGTCTCGAAGCCCGCCTTGACCAGCGCGGAGGTGCCACCGCAGAGGACGGCCTGCTCACCGAACAGGTCGGTCTCGGTCTCCTCGGTGAAGGTCGTCTTGATGACGCCGGCGCGGGTGCCGCCGATGCCCTTGGCGTACGACAGGGCCAGCGCGAAGGCGTTGCCGGTCGCGTCCTGCTCGACGGCGGCGATCGCGGGGACGCCGCGGCCCTCCTCGTACTGGCGGCGCACCAGGTGACCCGGGCCCTTCGGGGCGACCAGGGCGACGTCGACACCGGCCGGGGCCTTGATGAAGCCGAAGCGCACGTTGAAGCCGTGGGCGAAGAACAGCGCGTCGCCATCCTTCAGGTTCGGGGCGATGGACTCCTCGTAGACCTGGGCCTGGATCGGGTCCGGGATGAGGATCATGATGACGTCGGCCTCGGCGGCGGCCTCGGCCGGGGTCACCACGCGCAGGCCCTGCTCCTCGGCCTTGGCCTTGGACTTGGAGCCCTCGTGCAGACCGACCCGGACGTCGACACCGGAGTCACGGAGCGACAGGGCGTGGGCGTGGCCCTGGCTGCCGTATCCGATGACCGCGACCTTGCGGCCCTGGATGATGGACAGGTCGGCGTCGGCGTCGTAGAACAGCTCGGCCACTTTGGGTTCTCTCCTTGGGTGCGGGTGTTGCGTACCACCGTATGACGGCGGGCGGAAGGGAAGTCTCGGGGTCTCGGTATACGGGCGATCGGTGATCACCGGCCGCCCGGATCCGTTCGCACGAAGACCGGTTATGTACTTACGCCGACCGGTCGAGAGCGCGCAGCGATCGGTCCGTGATCGAACGGGCGCCGCGGCCGATGGCGATCGTGCCGGACTGGACCAGCTCCTTGATGCCGTACGGCTCCAGCATCTTGAGCATGGCGGACAGCTTGTCGTTGCTGCCGGTGGCCTCGATGGTCACGGCCTCCGGGGAGACGTCGACGGTCTTGGCCCGGAACAGCTGGACGATCTCGACGATCTGCGAGCGCGTCTCGTTGTCGGCGCGCACCTTCACCAGAACGAGTTCGCGGTGAACGGCCTGTCCCGGCTCCAGCTCGACGATCTTCAGCACCTCGACGAGCTTGTTGAGCTGCTTGGTGACCTGCTCCAGCGGCAGGGCGTCGACACTCACCACGATAGTGATCCGGGAGATGTCGGCGTGCTCGGTGACGCCGACGGCGAGCGAGTCGATGTTGAAGCCCCGGCGGGAGAACAGGGCGGCGATCCGGGCCAGGATGCCCGGCTTGTTCTCCACCAGGACGGAGAGCGTGTGCTTGGACATGTCTTCTTACGTCTCTCTCGCTCAGTCGTCTTCGTTGTCGCCGAAGTCGGGGCGGACGTCCCGGGCGGCCAGGATCTCGTCGTTGGAGGTGCCGGCGGCGACCATCGGCCACACCATCGCGTCCTCGTGGACGATGAAGTCGACGACGACGGGACGGTCGTTGACGGAGTTCGCCTCCGCGATGACCCTGTCGAGGTCGTCCGGGGACTCGCAGCGGATCGCGTAGCAGCCCATGGCCTCCGACAGCTTCACGAAGTCGGGGACCCGGGTGCCGGCGCTGGGCTGCTTGCCCGCGGTGGCGTCGCCGTCGGGCACGGTGGCCTGCGGGCCGCTGTGCAGCACGGTGTTGGAGTAGCGCTGGTTGTAGAAGAGGGTCTGCCACTGGCGGACCATCCCGAGGACGCCGTTGTTGATGATGGCGACCTTGATCGGGATGTTGTTCAGCGCGCAGGTGGTGAGTTCCTGGTTGGTCATCTGGAAGCAGCCGTCGCCGTCGATGGCCCAGACGGTCCGGCCCGGGACACCCGCCTTGGCGCCCATCGCGGCCGGGACCGCGTAGCCCATCGTGCCCGCGCCGCCGGAGTTCAGCCAGGTGGCGGGCTTCTCGTACTGGACGAAGTGCGCGGCCCACATCTGGTGCTGGCCGACGCCCGCAGCGAAGATCGTGCCCTCGGGGGCGAGCTGTCCGATGCGCTCGATGACCTGCTGCGGGGAGAGCGAACCGTCGGCGGGCTGGTCGTAACCGAGCGGGTAGGTCTCGCGCCAGCGGCTCAGGTCCTTCCACCAGGCGGTGTAGTCGCCCTGCTGGCCCTCGCTGTGCTCCTTCTGGACCGCCTGGACCAGATCGGCGATGACCTCACGCGCGTCACCGACGATCGGCACGTCGGCGGCGCGGTTCTTGCCGATCTCCGCCGGGTCGATGTCCGCGTGCACGATCTTGGCGTAGGGGGCGAAGCTGTCGAGCTTGCCGGTGACGCGGTCGTCGAAACGGGCGCCGAGCGCGACGATCAGGTCGGCCTTCTGCAGACCGGTGACGGCGGCCACCGAGCCGTGCATGCCCGGCATGCCGAGGTGCAGCGGGTGACTGTCGGGGAACGCGCCCAGCGCCATCAGCGTGGTGGTGACGGGCGCGCCCGTCAGCTCCGCGAGGACCTTCAGCTCGGCGGTGGCGCCGGCCTTGAGGACACCGCCGCCCACGTACAGGATCGGCCGCTTGGCGGCGGTGATCAGCTTGGCCGCCTCGCGGATCTGCTTGGCGTGCGGCTTGGTCACCGGGCGGTAGCCGGGCAGGTCCATGACCGGCGGCCAGGAGAACGTGGTCTTCGCCTGGAGGGCGTCCTTGGCGATGTCGACCAGGACCGGGCCGGGCCTGCCGGTGGAGGCGATGTGGAACGCCTGCGCGATGACCCGCGGAATGTCCTCGGCCTTGGTGACCAGGAAATTGTGCTTGGTGATCGGCATGGTGATGCCGACGATGTCCGCCTCCTGGAAGGCGTCCGTACCGATCGCCTTCGACGCCACCTGCCCGGTGATCGCCACGAGCGGCACCGAGTCCATGTGGGCGTCGGCGATCGGGGTCACCAGGTTGGTGGCGCCCGGGCCCGAGGTGGCCATGCAGACGCCGACCCGGCCGGTGGCCTGCGCGTAGCCGGTGGCCGCGTGCCCCGCGCCCTGCTCGTGCCGGACCAGGACGTGGCGGACCCTCGTCGAGTCCATCATCGGGTCGTAGGCGGGAAGGATCGCGCCGCCGGGAATGCCGAATACCGTGTCGGCGCCGACCTCCTCGAGAGAACGGATGAGGGACTGCGCACCCGTCACGTGCTCGACGGTCGCGGAGTGCTGTCCTCCGGATCGGGGCCGCGGCTGCGGATGGGCCCCGGTGGCCTGCTCGGTCATCGGCATTCTCTTCTCGATGCTGAGGGTTTTACTGAAGGTCTTACTGAGGGTTCTTCAGGGCTGCGGCACGAGTGCCGCGGCGGGTTTTGTGCAACAAAAAACCCCTCGTGCCAAAAGGCAAGCGAGGGGAGCGCGCCGGTGTGGGTCGCTGGGAGTTCCGGGTCCGTCCGGAGCGTCACCAGCTTCAGCCGACGCGCTTTCCAAGTACGAGAATTCGGGTGCGCATGGCATTGACCCTCCCCCCGGCGCGCACCGACTGTCAAGTGGGTGGGACGGGAGTCTCATTATGTGAGCGAAGGGCACTTCCGCTCCCCAGGACGGCCGTGACACCGCCGGCCATGCCACCGGCGTGGACACCACCGGTGTACACCCCCGCGCCGCCGCCCGCGAACGCGGGCTCGGCCGGCCCGTGCGGCACCGGATAGCGGCCGGTCGCGAGGGCCCGGCGCAGCCGGTACTCGTCGAGCGGCCCGGAGAAGGCCATGCCCTGGCCGTGCGTACAGCCCATCGCGCGCAGGGCGACCACCTGCTCGGGCAGATCCACGCCCTCGGCGACGGACTGGAGCCCGAGGTCGGTGGCGATCCGCAGCAGACCGCTGGTGATCTTGTGCAGTCTTGCGGACTCGACGACCCCCTCGACCAGCGAACGGTCGAGCCTGAGTACGTCGACGGGGAGCCGCCGCAGCGCCGTGAGGGCCGCGTAGCCGCTGCCGAAGCCGTCCAGGGCGATCCGCACGCCGAGACGCCGCAACGCCCCCAGGCGGCGCTCCAGCTCGTCCAGCGGCACCCTAGGGTCGGTGTCGGACAGCTCGACCACCAGAGATCCCGACGGCAGTCCGTGCCGCGTCAGCAGCGCCTCCACGGAGCCCAGCGGCATCGACCGGTCCAGCAGCCGTCGGGCGCCCACCCGCACGACCACCGGCAGGGTGAGCCCGCCGGCGGCCCGGTCGGCGGCCTGTTCGACGGCCTCCTCCAGCATCCAGCGCCCCAGCTCGGCCGTCTTGTCGCTGTCCTCCGCGACCCGCAGGAACTCGGCGGGCGTGAAGAGCACCCCCTGGGAGGAGCGCCAGCGGGCCTGCGCGGCGACCGACGAGATCCGGCCGTCCTCCAGCCGCACCACGGGCTGGTGCAGCAGCGCGAACTCGCCGTCGTGCAGCGCGGCACGCAGCCGTGTGGCCAGCTCCGCCTTGCGTACGACGTCCTGCTGCATCTGCGGCTTGTACAACTCGACCCGGCCCTTGCCGCCCGCCTTGGCGCGGTACATGGCGAGGTCGGCGTTGCGCAGCAGCTCACCGGCGCCCAGACCGGCTTCGGCGAAGGCGACGCCGATGGAGGCGGCGACACGGACCTCGTTGCCGTCGATGAGGTACGGCTGCGACAGCGTGAGCCTGAGGCGGTCGGCGAGTTCCACTATGTGGCGCTCCCGGGCGGCACGGTCGCGGGTGCCGTCGCCGACGATCAGCGCCGCGAACTCGTCGCCGCCCAGCCGGGAGGCGGTGTCTCCCTTGCGGACCGCGTCCCGGAGCCTGCGGGCGGCCTGGACCAGCAGTTCGTCGCCGGCCGCGTGGCCGATCGTGTCGTTGACGGCCTTGAAACCGTCGAGGTCGATGAAGAGGACCGCCGTGTTGCGCAGGGCGGGGCCCCGGTCGGTGCTGCGGCGGCCGGACAGTGCCTGCTGGACGCGCCGGGTGAACAGCGCGCGGTTGGGCAGGTCGGTGAGCGGGTCGTGTTCGGCGTTGTGCTGGAGCTGTGCCTGGAGCCGCACCCGCTCGGTCACGTCCCGGCTGTTGAAGATCAGGCCGCCGTGATGGCGGTTGACGGTCGACTCGACGTTGAGCCAGCCTCCCCCACTCCCGGCTTCTCCCCCAGCCTCCGGCCGGGAGGTGCCCCCATCGCCGGAGCGGAAGCGGCACTCGATGCGGGTGGTGGGTTCCTCCGAGGGGACGGCGGCGAGGAAGCGGCGCACCTCGTGCACCACGCATCCCAGGTCCTCCGGGTGGATGAGGTCGGCCAGTTCGGTGCCCACCAGGGCCTCGGCGGGCCGGCCGTAGACCCCGGCGGCGGCCGGGGAGACGTAGCGCAGGACGCCGCTGGGCGCGGCGATCATGATGACGTCGCTGGAGCCCTGCACCAGGGAGCGGAAGTGGTTCTCCTGCTGGGCCAGTTCCTGGGTGAGGGTGATGTTGTCGAGCAGCATGATCGCCTGCCGCACCACGAGGGCGAGCACGACCGCGCCGCCGGTCAGCAGCACCACGCGGTCGACGCTGCGGCCGCTGAGGACGTTGTAGAGGATCCCCAGGGTGCAGACGGCGGCGGCGAGATAGGGCGTGAGGGCGGCGAGGGAGCCGGTGATGGGCCGGGTGGCCGGATACCGACTGGGATCGCCCCCCTGGGGAGGCGCCTGGTCGGGCCGCTGTGCGGGCGTGGGCGCGGACGTCTGCGCGGACGCTGCGGCCGCCGTGCGCGACGGCCCGTGGGGGCGCCCGGTGGGGTGCTGACCCGGTACGTGTTCGTGCACCACACGCGTGTGCCCCTCATCCGCGGCCGACCGCTGCCGGCGGGAGGCGGCCCAGGGCGCGTACGCCAGGAGCAGCGAGCCCGCGAACCAGCCCGCGTCGAGGAGCTGGCCCGAGCGGTAGTTGTTGTGCAGCAGCGGCGAGGTGAACAGGGCGTCGCACATGACGGTCAGCGCGAGCGCGCCGACGGCCGTGTTGACCGCCGTGCGGTTCACCGCCGTGCGCCGGAAGTGCAGCACCAGCACCATGCTCACCAGGGCGATGTCGAGCAGCGGGTACGCGAGCGACAGCGCGGCGTGCGCCACGCTCGGCCCGTCGAACTTCGCCGCCTGGGCCAGCGCGAGGCTCCAGGAGAGGGTGAGCAGTGAGCCGGCGATCAGCCAGGCGTCCAGGGCCAGGCAGACCCAGCCCGCCTTCGTCATGGGCCGGGCGGCGAGCACGAGCAGCCCCACGATGGCGGGGGGCGCGAAGCACAGGAAGAACAGGTCGGCGAAGCTGGGGCTGGGCACGGGCCGTCCGAGGACCACCTCGTACCACCCCCAGATCAGGTTGCCGAGGGCCGCCATCGCCGAGGAGATCGAGAACAGCAGCCAGGCGGGTCGAAACCGGACCCGGCGGCTGCGCGCGTAGAGGAAGCAGGACACGGCCGCGGTGCCCGCCGCCGCGGCCAGTCCGAAGTCGCCCATGATCAGCGCGAGTCGGTCCGAGCCCCAGCCGAGCGCGGAACCGACGGCGTATCCCCCGCACAGGAGGGCGAGCAGCAGTTGGTGGACCAGGTTCGTCCCGGGGCCGCGGGTGGGCGGCGTCGCGGTGCGTGGCGTCCCCGTCGAAGGCTGTGTCCGCAGCGCTCCGTCGAGGACGGGCGTGGAGGTCGGCGGCGGACTCACCGGGTCCTCCCGGTCCGCGTCACTCCCGGATCCCTCGGGTCCCGGGCCGCCGGTGGCGCGTGCTTCCCGTGACCGCCGCACCTGTGGCGGTGATGGCCGGGGTGAGTGCCGTGACCGTGTCGGCGCGTGGTGGAGCGCCAGGGTCGCCGCCGGCGGTTCCGCCGCGTCGGATCGTTCGTCCATAGGCCGTGCATCGCCCGTCGCCCCCCTCGCAAGTCTGAAATGTCCATCCCTGACGCCGAACGTGCGCGGCGTAGCCCCTGTCGGGACGATACACCAGTCCCGTCACTCAGGGACATAGTTCCTCTACGCTGCGTGACGATCATCGGCATATGCGCCCGGAAGAGGTACGGAACGCGTCCGGAGGACTGCGGAGGGTGCTGGAACCGGCCTATGGGAGCGCCCCGGCCGTCACGATCCGTTCGCCGTGCCCGTAGTGAGGATCACGTTGCGCAGTGGCTCCCGGTTCACGAAGCGGCCCAACTGGTCCACCAGCAGGCGCACGGCCCGGGGCAGGAAGGCGGAGGTGGGCCCGCCGACGTGCGGGCTGACGAGGACGCCGGGCGCGCTCCACAACGGGTGGCCGGGGGGCAGGGGCTCGGGGTCGGTCACGTCCAGCGCCGCGGTGAGGCGGCCGCTCTCCACTTCGGTGAGCAGGGACTTGGTGTCGACGACCCCGCCGCGGGCCACGTTCACGAGCAGCGCGCCGTCCTTCATCCGGGCCAGGAACCCGGCGTCGACCAGCCCGAGGGTGCTCTCGTTCAGGGGTGTGCAGAGGATCACGACGTCCGCGTCGGGGAGCAGGGCGGGAAGTTCGGCGATCGGATGCACGGGACCGCGCGCCGTCGTGCGCCAGGAGCGCGCGACGCGCGCCACCCGCGCCACCTCGAAGGGCACGAGCCGGTCCTCGATCGCGGAGCCGATGGAGCCGTATCCGACGATGAGCACGTTCTTGTCGGCGAGCGCGGGCCGGAACCCGCCGAGCCACTCCCCCCGGTCCTGGGCCCGGACGAAGTCGGGGATCCCGCGCAGCGAGGCGAGGATCAGGGTGAGCGTGAGTTCCGCCGTGCTCGCCTCGTGCACTCCCCGCGCGTTGCAGAGCCGCACGCCCGGCCGCAGTGACGCGAGGGCCGGCACCACGTGGTCGATGCCGGCGGACAGGGTCTGGACGACCTCCAGTGAGGTCATCGCGGGCAGCGGTCGCTGCCCGAGGCCTGCGGGCTTCATGTAGGGGACGACGTAGAAGACGCAGTCGGCCGGGTCCGCCGGGTAGTCCTCCTCACCGTTCCAGAAGCGGTAGTTCGGTCCCTTGGGGAGTCCCTCGATCTCTTCCGGGGGGATGGGAAGCCAGACGTCAGCGCTCATGGTCAGGAGGCTATGTCAGGTACGCGCGCGTGCAGAGGTTAGGTTGGGGGCTCGGGAGAGGGAGGGTCACGGGCAGGTGGAGCGCAGGACGATCGGCGCGGGGGCGCTCGAGGTGGGAGCCGTCGGTCTCGGGTGCATGCCGATGAGCTGGGCGTACAGCGGCTCGCGGCAGCGGGGCGACGAGTCGCTCCGGGCGGTGCACCGGGCACTGGACGCGGGTTCGTCCCTGCTGGACACCGCCGACATGTACGGCCCGTTCACCAACGAGCTGCTGGTGGGGCGGGTGCTGAAGGAGCGGCGCGAGGACGCGTTCGTGTCGACGAAGGTCGGTCTGCTCGTCGGTGAGCAGCACATCGTGGCCAACGGCCGTCCCGGGTATGTGAAGCGGGCCTGCGACGCCTCGCTGCGGCGCCTCCAGACGGACGTCATCGACCTCTACCAGCTGCACCGGGCCGATCCCGAGGTGCCGGTCGAGGAGACCTGGGGCGCGATGGCCGAGCTCGTCCGGGCGGGGAAGGTGCGGGCGCTGGGGCTGTGCGCGGTGGGGGCCCGGGGTGGTCGCCGATCGGGCGGCCTCTACGACGGAACGATTCGGCAGTTGCGGCGCGTCCAGCAGGTCTTCCCGGTGAGCGCCGTGGAGGCGGAGCTGTCGGTGTGGTCGCCCGAGGCGCTGGACACCCTGCTGCCCTGGTGCGACTCGCGCGGCGTGGGCTTCCTGGCGGCGATGCCGCTCGGCAACGGCTTCCTCACCGGCACGCTCACCCCCGGCCAGGGCTTCGAACGGGACGACATGCGCGCCCGGCACCCCCGCTTCACCGCCGAGATGATGGCCGCGAACCAGCCGATCGTCGCCGGTCTGCGCCGGGTGGCCGCCCGGCACGGCGGGACCGTGACGGCGGCGCAGGTGGCCGTGGCCTGGGTGCTGGGACAGGGCCGGCACGTGATCCCGGTCCCGGGCGCCAAGCGGGAACGCTGGGTGACGGAGAACGCGGCGGCGGCCGGCCTGCGTCTGACGCCACAGGATCTGACGGAGGTGGCGGAGCTGCCCGGGGCCCAGGGATCGTGGGAGTAGCACCGCTTTCGGGTCGTGATGGCCGGGATCGGGAACCCGTGAGGCCTGAACCGCGTAGGACAGGTGAAGCCCGCCGCAGGAACCGCCGTGTCGAAGGGACCGTGATCGTGCAACGTCGAGCTGTTTCAGCCGTGTTGGCCGCGAGTGCTCTGCTGGTGACGGCCGGCTGCTCCTCCGGCATCGGAGGGGCCCCGGGCGCCTCCGCCAGTGCGTCCCCGAGTCGTACGGCGGCCCAGGCCCCCCCGTCCGCCGAGGAGACCCCGCCCGCGAAGGGCACGGTCAAGGTGGTGCGCACGGTCGCCGAGGGCCTGAACACGCCCTGGGGCCTGGCGCCCCTCCCCGAGGGCGGCCTCCTGGTCGCCTCACGCGACGAGGGCACGATCACCCGGGTGGACACGGAGACGGGCGGGAAGACCGAGCTGGGCGAGGTGCCGGGGGTCTCGGCGGCCGGCGAGGGCGGCCTGCTGGGCCTCGCCCTCTCCCCCGACTACGCGGCGGACCACATGGTCTACGCGTACTTCACCTCGGCCTCGGACAACCGCGTCGTCCGGATGCTCTACGACCCCGCGCGGCCCGCAGGCGACCGGCTGGGGGCGCCCGACACCGTCTTCAAGGGCATCCCCAAGGGCATGATCCACAACGGTGGCCGGATCGCCTTCGGTCCCGACCGGCTGCTCTACGTCGGCACCGGCGAGAGCGGCGACCGGGGCCTGGCCCAGGACAAGAAGTCCCTCGGCGGCAAGATCCTCCGGCTGACCCCGGAGGGCGAACCGGCCCCCGGCAACCCGTTCCCCGACTCCCCGGTGTACTCGTACGGGCACCGCAATGTGCAGGGGCTGGCCTGGGATTCCAAGCAGCGCCTGTTCGCCGCGGAGTTCGGCCAGGACACCTGGGACGAACTGAACGCGATCGTGCCGGGCGCCGACTACGGCTGGCCGACGGCCGAGGGGAAGTCCGAGGACACGAAGTTCCGGAACCCGACAGCCCAGTGGCACACCGACGACGCCTCGCCCAGCGGCATCGCCTACGCCGAGGGCTCGGTCTGGATGGCGGGGCTGAAGGGGCAGCGCCTGTGGCGGGTCCCGCTGAAGGGCACGGCGGCCTCGGCGGATCCGCAGGCCTTCCTCCAGGGCGAGTACGGCCGGCTGCGCACCGTGGTGTCGGCGGGCGGCGACAAGCTCTGGGTCACGACCAGCAACACGGACGGCCGGGGCGACCCGGAGAAGGGAGACGACCGGATTTTGGAGCTGCGGGTCAGCTGAGCGACGGCGTCACTCGTCCCGCGCCTCCGCGTCCGCCTCCTCCACCGGCTCGGTCGGCCGCACCACGACCTTTCCGGACGCGAGGTCTATCGGCCCGCGACCTGGGTCACCGTCGCCGACGTCCTCCCTGGTCAGTTCCAGCCGGTTCTGCTCGTCCCGGGTGTGCTTGCGGCCCGGCGCGAAGAGGTCCTCGAATGCGTTGAACATCGTTCTCCCATACCGGGCCGGGTCACGTTCGGTGGCCTGTACGGCTCCTCCCTGATGGCTTGCCCCATTATCGCGCGATCAGCCGTTCTTCGGCCGTCGGCGGGAACAGCCCCAGCCGGTGGGCCACCGCCGCCGCCTCGCCGCGGCCGGAGACGTCGAGCTTGGACAGGATGTTCGAGACATGGACGCTCGCCGTCTTCGGGGAGATGAAGAGCACCTCGGCGATCTGGCGGTTGGTGCGGCCGGCCGAGACCAGGCGCAGGACGTCGCGCTCCCGGTTGGTCAGGCCCAGCGCCGTCAGGGGGTCGGTGGGGGCGGCCGGGGTGTCCGGCGGGCCGGCGGGGGTCAGGGTCAGGCGGGCGCGCCGGCCGAGAAGAGTGACGGCCTCGGTGAGGGGACGGGCGCCGAGGTGGGCGGCGACCGCGTGGACGAGGCGCAGCAGCTCGGCTGCCCGGTCGCGTTCGTCGTCCCCGCCGACGGACAGGAGCGCCTCGGCCAGGCGGTGCCGGGTGCGGGCGAGGTCGTAGGGCCGTTCCAGGCACTCGAAGGCGGCCACCACCTCGGACCAGTCCTCCGGGTCGGTCCGGCCCTCGGCGCGCAGGAGTTCGGCGCGGACCCAGCGTTCGTGGGCCTGCCAGACGGGGGCGATCGTGGCGAGCCTCTTGGCGGCCGCCCGGACGCGGTCGAGGAGGTCGGCGCGGCCGGGGTCGGCCGCGGGCAGCGCGCGGGCGTCGCCCTCGGCGGAGGCCGCGGCGAGCAGCAGCGGCCAGGCGTAGCGCTGGGTACCGGGCTGGAAGTCGCGGTCGAGGGCGCGCGCGAAGTGGGCGCGGGCGTCCAGGGGGCGGCCCTGGGCCGCGGCGAGTCCGATGGCGAGGCGGGTGAGGGGGAGGTGGTTCTGGGGGGCGTGTTCATGGGAGCCGAAAAAACCCTGTGCCGCGGCCAGTTGACGGCCGGCCTCGGCGAGGTGGCCGCGGGCCAGGGCGAGTTCGGCGACGAGGGTGGCGTGGAAGCCTCGGACCGCCACGCCCTGGCTCACCCGTCCGGCGGCGGCGCAGGCCCGGGCGGCCTCGTCCCAGCGGCCCAGGGAGAGGAGGGACTCGGCGAGGTTGCCCCACACCCACGCCTCGGAGTCGGGCGGCCCGTGCCGCTCGGCGAAGGCGAGGCCCTCCTCCAGGATCGGGACGGCCTCCCGGGAGCGGCCGATCCCCTCCAGTTCGGAGGGGAGGTTGACGTAGGCGTTCAGTGCGACGGAGGGGGTGCCTTCGGCGAGGGCCTGTTCCCTGACCTCGTACAGTTCCGCGAGTCCCGTCTCGATGTGGCCGGCGTCGACCATGAGGACGCCGAGGACCTGGCGGGCGTCGAGCTCGAGCTCGCGGGAGCCGACCAGGCGGGCGTACTCCACAGCCCGCTCGGCAGCCCCGTAGGCGTCGGGGCCGGGAGCGTGGACCAGGGACCAGCAGGCGATGTGGGTGAGCACCTCGGCGTGCACCTCGTTGGGCGGCAGACCGCGCAGGAGGTCCTGCGCGGTGGCCAGCTCCTCGCGGCCGCTGCCCCGGCCCAGCGAGTGTGTCAGCCGGGAGCGCTGCACCCAGAACCAGGCGGAGCGCAGGGGGTCGTCCTCGTCCTCCAGCAGGCGCAGCGCCCGCTTGGTGATCTTCAGTGCGCGTTCGCGTTCCCCGCAGTAGCGGCCGGCGACGGCGGCCTCGGCCATCAGGTCGAGGTAGCGCAGCGGTGTGGTGGCCGGATCGCAGCCGCAGGGGGGATAGGCCTCCGTGTAGTCGACGGGGCGCAGAGCGGCCCGGATGTCCTCGGGCGCCGTCTCCCACAGTTCCATCGCCCGTTCCAGCAGCCGCAGTTGCTCGCTGTAGGCGCGTCGGCAGCGGGCCTCGACGGAGGCGTCCAGGACTGCGGGGAGGGCCTTCGCCGGGTCGTGCGCGCGGTACCAGTAGCTGGCCAGCCGCATGACGCGCTCGTCGGCGGGGACGAGGGCCGGGTCGGCCTGGAGTGCCTCGGCGTAGCGGCGGTTGAGGCGGGCGCGTTCGCCGGGGAGCAGGTCGTCGCTCACCGCCTCGCGGACCAGGGAGTGGCGGAAGCGGTAGCCGTCGCCGTCGGGGGTGGTGAGCAGGATGTTGGCGCCGACGGTGGCGCGCAGCGCCTCGATGAGGTCGTCCTCGGCGAGCCTGGCGACGGCGTCGAGCAGCCGGTACTCGACGGTGGAGCCGCCCTCGGCGATGATCCGGGCGACCTTCTGGGCGCTGTCGGACAGCGCCTCGACGCGGACGAGCAGCAGGTCGCGCAGGGTGTCGGTGAGGCGGGTGCAGCAGCCTTCGTGGGCTGCCACGGCGAGTTCCTCGACGAAGAAGGCGTTGCCGTCGGAGCGTTCGAAGATGTCGTCGACCTGGGCGGGGTCGGGTTCGGCGGCGAGGATGCCGGCGATCTGGCGGCAGACCTCGTCGCGGGTGAAGCGGGCGAGTTCGAGGCGCTGGACGGTACGCAGCCGGTCGAGTTCGGCGAGCAGGGGGCGCAGCGGATGGCGGCGGTGGATGTCGTCGGCGCGGTAGGTGGCGAGGACGACGAGCCGGCCGGTGCGCAGGGTGCGCAGCAGATAGGACAGCAGGTGGCGGGTGGAGGCGTCGGCCCAGTGCAGGTCCTCCAGGGCGACCACGACCGTACGTTCGGCGGCGACGCGCTCCAGGAGGCGGGCGGTGAGTTCGAAGAGGCGGGCCATGCCCTCCTCGTCGTGACCCCGTCCGGGTGTGGTCTCCCGCAGTTCGGGCAGCAGCCGGGCGAGTTCCCCCTCCTGGCCGGCCGCGGCGGCGGCCAGTTCGTCCGGCAGGGCTCGGCGCAGGGCGCGCAGTGCGGTGGAGAACGGGGCGAACGGCAGTCCGTCGGCGCCGATCTCGACACAGCCGCCGAGCGCGACGACGGCGCCCCCGCGGTGGGCGGCCGCGGCGAACTCCTCGACGAGCCGGGTCTTGCCGACCCCGGCCTCACCGCCGATGAGCAGCGCCTGTGGCTCTCCCGCGGCGGCACGGGAGAGCGCGCCGTTCAGGGTGTGCAACTCGTCGGCGCGACCGACGAATACGGGGCTGACGGACCTGGTCTCCACGGGGGCGAGCATCGCACGCTGGTGCGACGACGGCCCAGCGGATATCGCCGGGGTCCCGGCGGGAGGGCGGCCGACCCCCGTGCGGCCGCCCTCCCCCGCCCCCGCGTTCACGCCGGCCGGGCGAACCGGAGCCGTCGCAGGAGATGGGGATGCGACTCGCTCCCGGCGCCGCCGTCCGCCCGCTCGGCGGCGGCGCGTTCGGCGGCCTCGCGGCGGGCGGCGCGACGGCTGCGGACGGCCTCGCGGGCCAGTCGCTCGTGCTCGGCCCGGCTGCGCAGATCGGCGGAACGGGCCTGCTGAAGCTCGTACTCGTACATGGTGTGTCCCCTGAGAGGTGTTGTTCCGGCTTCGCTCTTCGCGATGCCTCAACCTTCGTCTCCCAGGGGGGTCCGCCACATCGGGAGAGTTCCGCATCTTCGGCGGCGGACGGCGCCTTAGACGCGACTGAGGGGCCTTAGGACGTCCCGTGAGTGACTCACGGTCGTCTAAGACCCCTCGTGGCCTGCGGGTACTCAGCTCGCGGACGGCAGTCCGAGCAGGGCGTCGGTGTACTTGAGCACGGCCAGCAGCAGGCCGATGACGCCGAGCGCGACGCCGGCCCAGGAGACGGACTTGATCCAGGGGGCCTGCGACCTGCCGGGGGCGCCGAAGGCGGGCAGAGCCAGGACGACCACACCGACGATCAGCGCGACCAGCGCGAACAGGCCGGCCCACAGCGCGGTGGTCTGCCAGGCGTCGCCGTAGACCTCCTTGATCTGGGTGGCCACGCCGGCGCTCGACGAGGTCTGGAGCTGCCCGACCAGCGTCTCGCGGGCGGCGGCGACGGTGCCGATCCAGCCGCCGGTGAGCGACACGAAGCCGAGCGCGGCGGAGACGACGGCTCCGGCGCCCTGGCCGACGCCGGTGGAACCGGCCGCCTGGTCGGCGCCCTCCTCGGCGAGGACCTCGTCACCGTCCTGCGTGTCGTCGGCATCGTCCGCGTCGACGGCGGTGGCGTCCTCCGCCTTCGTCCCGGTCGCTTCGTCCGGCGCCTCGGTCTTCGTGACGTCCACCTTCTCCTCGTCGCGCTTCGCCTCGGTACCGGATTCCGTGCCGGCCTCGTCCACAGTCTTGGTTCCCATACCTCGCACCGTACGGACGCTCTCTGAGAGGTCCCTTAATGATCGTTGTGAGCGCCGCGCGCGCGTGCGTCGCGCCACTCCTGGGCGAGCACGGACCACACCTCGAGGTCGTGCCGCACCCCACGATAGGGGTAGGACTGCCGGCGGACGCCGTCGCGGGTCATTCCCAGCCGCCGGGCCACGTCCAGGCTGGGGGTGTTGCCCGCGGAGGCGACCCATTCGACCCGTTGGATCCCGCGCCGCTCCACCGCGAAGTCGATCAGCACCCGCATGGCCCGGGTGACCAGACCGCGTCCGGTACCGGCGGGTTCCAGCCAGCAGCCGACCTCGCAGTTCGCGGCCTCGGCGTCGAAGTTCAGGAAGAGCACGCCGCCCACGAGCGTGCCGTCCAGCCACAGGCCGTGCAGCGAGCCGGTGTCGGCGGCGCGCATGTCGGCGTACCTCTGGAGCGCCTCCCGCGCGGTGGTCACGTCGGTGGCCTTCGAGCCGAAGGGGACGTACTGGTTGATGAACTCCCTGCCCCGCTCGAGATGCGCCAGGAACTCCTCGGCGTGCCAGGGCTCCAGCGGGCGCAGTTCGGCCCCGTCGTCACCCAGCGATATCGCGTACATCCGGCCGCCGCTCCTTCTCCAGTGCCTGCACTGCCTCGGTGAGCCTCTCATGGGCGGCACGGCACTCGGGCGGCTCGATGCTGATCCGCGGCAGGTGCCGGTCGAGCCGGCGGGGCAGCCACCAGTTGGCGCTGCCGAGCAGGTGCATGAGGGCGGGTACCAGCAGCGTCCGGAGCACGAAGGCGTCCAGGGCGACGGCGGCGGCGAGGGCGATGCCGAACATGGCGATCACCCGGTCGCCGCTGAGCACGAAGGCGAGGAAGACCGAGATCATGATGACCGCGGCGGAGTTGATCACCCGGCTGGTCTCGGCGAGGCCCACGCGGACGGCGCGCCGGTTGTCGCCGGTCTCCAGCCACTCCTCGTACATCCGGCTGACCAGGAAGACCTGGTAGTCCATGGAGAGGCCGAACAGCACCGACACCATGATCACGGGAAGGAAGGGCTCGACGGGCCCCGCGCGGCCGAGCCCCAGCAGCTCGCTGCCCCAGCCCCACTGGAACACGGCCACGACGATCCCGAACGCGGCGGCGACGGCGGCCACGTTCATCACGGCGGCCTTGAGCGGTATGCCGACGGACCTGAACGCGAGCAGGAGCAGCAGACAGCCCAGGCCGATGACGACGCCGACGAACAGCGGGAGCTTGCCGACGATGACGTCCGCGAAATCGTCGTAGCCGGCCGTCACCCCGCCGACGTGCACGTCGAGGGAGGTGCCGGTCTCGGCGCGGGGCAGCACCTCGGTGCGCAGCCGGTCGACGAGCTCGCTGGTGCGTTGCGACTGCGGGGCGGACCCGGGGACGACGGTGAGGTACGCGGTGCGGCCGCCGGAGCCGAAGGTCACCGGTGTCACCGAGGCCACGCCCTCGGTGCCGCGCAGGACGGTGTCGAGGTTGTCGAGGGCGAGCCGGTCCGCGGCGCCCTCGACGCGGGTCACCAGCGTCAGCGGACCGTTCACACCGGCGCCGAAACCCTCGGCGAGGAGGTCGTAGGCCTGCCGGGTGGTGGCCGATTCGGGGCCGTTGCCCTGATCGGAGGTGCCCAGGCGGAGGGAGAAGGTGGGCAGGGCGAGGGCGGTGATGACGACGAGCGCGAACGCGCCGAGCAGCTTGGGGTGGCGCTCCACGAACGCCGACCAGCGGGCGGCGAGCCCGGTCGGCAGCTCCGGCCGGGGTCCGTGTTCGGCGAGCCTGCGGCGTTCGCGGCGGCTGAGGGCGCGCATCCCGATGAAGGACAGCAGGGCGGGCAGCAGTGTCACGGAGGCGGCGACCGTGAGGACCACGGTCAGGGAGGCGGCGACCGCCACGCCGCTCAGGAAGCTCAGCCGCAGGATCAGCATGCCGAGCAGGGCTATGCACACCGTGGCGCCCGCGAAGACGACCGCGCGTCCGGTGGTGGCGACGGCACTCGCTGCGGCCTCGGGGACCGTGAGCCCCCGCTTCAGTCCGCGCCGGTGTCTGGTCACGATGAACAGCGCGTAGTCGATGCCGACGCCGAGCCCGATGAGCAGGCCGAGCATGGGCGCGAAGTCGGCGACGGACATGGCGTGTCCGAGGAGCACGATGCCCGCGTACGCGGTGCCGACGCCGACCAGGGCGGTGGCGATGGGCAGGGCCGAGGCGGCGAGCGAGCCGAAGGCGAGGAACAGCACGACCGCGGCGACGACCACGCCGACGATCTCGGCGAGATGTCCGCCGGAGGACTCGGTGAGGCCGATCGCGGAGCCGCCCAGCTCCACCTGGAGGCCGTCGCTCTCGGCGGCTTCGGCGGCGTCGACGACGGCCCGCGCCTCGTCCTCGTCGACGTCCTCGGCGCGGTCCTCGAAGGTGACGGTGGCGTACGCCGTGTGCCCGTCCTTGCTGATCCGCGCCGTGCCCGGGTCGTCGTAGGGGCCGGCGACAAAGGCCACGCCGGGCAGCTCGGCGATCTCCTCCAGCGCGCGGTTCACGGCCTGTTCGACGTCGGCGGCGCGGACGGAGCCCGAGGCGGCGTGCCAGACGACGGTGTCGCTGTCGCCGCCGAGGTCCGGGAAGCCCTCCGTGAGCAGCCGGGTGGCGCGGTCGGACTCGGTGCCGGGGACCTCGTAGTCGTCGGAGTACGCGGAGCCGACGGCGAGCGCGGCGGTCGCGGTGCCGCCGAGAGCGAGCAGCCAGATCAGTACCGCCGTGAGGCGGTTGCGAACACACCAGTGTGCGAGGACTGCCACTTGACGTGCTCCCGGAGGGTGAATTGTGGATCTTTGACCGGGAACCGTCGCGCCTGACCTGAACAGCCCGCAAAGAACGTATGAGCGATGTGGAGCCACTCTTACAGGCGAAGTTGATCGTTTGTCGCGTTCGTGGGGCTTTTCACAGGAGTGGGAGGCGGATCACAGGACAATAACGGCCGCTGTGTCAGGCCACGTCGGGCACGTGTCAGTCGGCCTGGTCGCCGATCGCCATCACCATCACCCCGGCGATCAGCAGCCACAGCGCGCGCCGGGTACGGCCGCGGGATCCCAGGAGGGCGGCGAGGGCGCAGACCGCGGCGCCGAGGGCGTAGGCCGCCGGGACGAAGGCGGGGGCGGAGCCGGTGAGGCGCATGAGGGATGCGGCGAGTCCGGCGAGGGTGAGCAGCGCTCCGGTGCCGATCGCCGTCCAGCGGGCCCGCCGGGCGTCGTCCTCGGTGCCGTGTTCCTCGTCCGTGTCGCCGTCCGTGTCGTCGTCCGGGTCGGCCGCGTCGGCCGCGTCGGCGGCTTCGGCGGCTTCGGCGGCGTCGGCGGCTTCGGCGGTGACGTTCGTTCCGGCCTGCGGGCCGTCGTGTATGTCGTCCTGTGTGTCGGAGTCGGTTCGTGCCCTCATGGCGGGCGAGCGTAGCGCGTCGAGCTGAGAAGAGAGACGCCCAGGGGGAATGCGCCGGTGCGGCGCATTCCCCCTGGGCGCGAGGAGAGCGGCGGGCTCAGCCCTCGCTGACGCCCAGCTTCTCCAGGATCAGCTCCTTGACGCGGGCCGCGTCGGCCTGTCCGCGCGTGGCCTTCATCACCGCGCCGACCAGAGCGCCGGCCGCGGCCACCTTGCCGCCGCGGATCTTGTCGGCGATGCCCGGGTTGCCGGCGATGGCCTCCTCGACGGCGGTGGTGAGCGCGCCCTCGTCGGAGACGACCTTCAGACCGCGCTTGTCGACGACTTGGTCCGGGGTGCCCTCGCCCGCGAGGACGCCCTCGATGACCTGACGGGCCAGCTTGTCGTTCAGATCGCCCTTGTTCACCAGCTCGGTGACCCGGGCGACCTGCTCCGGCGTGATCGCCAGCTCGTCCAGCGGGACGCCCGACTCGTTGGCGCTGCGGGCCAGTTCGCCCATCCACCACTTACGGGCGGAGGCCGCGTCGGAGCCGGCCTCGATGGAGGCGATGATCAGGTCCAGCGCACCGGCGTTGAGGATCGACTGCATGTCGGTGGCGGAGATGCCCCACTCGGCGACCAGCCGGTTGCGGCGGACCAGCGGCAGCTCCGGCAGACCGCCCCGGATCTCCTCGACCCACGCGCGGGACGGGGCGATCGGCACCAGGTCGGGCTCCGGGAAGTACCGGTAGTCCTCGGCCTCCTCCTTCACGCGGCCCGAGGTCGTCGACCCGGTGTCCTCGTGGAAGTGACGGGTCTCCTGGATGATCGTGCCGCCGCCGTTCAGCACGGCGGCGTGCCGCTGGATCTCGAAGCGGGCCGCGCGCTCCACGGACCGCAGCGAGTTCACGTTCTTCGTCTCGGACCGGGTGCCGAACTTCTCGCGGCCGTGCGGGCGCAGCGACAGGTTCACGTCGCAGCGCATCTGGCCCTGCTCCATGCGGGCCTCGGAGACACCGAGCGCCTTGATGAGCTCGCGCAGCTCACGGACGTACGCCCGCGCGACCTCGGGGGCGCGCTCGCCGGCTCCCTCGATCGGCTTGGTGACGATCTCGATGAGCGGGATGCCGGCGCGGTTGTAGTCGAGCAGGGAGTGGGACGCGCCGTGGATACGGCCGGTGGCGCCACCGACGTGCAGCGACTTGCCGGTGTCCTCCTCCATGTGGGCGCGCTCGATCTGCACCCGGAAGGTCTCGCCGTCCTCCAGCTGTACGTCGAGGTAGCCGTCGAAGGCGATCGGCTCGTCGTACTGGGAGGTCTGGAAGTTCTTCGGCATGTCCGGATAGAAGTAGTTCTTCCGGGCGAAGCGGCACCACTCGGCGATCTCGCAGTTCAGCGCGAGACCGATCTTGATCGCCGACTCGATGCCGATCGCGTTGACGACCGGAAGCGCGCCGGGCATGCCGAGGCAGGTGGGACAGGTCTGCGAGTTGGGCTCGGCGCCCAGCTCGGTCGAACACCCGCAGAACATCTTCGTCTTGGTGCCGAGTTCGACGTGGACCTCGAGGCCCATGACGGGGTCGTACGACGCCAGCGCGTCCTCGTACGACACAAGGTCGGTCGTGGTGGTCACGGTGAAACTTCCCTCTCAGCCCAGCAGGACGTCGTCGTCGCCCAGCCGCTTCAGCTCGCGGTAGAGGATGGCGAGGCCGGTGACGATGGCGACGGCGGACACGGTGGCGTCGATCAGGACCAGGGTGTCCTTCTCGGTGCGGGCCTTCTTCAGCCGCTTGGCGACGCCGAACGCGCCGAACGCGGTCCCGGCGATGGACAGGTACGTACCGGACTTGGACTTCTTGAAGCCCTTGGCCTTGTTCAGTGCGCTCACAGCGACGGAGCCTCCTCGAGAAGCGGGTGACCCCACCTTTCCACGAAGGCGGCCTCGACGGCGGCGCCGACCTTGTACAGCCGGTCGTCCTTCAGCGCCGGGGCGATGATCTGCAGACCGACCGGGAGGTTGTCCTCCGGGGCGAGCCCGCAGGGCAGCGACATGGCCGCGTTGCCCGCGAGGTTGGTCGGGATGGTGCACAGGTCGGCCAGGTACATCGCCATCGGGTCGTCGGCACGCTCGCCGATCGCGAAGGCGGTGGTCGGCGTCGTGGGCGACACGATCACGTCGACCTGCTCGAAGGCCTTCTCGAAGTCCCGCGTGATGAGCGTGCGGACCTTCTGGGCGGAGCCGTAGTAGGCGTCGTAGTAGCCGGAGCTCAGGGCGTACGTGCCGAGCATGATGCGGCGCTTGACCTCCGGGCCGAAGCCCGCCTCACGGGTGAGGGAGGTGACCTCCTCGGCCGAGTGGCTGCCGTCGTCGCCGGTCCGCCGGCCGTAGCGCAGGCCGTCGAAGCGCGCCAGGTTGCTGGAGCACTCGGAGGGGGCGATCAGGTAGTACGCCGACAGCGCGAGGTCGAACGACGGGCAGTCCAGCTCGACGATCTCGGCGCCCAGCTCCTTCAGCAGGGCGACGGACTCGTCGAACCGCTGGATGACGCCGGCCTGGTAGCCCTCGCCGCGGAACTGCTTCACGACGCCGACCCGCATGCCTTCGACGCTGCCGTTGCGGGCGGCCTCGACGACCGGCGGGACGGGCGCGTCGATGGACGTGGAGTCCAGCGGGTCGTGCCCGGCGATGACCTCGTGCAGCAGCGCCGCGTCCAGGACCGTACGGGCGCAGGGGCCGCCCTGGTCGAGGGAGGACGAGAAGGCGACCATGCCGTACCGCGAGACCGCGCCGTACGTCGGCTTCACGCCGACCGTGCCGGTGACGGAGGCCGGCTGGCGGATGGAGCCGCCGGTGTCGGTGCCGATGGCCAGGGGCGCCTGGAAGGAGGCGAGCGCGGCGGAGGAGCCGCCGCCGGAACCGCCGGGGATCTTGGTGAGGTCCCAGGGGTTGCCGGTCGGCCCGTAGGCGCTGTTCTCGGTGCTCGACCCCATGGCGAACTCGTCCATGTTGGTCTTGCCGAGGATGACGACGTCGGCGGCCTTCAGCCGCTTGGTGAGCGTCGCGTCGTACGGCGGGATCCAGCCCTCGAGGATCTTCGAACCGACGGTCGTCGGGATGCCCTCGGTGGTGAAGATGTCCTTGAGCGCGAGCGGGACGCCGGCCAGCGGGCCGAGCTTCTCGCCCCGCTCCCGCTTCTCGTCCACGGCGCGGGCCTGGGCCAGCGCGCCCGCACGGTCGACGTGCAGGAAGGCGTGGACCTTCTCGTCGACGGCCTCGATGCGCGCCAGGTGCGCCTCGGTGACCTGGACGGCCGTGAGCTCGCCGGAGGCGATCTTCACGGCGGTCTCGGCGGCCGTGAGCTTGATGATGTTGACGTTGTCCGTCATGGCGGTTAGTCCTCCCCCAGGATCTGCGGCACCTTGAAACGCTGCTGCTCCTGGGCCGGGGCGCCGGAGAGCGCCTGCTCGGGGGTGAGCGACGGACGGACCTCGTCCGCCCGCATGACGTTCGTCAGCGGGAGCGGGTGCGAGGTCGGCGGTACGTCTTGGTCGGCGACCTCGCTGACGCGGGCGACCGCGCCGATGATGTCGTCCAGCTGTCCCGCGAAGTGTTCGAGCTCTTCGGGCTTCAGCTCCAGACGCGCCAGCCGGGCGAGGTGGGCGACCTCCTCGCGCGTGATGCCAGGCATGCAGCGTTCCTCTGGGGTGGAGTGAGTGTGTGGTTTGGGCCCAATCCTATGGGGCGGGGCCCCATACCCGTGAAACGCGCTGCACCGGCGGGCGGGCTACTCGTCCGACGCCGCCGCCGGAAGGGCCGCCGCGGGGCGCTGCCAGCCGCGTGAGCCGCGGGCCCGCAGCCAGGCCGTCGTCTCCTCCGGGGGCATCGCCGCGGCCACCAGCCAGCCCTGCACCGCGTCGCAGCCCAGGTCGCGCAGGCGCTCCCAGGTCTCGTCGTCCTCGACTCCCTCGGCGACCACCAGCAGCCCCAGCGAGTGCGCGAGGTCGACCGTGCAGCGCACTATCTCCGCGTCCTCGGTGTCGACGGCCAGCCGGGCCACGAAGGAGCGGTCGATCTTCAGCTCGCTCACGGGGAGCCGGCGCAGGTGCACCAGGGAGGAGTAGCCCGTTCCGAAGTCGTCCAGCGACATCTTCACGCCGTGCCCGGTCAGCGCGTTGAGGGTGTCGGCGGCCCGCTGCGGGTCCTCCAGCAGCACGTGTTCCGTTATCTCCAGTTGGAGCGCTCCCGCGGGCACTCCGTGCCGGGCCAGCCGGGCCGCGACGGAGCCCGCGAAGCCCGGCGTGTGCACGTCGCGGGGGGAGACGTTGACCGCGACCGGCACGTACAGCCCCTGGGCCCGCCACTTGGCGACCTGGCCGAGCGCCGTCTCCAGCACGTACTCCGTCAGATGGGGCATCAGCCCGGACGACTCGGCGATCGCTATGAACTCGTCCGGCGGTACCCTCCCGCGCTCCGGGTGCACCCAGCGGACCAGCGCCTCCAGCCCCGCCACCTGCCCGTCGAAGCGGACCTTCGGCTGGTAGTGCAGTTCGACCTCGTGGGCGTCGAGCGCCCGCCGCAGGTCGCCCAGCAGTCCGAGCCGGTCGGGGGTGTTGGAGTCGCGCTTGGACTCGTACACCTCCACGCCCGTACGGTCCCGCTTGGCCTGGTACATCGCCACGTCGGCCCGGCGCAGCATGCCCTCCGCGTCGAGGGCGTGGTCGGGGTAGACCGCGACGCCCGCGCTGGCCTCCAGGACGAGGGTGAGCCCGTCGAGGTCGAGCGGCGAGCTGAGGTCGGAGACCAGCCCGCGGGCGACCCGTGACGCCGAGGTCGTGGAGTCCGCGACGGGCAGTAAGACGGCGAACTCGTCCCCGCCGAGCCGCGCGACCTCCGCCCCGCGCGGCATGGCGAGCTTCAGCCGCTCGGCTATCTGGAGCAGCAGCCGGTCACCGGCGAGATGACCGAGGGTGTCGTTGACCGAGCGGAATCGGTCCAGGTCGATCAGCATCAGGGCGGCCCGGGCGCCGATGCGCTCCGCGTCGTCCAGGGCGGTCCAGATGCGCTCCAGCAGCCACTGGCGGTTGGGCAGCCCGGTCAGCGGGTCGCGCAGTTGCTCCTCGGCGCGGGCGCGGGCCATCCACAGGGTGGAGTCGAGGGCGATGAGCGGGATGGCGAACAGCGGCAGCAGGATCGGCTTGGCCACGGCCACCACGCAGACCAGCGGCGCGATGCCCAGCAGGGCGACCGCGACCAGGCCCTGTCTGACCAGGGCCGTGCGGGCGACGGTGGGCAGTCCGCCGGAGCGCGGGGCGTGCAGGTACCAGAGCAGGACACGGGTGACGGCGAGGTAGGCGACGGCCACCAGGACCACCTGGGGGCCGGTGTAGACCGTCCAGCTGTCGGGGGTCCAGGGGTGCTCCACGGACGGTATCCGGCCGCAGGCGGCCAGCAGCAGCGCGCCCGCGCCGATGCCGAGGATGTCCACCGCGCCGTGCAGGATGCCCTGCCGCCAGCGGTGGCGCCGGGCTATGCCGACCAGGACGACGACGGTGAGGCTGACCAGTCCGGATGCCACCCAGCCGTACAGCAGCAGGACGGCGAGGGTGAGGGCGGCGCCGGAGCCGGTGCCGCCCCACCAGCGGGCGCGGCCGAGCAGGACCAGGTGGCCGACGATGACGCCGGCCAGTACGGCCAGGGCCCAGCCGGCCGTGCCGGACGGGAAGAGCGCGTGGTGGCCGGTGAAGGCGCGGTAGAAGCCGGCGCCGAGGGCGAAGGCGGCCGCGGAGGTGACCGAGGCGGGCAGCGCGGGCCAGGACAGGTGCCGGTCGGCCTCGGGGTCGGACAGCCCCGGATGCGGGGCGGAGGCGACGCGGAGGCCGGGAGCGGAATGCGGCGTCGCGTACGGCGCGGTGTGCGGCACATAGGCCTCCGCGCCCGGAGGTCGCCCGGAGCGCGCCGTCCACCAGTTCCCCCACCAGACGCCGGCGACCCGGCGCCGGCGCAGCCGTTCGTCCGGGGCGGCGCTCTCGGTCGGTTCCATTCCCGTCCCTCTCACAGCCTGCGGTGCCCACGCCACGCGACCCGTTGCCCGACAACCCCGGGCGGCGCCGCGTTGGAGACCCTTCCCCCCGCTCACCAGGAGCACGGGGATGCCCCGACCGCGGCTGGGCACGGCAGGCGCACGCCTCAACAGTAGGCCGCAGAAGGCTTCCACGGGCAGCGGTCGTCGACGGTTGCCCGAATGCGCCCCGGCCACCCGTATGCATCTGGTATGCGCCGATCGGGTGACCTTCAACCGCAGCTCGTCGCTACTCCTCGGCCGGAAGGGCCACTTCGGCCGCCGCCTCGGGACCCTGTTCCAGCAGGACGGTGAAGCCGTCCTCGTTCAGAACCGGCACCTTCAGTTGCATCGCCTTGTCGTACTTGGATCCGGGATTGTCACCCACAACGACGAAAGATGTCTTCTTCGAAACCGAACCGGTCACCTTCGCCCCTTGGTTCTGCAGGGCGTCCTTGGCGCCGTCCCGGGTGAAGTGCTCCAGGGTGCCGGTGACGACGACCGTCAGCCCTTCGAGAGGACGCGGTCCTTCGTCCTCCCCGGAGCCCTCCTCCTCCATGCGGACGCCGGCGGCCCTCCACTTGCGCAGGATCTCCTGGTGCCAGTCCTCGGCGAACCACTCCTTGAGCGAGGCCGCGATGATGGCGCCCACCCCGTCGGTGGCCGCCAGCTCCTCCTCCGACGCCTGCTCGATCCGCTCGATCGAGCGGAACTCGCGGGCCAGCGCCTCGGCCGCGACCGGTCCGACGTGACGGATCGACAGCCCGGTGAGCATGCGCGCCAGCGGACGCTCCTTGGCGGCGGCGATGTTCTCCAGCATGGCGAGCGCGTTCTTCTTCGGCTCGCCCTGCTGGTTGGCGAAGACCGTGGCGATCTTCTCCTCACCCGTCTTCGGGTCCCGCTTGGGCAGCCCGCTGTCCTGGTCGAGGACGTACGCCTTGATGGGCAGCAGCCGGTCGATGGTGAGGTCGAAGAGGTCGCCCTCGTCCCGCAGCGGGGGGTCGGCCGGCTCCAGCGGATTGGTGAGGGCGGCCGCGGCGACGTAACCGAACTGCTCGATGTCCAGCGCCTTGCGACCGGCCAGGTAGAACACCCGCTCGCGCAACTGGGCCGGGCAGGCACGGGCGTTGGGGCAGCGCAGGTCGATGTCCCCCTCCTTCATCGGCCGCAGCGCCGCACCGCACGCCGGGCACTCGGCCGGCATCACGAACTCGCGCTCGCTGCCGTCGCGCAGGTCGGCGACCGGGCCGAGGATCTCCGGGATCACGTCACCGGCCTTGCGCAGCACCACGGTGTCGCCGATCAGCACGCCCTTGGCCTTGACCACCTCCTGGTTGTGCAGGGTGGCGAACTCGACCTCGGAGCCCGCCACCGTGACCGGCTCGACCTGGGCGTACGGCGTCACGCGGCCGGTACGGCCGACACCCACGCGGATGTTGACGAGCTTGGTGTTGACCTCCTCCGGCGCGTACTTGTAGGCGATCGCCCACCGGGGGGCACGGGCCGTGGAGCCGAGCCGCCCCTGGAGGCGGATCTCGTCGAGCTTGACGACCACGCCGTCGATCTCGTGCTCCACCGAGTGCCGGTTCTCGCCGTAGTACGCGATGAACGTCCGTACGCCGTCGAGGTCGCCGACCACCTTGTTGTGCGGGGAGGTGGGCAGGCCCCAGGTCTTGAGGAGGTCGTAGGCCTCGGACAGGCGGGCGAGGCCCTCGTAGCCCTCCAGCGCGCCGATGCCGTGCACGACCATGTGCAGCGGGCGGGAGGCGGTGACGCGCGGGTCCTTCTGGCGCAGTGACCCGGCCGCCGCGTTGCGCGGGTTGGCGAAGGGCTTGTCGCCCGCCTCGACCAGCCGGGCGTTCAGCTCCTCGAACTTCTCCATCGGGAAGTAGACCTCGCCCCGGATCTCCACCAGGGTCGGGACCCCGTCGCCGGTGAGGCGGTCGGGGATCTCCGCGATGGTGCGCACGTTGGGCGTGATGTCCTCGCCCGTGCGGCCGTCGCCACGGGTCGCCGCGCGTGTGAGACGGCCGTTCTCATAGGTGAGGTTGACGGCGAGGCCGTCGACCTTGAGCTCGCACAGGAACCGGTACGCGGAGCTGCCCACGTCCTTGTGGACGCGCTCGGCCCACGCGGCGAGTTCCAGGTCGTCGAAGGCGTTGTCGAGGGAGAGCATGCGCTCGCGGTGCTGGACGGCCGTGAACTCCGTGGCGTACGCGCCCGCGACCTTCTGGGTCGGCGAGTCGGGCGTCCGCAGCTCGGCGTACTCCTCCTCCAGTGCCTCCACGGCGCGCAGGAGCCGGTCGAACTCCGCGTCGCTGACGACGGGAGCGTCCTTCACGTAGTAACGGAAGCGGTGCTCCTCGATCTGCTCAGCCAGCTGCGCGTGCTGCTCCCGTGCCTCGCTGGGCACCGTCGTCTCCGCTTGCCTGTCGCCGGCCACCGTGTCGTCCTCCCGTTACTCTGGGTTGTCCGCGAGGGATCTCGCCGCCAGGACGCAGTGGGCGAGGGCCTGGCGCGCGTACGCGGGGGAAGCTCCCGCGAGGCCGCACGACGGCGTGAGGGTGACCGCCTCCGTGAGCAGCCCCGGTTGCAGCCCCAGCCTGCGCCACAGCGTCCTGACACCCATGACGCTACCGGCAGGGTCTGACAAAGGAGCGTCCACGCCGGGCACGACACCGGCGAACAGCCGGGTACCGCCTTCCACCGCCTCGCCGATCGCGTCGTCGTCACGCTCGGTGAGCAGCGAGAAGTCGAAGGAGACGGCCGCCGCGCCGACCCGGCGCAGCAGGGCGAACGGGACGTCCGGTGCGCAGGAGTGGACGACGACGGGGCCGTCGCCGTGCACGCCGACCACGTCCCGGAGCGTGGCCTCCACGACCTGCCGGTCGACGGCGCGGTGGGTCTGGTAGCCGCTGGCGGTCTTCACGTGGCCGCGCAGGACGGCGGTCAGGGAGGGTTCGTCGAGCTGGAGCACGAGCTGCGCGCCGGGTAGCCGGCGCCGCACCTCGTCGAGGTGGAGGCGCAGGCCCTCGGCGAGGGAGCCGGCGAGGTCGCGGCGGGCGCCGTGGTCGGAGAGCACCGACTGACCGTTCTTCAGCTCGAGCGCGGCGGCGAGGGTCCAGGGCCCGACGGCCTGCACCTTCACCTGGCCCTCGTAGCCCTGCGTGAACTCCTCCAGCGCGTCGAGGTCCTCCCCCAGCCAGGACCGGGCCCGTTTGGTGTCCCGGCCCGGCCGGTCGCCGAGCCGCCAGCCGCTGGGCTCCACGCGCGCGAACAGCTCGACGAGCATCCCCGCGGTGCGGCCGATCATGTCGGCGCCCGGGCCGCGGGCCGGCAGCTCGGCGAGAAACGGGAAGTCCTCGAAGGACCCGGTGGCGGCCCTGGCGGCCTCGCGGGCGTCACCGCCGGGCAGGGAGCCGACGCCGGTGGCGGGGCCGAAACTGAAGTGTGCGTTCACGGGTGAAGCCTACGTAGGCGCGGGAGCGTGTCCCGCCCCGCGGGCGGCCTCACCGTCCGGGCCGCACCGTCAGGTCGTTGACCTCCGCGTCCCGGGGCAGGTCGAGGGCCAGCAGGATCGTCGTCGCGACCGACTCGGGGTCGATCCACTCTCCCGGGTCGTACTCCTTGCCCTCCTGCTGGTGGACCTTGGCCTGCATGGGGCCGGCGGTGCGGCCGGGGTAGACGGAGGTGACGCGGACGCCGTTGCCGTGCTCCTCGGCGCGCAGGGCGTCCGCCAGCGCCTTCAGGCCGTGCTTGGAGGCGGCGTACGCGGACCAGTCGGCGCTCGCCCGCAGCCCCGCCCCGGAGTTCACGAAGACCACGTGCCCCCGGGTGGTCCGGAGTTGGGGCAGGAAGTGGCGGGTCAGCTCGGCCGGGGCGATCAGGTTGACGTCGAGCTGGTGGCGCCAGGACTTCGGGGTCAGGTCGCCGACCGGGCCCAGGTCGACCACGCCGGCGATGTGGAGGAGGGAGTCCACCCGGTCGGGGAGCGTCTGGTGGGAGAAGGCCCAGCTCAGTTTGGCGGGCTCGGCCAGGTCGCCGACCAGGGTCCGGGCCCCGGGAAACTCCGCCGCCAGTTCCTTCGCGCGGCCCGCGTCGCGCGCGTGCAGCACGAGTTCGTCCCCGCGCGCGTGCAGGCGGCGGGCGACGGCCGCGCCGATGCCGGAACCGGCTCCGGTGATCACATGAGTAGCCATGCCCGCCATGCTCGCATCACCGTCACATCACTCGATGCCCCGGCTCTCTTCGAGATAGGCCAGCGCGCCCACCGGCTCCTCGGCGAAGAACACCAGGCCGGTGAGGGGCACGGGCAGGAAGC
The DNA here is from genome assembly GCF_042737245.1 of Streptomyces sp. NPDC060002. Lineage (NCBI taxonomy): Bacteria > Bacillati > Actinomycetota > Actinomycetes > Kitasatosporales > Streptomycetaceae > Streptomyces > Streptomyces sp. NPDC060002. The sequence goes on from NZ_JBHWUW010000023.1 coordinate 59,941, forward strand.
CCTCGTCCTCCATGCGCCGGAACTGCTCCTTGAGGCCGTCGTAGAAACCCGCGGTGTTGAGCAGCACGACCGGCTTGTCGGTGTGCCCGTGCTTCTTCAGCTCGAGGATCTCGGTCGCCTCGTCCAGCGTCCCGGTCCCGCCGACCATGATCACGACCGCGTCCGACTTCTCCAGGAGCAGCCGCTTCCTCTCGGCGAGGTCCCGCGCGACGACCATCTCGTCCGCCCCGGCCCGAGCGGTGGCCGCGAGGAAGTCCACCGACACCCCGCACAACCGGCCGCCCGCCTCCTGCACGCCGTCCGCGACCACCTTCATCAGGCCGACGTCGGAACCGCCCCACACGAGGGTGTGGCCGCCCTTGCCGAGGAGTTCGGCGAACTCGCGCGCGGGCCGGGTGTAGCGGTCGTCGAGGTCGGCGGCGGAGAGGAAGACGCAGATACGCATGGAGCCACGGTACGCGGGAAGAACCGGGGGCCCGCGGGTGCTGTTCCGGTATGGCCAACGGACACACGATCACGATCGAGCGGGACGGCCGGCGCCTCAGGGTCGTCCACGGGGACCACGTGCTGGCCGAGACCGGCCGGGCGCTCGCCCTGCGCGAGACCGGCTGTCCCGTGCGGTACTACATCCCCGCCGAGGACGTACGGCTGGACCTCCTGACCCCCTCCGACACCCACACGTACTGCCCCTTCAAGGGAACGGCGTCCTACTGGTCGCTGCCGGACGCGGCGGACCTCGTCTGGGCCTACCCCGATCCCAAGCCCGATGTCGCCGAGATCAAGAACCATCTCTGCTTCTACGAAGTGGAAGTCTCGGAAGCGGAGGTGTCGTAGGCCGATGACCGCCGTGCCGTGCGGCAGTCTGCATGAGCATGGAAAAGAAGACCATTTCGCGCGACGGCACCGAACTCGCGTACGCACGCGCCGGCGAGGGGCCCGCGGTCGTCCTGGTGAGCGGGGCGATGTCCACGGGCGGCACCATGGCGCCCCTGGCCGGCCTGCTCGCGGACCGCTTCACGGTCCTGCGGTACGACCGCCGGGGCCGCGGCGAGAGCGGCGACACGGACCCCTACGCGGTGGCCCGCGAGGTCGAGGACCTGGCGGCCCTCATCGACGCGGCGGGCGGCGAGGCGGCGCTGTACGGCATCTCCTCGGGCGGCGCGCTGGTGCTGGAGGCGGCGGCCGCCGGCCTGCCGGTGCCGCGGGTGGCCGTGTACGAGACGCCGTACGCCCTGGACGAGCAGGACGTGCGGGGACGGGCCGCGTACACGGCGAACCTCACCGAGGCGCTCGCGCAGGGGCGGCGCGGGGACGCCGTCGAGCTGTTCCTGCGGCTGACGGGTCTGGCCGAGGAGATGATCCGGGGCGCCCGGCAGTCACCGATGTGGGCGGGGATGGAGGCCATCGCGCCGACCCTCGCCCACGACGACGCCGTGCTGGGCGGCGGCCCGCCGCCCCGGGAGCGGCTGGCCTCGATCGGCGTCCCGGTGCTCGCCCTGGCGGGCGAGGCCAGTCCGCCGTGGCTGCGCGAGGCCACACGTGCCGTCGCGGACGCGGTCGCGGACGGCACGTACCGCGAGCTCGGGGGCCAGAGCCACATGGTGGACCCCAACGTCCTCGCACCGGTGCTGGCGGAGTTCCTCGGGTCGCGCGGCTGACGGTTCAGGCCACCCCGGCCGTCGCCCGCACGGTGGTCGCGATGGTCGCCGAGCCCACCACGCGCGTGTCGTCGTACAGCACGATCGCCTGGCCGGGGGCCACACCCCGGACGGGCTCCGCGAAGGTGACCTCGAGTGAGCCGTCGACGAGTTCGGCCCGCACCTCGGTCTCGCCGCCGTGGGCGCGCAGCTGGGCCGTGTAGGTGCCGGGGCCGGTCGGGGCGGCTCCGCACCAGCGGGGCCTGATCGCGGTCAGGGCGCCGACGTCCAGGGAGGCGGCCGGGCCGACCGTCACCGTGTTGTTCACCGGGGAGATGTCGAGGACGTAGCGCGGCTTGCCGTCGGCGGCCGGGGTGCCGATGCGCAGGCCCTTGCGCTGGCCGATGGTGAAGCCGTACGCGCCCTCGTGGCTGCCCACCTTCGCGCCGGACTCGTCGACGATGTCGCCCTCCGCCCGGCCCAGCCGGTTCGCGAGGAAGCCCTGGGTGTCGCCGTCGGCGATGAAGCAGATGTCGTGGGAGTCGGGCTTCTTGGCGACCGCCAGGCCCCGGCGCTCGGCCTCCGCGCGGATCTCGTCCTTCGTCGTCAGCGTGTCACCGAGAGGGAAGAGCGCGTGGGCGAGCTGCCGGTCGTCGAGGACGCCGAGGACGTACGACTGGTCCTTGGCCATGTCGGAGGCGCGGTGCAGTTCGCGCGTGCCGTCCTTTCGGACCAGCACCTTCGCGTAGTGGCCGGTGCACACCGCGTCGAAGCCCAGGGCGAGCGCCTTGTCGAGCAGCGCGGCGAACTTGATCTTCTCGTTGCAGCGCAGACAGGGGTTGGGGGTGCGGCCGGCCTCGTACTCGGCGACGAAGTCGTCGACGACGTCCTCGCGGAAGCGGTCGGCGAGGTCCCAGACGTAGAACGGGATGCCGATGACGTCGGCGGCACGGCGGGCGTCGCGGGAGTCCTCGATCGTGCAACAGCCTCGCGCGCCGGTGCGGAACGACTGCGGGTTCGCGGAGAGCGCGAGATGGACGCCTGTCACGTCGTGGCCGGCTTCGGCGGCGCGGGCGGCGGCGACGGCGGAGTCGACTCCGCCGGACATGGCGGCGAGTACGCGAAGGGGGCGGGAACGCTGCGAGGTCTCAGTCATAACCGTTCCAGGGTACGGGTCGTCGGGAACCGGAGCCCGCGAGTATGCGTTGACGATCACGAGGGGCGAGGAAGGGCACGGACATGGGGGCGAAGAAGAGCGACTCCGACCGGCGGATCGGGCGGCGAGCCCTGCTGATCGGCGGGGCGGCGGCCGCCGTCGGCACGGGCGTGCTGGCGCGCGACGAACTGGCGCGGCTGTACTGGCGGCTGCCGGGCGTGCGCAGACAGCGTGTGGAGGGGGCCGTGGACTTCCGGGGCGCCCGGTGGGTGGCGGCGTCGGAGGCCAACTTCCGCTGGGCGGACCGGCCGGACGACTACGGGATCGACATGGTCGTCGTCCATGTCACGCAGGGCGACCTCGACAGCGCGGTGAAGGCGTTCGAGGACCCCGGACACAAGGCGGCCGCGCACTACATCGTCGGCAAGGACGGACACGTCACACAGATGATCCGGGAGCTGGACGTGGCGTACCACGCGGGCAACCGGGCGTACAACGAGCGCAGTGTGGGCATCGAGCACGAGGGCTTCGTGGACCGGCCGCAGGACTTCACCGACGCGATGTACGCCGCCTCCGCCCGGCTGGCCGCCGCGGTCTGCCGGCGGTACGGCATAGCCGTCGACCGGGAGCACATCATCGGGCATGTGGAGGTGCCGGGCACGGATCACACCGACCCGGGCGAGCACTGGGACTGGGATCGGTATCTGCGGCTCGTGCGCGAGGCGCAGACCTCGACCCCCTGAGGGCCGGCAATGTGATACAGGTCACATGTGCCCAAAATCGTGAACAACTGATGAGAGTCGGCCGTCCGATGTGTCCCGCGCCCCGAACATGACCTGCGTTCCACCAACTTGGCTTTCATTCAGTGGAGTTGGTGCGCACGGCGGTCGCACAGCCTCCTCGGCTCACTCCTATGTTCGACCCAGTCTTTACATAGGCCTTAGCCCAAAGCTCCACGGCCATGACCCACACCACAGATCCCGCCTCCGGCGCGGGACGGCAGAGCAAGGGTGCCCACGCGCGAAGCGACCGGGGTGCCAAGGACGAGCGCCACACGAAGGGCAGCGAGGCCAAGGGCGGGCACGGCAAGGGCCTGCACCGCCGGAAGTTCCTCGGCGGCATGGCGGGCGCGGCCGGGCTGGCCGCCGTCGGGACCGCCGGGGTCACCTTCTCCCTGCTGACGGGCGGCAACGGCAACAAGGCGTCGGCCGCCGACGCCACCGGCACCCTCACCATCCCCGACCTGCTGGAGGCCACCACCGCCGACGGCGCCACCACCTACACCCTGACGGCGAAGACCGGCACCAGCGAAGTGCTCAGCGGCGTCACCAGCACCACGGCCGGCTACAACGGTTCGTACCTCGGCCCGACCATGAAGTGGACCAAGGGCGACACGGTCCTGATGAACTTCACCAACACCCTGGGCGCGGACACCTCGGTCCACTTCCACGGCGCCCACATCCCGCCCAAGATGGACGGCGGCCCGCAGAACGCCTTCGCGGACGGCGTGACCTGGTCGCCCACCTTCGAGGTCCTCGACGAGGCCAAGACCCTCTGGTACCACCCGCACGCCCTGGGCACCACGGCCGAGCAGGTGGTCCACGGCCTGGCCGGGATGATCATCGTGGAGGACGACTCGGACGTCTCGGCCGCGCTGCCGAGCGAGTACGGCGTCGACGACATCCCGATCATCCTCCAGTGTCTGGCGGTCGACGCGGCCGGCGACATCAAGTACGAGGCCACCGGCTACCGCAGCTCCGGCGTCGCCTTCCCGGTGCTGGTCAACGGCACCAACGTGGACTCGACGACCCTCGGCTTCACCGCCACCAAGAAGCGCACCCGCTTCCGGGTCCTGAACGCCTCCCCCGCCGACATCATGACCGTCCAGCGCGGCGACGGCGGGACGCTCACCCAGATCGCCACCGACCAGGGCTATCTCACCGAGGCCACCGAGGTGACCACGATCCGGCTGGTGGCCGGCGCCCGCGCCGAGTTCGTCCTCGACCTCGAGGACGCGGTCACGCTCCAGGCCGTCGTCACCACCGGCTGGATCCGCGGCGGAAGCGGCACCTACGACTTCCTGACCGTGACCCCGGACGCCACCGACACCCCGGCCGCCCTGCCGAGCACGCTCAACACCATCACCCGGTACGACACGAGCACCTTCACCGCGCGGACGATCACCCTCGGCCAGGGCACCGGCGGGACCATGACCATCAACGGCTCGGCGGGCACCACCATGGCCAAGATGGCGATGATCAGCACCACGCTGGACGCCGAGGAGATCTGGACGATCACGAACAGCACGCAGCTCGAACACTCGTTCCATCTGCATGACGTGCCCTACCAGCTGATCGAGATCAACGGTGAGGCGCCGACCGGCGTGAACCTGGGCTGGTTCGACACCTTCGAGGTGGTCGGCGGCGGCTCCATCAAGATCGCGATGAAGTTCACCGACTTCACCGACGACACGTACATGTACATGCTCCATTGCCATCTTCTCCAGCACGAGGACGAGGGCATGATGGCGTCCCTCATGGTCACGGAGAGCTAGCCCGGCTCCCGCGGGCCAGTCACTCCAGCCTCCTGAGCAGGCTGCCGCCGGCAGTGGAAGTGCCGGCGGCAGCCCCTGGCCCGGCGCACCCGGGCCAGGTCCATGGTGGTGGCGGTGGCTAGCAGGCGCCTTTGAACACATCCACCTCACCTCCGGTGCTGTTGGCCACCGCGAGGTCGTGTACGCCGTCACCGTCGAGATCGGCCGCCGCCGCGTCGTAGGCGCCGGGGGCGGGCAGTTCGGCGAGCGGGGTGAGCGGGCCGCCGTCCACCCCCTGGAAGAGAGCCACCGAGTCGCCCTTCAGGGAGGAGACGATGAGGTCGGCGAGTCCGTCGCCGTCCAGATCGGCGGCGCCCACGGCGACCGGCAGCGCGGAGGTGGCGTAGGTGGTGGCCGCCCCGAAGGTCCCGTCGCCGTTGCCCGGCAGCACGTCCAGCGCGTCGGCGCCGTTGCTCACCGCGGCCAGGTCGAGGGTGCCGTTCCCGTCGAAGTCGCCCTCGGCGAGCGAGTAGAGACGGGCGGTGGCCGCGTACCCGGTCACGGCGCCGAGGCCGCCCGTGCCGTCACCGATCAGCACACCGACCCCGGCGCTCCCGACGCTCGCCGTGGCCACGTCCGCCGCGCCGTCGCCGTCGAAGTCGCCGACGACGACGCCGTGCGGCTGACTCCCCGTGGCGGTTGCGCCCCGGTCGTCGAACGTGCCGTCGCCGCGGCCGAGCAGGACGCGCACCGTGCTCGGGCCCTGCTCGGCGACGACGAGGTCGGGCGTGCCGTCGCCGTCGAGGTCACCGGTGGCCAGCGCGCGCGGCGAGGTGCCGACGCCGAGCGCCGAGGCCGTGCCGAACCCGCCGTCGCCGTTGTTCAGCAGCACGCTGACCTGGGCGCCGCCGAAGTCGGCGGTCGCGAGGTCGAGGCTGCCGTCGCCGTCGAAGTCGGCGAGCACGCTCTGGTAGGGGCGCGTACCGACCGCGTGGGCGGCGCCCGCGGCGAAGGTCCCGTCGCCCGCGCCGAGCAGCACGGTCACCGAGTCGGCGTCGAGGTTGGCGGCGACCACGTCCTGCGTACCGTCGCCGTTCAGGTCCCCGGTGACGAGGTGCCGGGTCTGCGCGGCGGCCGTCGAGGAGGTGTCCAACCGGGTGTACGAGAGCCTGCCCGCGCAGGAGGTGCTCGCGGCCCGTTCGCCGGCGGTGGCCGCAGGGGCAGCGGCCAGGGCTCCGACGAGGAGCAGGGCGGCCAGGGCGGGGCGGCACTTCGACGGGGTCGGGCTCATGCGGTTCCTTCCGCTGGTCGTGGCGCTGGTCGTGGCGTACGAGGAGGGCTGCCGTCGGCTCCGCTCCAAGTCATGGGGCTCGCACCGGCCGATCGGCCTGCCGAAGCGGCTGCGAGTTCTGTCCTGCTCAGCCGGGCACGGCGTGGCGGTCGGCTCGGTGGCGGTCAGCTCCGGTCGGCCGCGACACGGAAGCCCACCGTGGGGTAGCCGCCGCCGCCTTCGCGGCCCTCGCCCCGGTACCAGGTGGCGCAGCTGCGGCCGGTCGCGTACCAGGAGCCGCCCCGCACGGCGTTGACCCGCTGCCCGGCCTCGGCTCCGTTGGTGGCCGTGACCACGCTGGAGGTCCACTCGAAGCAGTTGCCCGCCATGTCGTACGCGCCGTGGGCGCTGACGCCGTCCGGGTACGCGCCGACGGCCGAGGTGTGGCCCCCGGTCGCGGTCAGCGCGTCGAAGACGTCGGTGTAGACGAAACCGGTCCAGGTCGAGTGGTCGATCCAGCCGCCCACCCCGCCGGTCGCGGTGACCGAGAGGATGTCGGAGATCGGCTCGCTCTCTCCGTAGCGGCTGGACCGGGCGTTGTCGTAGGTCGCCTCGGTGGAACCGTGGTGGGCGAGGTAGTACGCGGCGCACACCGCGTTGTAGTTGTATCTGCTGGTCAGCGTGGAGCCGGTGTAGGTGGTACCGGCGTCCCGGCCCCACGGGTAGGCGTACGCGCCGGGGCCGCGCGCCGCGTTCTCCCACTCCGCCTCGGTCGGCAGCCGGAAGGTCCGGCCGTCGGCCCGGGCCGTGAGCCAGGCGCAGTAGGCGTCGGCGTCCGCCGCCGAGACCCCGAGCACCGGGTGCTGCTCCTTGCCGGACGGGACGGCGCCGTCGGGCCAGTAGGAGGGGGCGGTGCGGGCGGAGTCCTCGAGGAACGATCCGTACCGGGCGTTGGTGACCTGGCAGGCGCCGAGCCAGTAGCCGGCGGGGACCGCGGCGGCCTCCCCCGCGCCCTTGTTGTTGGACAGGTCTGCGGCGAAGACGAAGTCCGGATCGGCCGGGATCTCCACGAGCTCCTCCCCGGCGGCGTCCTCCCGCGCGGCGCCCGGCGCCGCTGCCGCCGGGGCCCGGCCGGGCAGTACGAGCCCGGCGGCTCCGGCACCGCCGAGCAGGAACAACTTCCGTCGGGTGACGTGGCGTTCGCGCGAGGCATCGGCGGTCATGGGGTGGCCTTCTGTCGACAGGACTGGGCGGGAACCTGCACCGGAAGGTAGACCACACACCCTCAACTGTCGACACCTAGCGGCAGTATTGACAGGTGACCCTTATATTCGAGCCGAGTGTCGACACTAGACAGGAGCAACCGAGGCGACCGAAGCCACCGCGGCAGCAGCATCCGCAGCCACGGCCACGGCCACGGCCACCGAAGATCGTCAGACCGCCACCGCCACCGCCACCGCCACCGAAGATCGTCGGCGTTACGTCAGTCCGGCCGCGCGCGCCCGCTCCACCGCCGGGCCGATGACCTTGGCGACCGCCTCGACGTCGGCCTCGGTGGAGGTGTGGCCGAGGGAGAAGCGCAGGGTGCCGCGGGCCAGGTCGGGATCGGTGCCGGTGGCCAGCAGGACGTGGCTGGGCTGGGCGACGCCGGCGGTGCAGGCGGAGCCGGTGGAGCACTCGATGCCCTGGGCGTCGAGCAGCAGCAGCAGGGAGTCGCCCTCACAGCCCGGGAAGATGAAGTGGGCGTTGGCCGGCAGCCGGTCCACCGGGTCCCCGCCGAGGATCGCGTCCGGGACGGCCGCTCGGACCGCGTCGATCAGCGCGTCGCGCAGGGCGCCGATCTCGCGGGCGAACCACTCGCGCTGCTCGGCGGCGAGGCGTCCGGCGACCGCGAAGGAGGCGATGGCGGGGACGTCGAGGGTGCCGGAGCGGACATGGCGCTCCTGGCCGCCGCCGTGCAGGACGGGCACGGGGGTGTACTCACGGCCGAGAAGGAGGGCGCCGATGCCGTACGGGCCGCCGATCTTGTGGCCGGAGACCGTCATCGCGGCGAGGCCGGAGGCGGCGAAGTCGACGGGGACCTGACCGAAGGCCTGGACGGCGTCGGCGTGCAGCGGGACGTCGAACTCGGCTGCCACGTCCGCCAGTTCACGGACCGGCAGGATCGTGCCGATCTCGTTGTTCGCCCACATGACGGTGGCCAGGGCCACGTCGTGAGGGTTGCGGGCGACGGCTTCGCGGAGCGCTTCGGGGTGGACCCGCCCGTAGGAGTCGACCGGCAGGTACTCGACCGTGGCGCCCTCGTGCTCGCCGAGCCAGTGCACGGCGTCGAGGACCGCGTGGTGTTCGACCGGGCTGGCCAGGACGCGGGTGCGGGCGGGGTCCGTGTCGCGGCGGGACCAGTACAGGCCCTTGACCGCGAGGTTGTCGGCCTCGGTGCCGCCGGAGGTGAGGACGACCTCGCTGGGACGGGCGCCGAGCGCGTCCGCGAGGGTCTCCCGGGCTTCCTCGACCGTGCGGCGGGCCTGCCGGCCGGCCGCGTGCAGGGAGGAGGCGTTGCCGGTGACGCCCAGGTGCGCGGTGAGTGCCTCGACCGCCTCGGGGAGCATCGGCGTGGTCGCGGCGTGGTCGAGGTATGCCATGGTGGGCCCGATTCTACGGGGGCCGGGTGGCACGCCTCGCTGGCAGGTGAGCCCGGGCGGTCAGAAGCTCCAGGAAACCGTCGAGTCCGCCTGCATGAACGCCACCAGGACCAGCAGGTCGGCGATGCCCAGACCCAGTCCGAGGAAGGCGCGCCCGCGGCGGGCCGTGCCGCGCCAGAGGGCGACCGTCGCCAGGACGATGGCGATCGGACCGAGGAAGACGTTGAGAACGAGGAGGCCCAGGAGGCCGAGGACGAAGGACGCGACGGCCATTCCGTCGGTGTCCCGGATGCCGGTGTCACGGATGCCGGTGCGGCGGGTGGCCGGTGCGGTGAGTTGCATGGCTGGTCAGCTCCTGTGGATGACGGTGCGGCGGGTCAGTGGGTCGAGGTGTGCCGGCGACGGCCGTGGCGCTCGCGGAGCGCGAAGACGCCGAGCCAGGCGGCGATCACGGCGGCGGCGACGAGGGTGAAGGCGAACGGCGCGTGGGCCACGGTGCCCATGACGACGCCGAACAGCAGCAGGGCCGCAACGAGGAACAGCATGGGATCGGATCCCCCTCCGTAAAGTTTGGGTGAACAGTTGTGGTTACACTTGTTCACTGACTTCAGAGTCTAGCGTGTACCCCGGCTTTCCAATTCCAGAGAACAGTTGTTAACTGGATGATATGAGTCACACCCTCGGCATCAGGCAGGCCCAGAAGCAGAAGACCCGGCAGGCGCTCATGGACGCGGCGTTGGTGCTGCTGGAGGAGCAGAGCCTGAGCAGCCTGGGGCTGCGCGAGGTCACCCGTGCCGTCGGGGTCGCCCCGACCGCCTTCTACCGCCACTTCCGCTCCACCGCGGATCTGGGCGTGGCCCTGGTCGAGGAGGCGCTGGGCAGCCTGCACCCGATGATCCGCACCACCGTGACCACGGGCGGATCGAGCGAGGAACGCATCACGCGCGCCGTCGAGTTGATCGCCGGTCACGTGACCGCGTACCCCGCCCCCGTCCGTTTCATCGCCCGTGAGCGGCATGGCGGGGTACAGCCGGTGCGGGAGGCGATCCGGGACCAACTGGCCCGGTTCGCCGAGGAGGTGAAGACCGAACTGGCCAAGGACGCCGAGGCCGACGGCTGGAGCGACGACGACCTGCTGATGCTCTCGCACCTCTACGTCGACCAGATGCTCGTCACGGCCTCGCTGTTCCTGGAGGCGCTGGAGTCCTCACAGGAGGAAAGGGAACGGGTCAGCCTGCTCGCCGCCCGCCAGATGCGGCTCATCAGCATCGGCCGCCGGCACTGGCTGGACTGACAAGCCCGGCACAGCCGTACACCGACGCCACAGGGGCGGCGCGCCCGTTCCCGGGTGCGCCGCCCCTGTGGCCGAACCGTCGTCAGCCCTGCTGCTGGGCCTGCTGCCCCTGCTGCCCCTGGCCTCCGCCCGGACCGCCGCAGCCGCCGCCCTGGCCACCGCCCGGGCCACCCTGGCCGCCGCCCTGACCGCCGCCACCGGGACCGCCGCTCGGCATGCCCGACGGAACACCGGTCGGCATGCCGGTCGATGTGCCGGTCGGTGTGCCCGTCGGCTGCCCCGAGGCGGCGCCGGTCGGGGCGCCCGACGGGGCGCCGCTCGGCATGCCCGAGGGGTTGCCGGACTGCGGCTGACAGGATTGCTGGGCGGACGTCCCGCTGCCCGAGGAGGAGTCGCCCGAGCCGCAGGCCACCAGGGCGAGGGGCGAGAGCGCCAGCAACGCCACCGCGGGGACGAGACGGACGGGCATCAGCGCACGCTTCATGAGAAACAGCTCCAGGGAAGATGAGGAGGACCTGAGACCGGAACTCAACCAACGGCGCTTAGGCCTTCCTTGGGGCTCCTCTGTCCCCTGCCTGTCAATCAGGTAAAGCACATCTCAAGAAACCTTGCTGACCAGGCAGTTCACCTCGATGACCCGGTCGGTGCGCTGGTACAGCTCCGTGACAGAAGCCCGCGTGCCCGAGGCTCAGCCGAGCCTGACCCGCGCCAACTGCCGTGACTGTGCGACCAGTCGGTCCGCGCTGTCCCACACCTCGGCGTCCTCCTCCAGGAAGCCGCCCGCGAGGTTGCGGGTGGTGATGGAGACGCGCAGCGGGCCCGGGGCCGGACGGCAGCGGACGTGGACCGTCAGCTCGACCGTGGGGACCCAGCCGCGCAGGCCGATCTCGAAGGCGGTGGGCGGCAGGGCGTCCACCGCGAGGAGGAGGGAGAGCGGGTCGGGGTCACGGCCGTCCTTCAGCCCGAACCAGGCCCGCATCTCGCCCTTGCCGGAGGGCTGTCCGAGCGCCCAGCCGAGGGTCGACGGGTCGAGCTTGAGCATCAGCCGGTCGGCGATCGCGGAGCTGCCGTCGACGGGCGCCGGTCCGTCCTCGGGGCCGAAGCACTGGTCCATCGGCGGGATGGCGGGCGGCTTCGCCGTCGTACGGACGTCGTCCGGCAGGGTGTCCAGATCGCCGTAGGAGGCCAGGACGCGGATCCGCTCGACCTCGGCGCCGTTCTCGTCGTACTGGAAGAGCGAGGCCTGGCCGGTGGACAGGGTGCGGCCGGTGCGGACGACGTCCGTACGGACGACCGCGGGGCCGGGCTGGGACGCCGTGAGGTAGTGCGCCGAGATCGTGAACGGGTCGCGGTGCGGCAGGGCGTCCGCGAGCGCGCGGCCGAGGACGGCGAGAAGGTAGCCGCCGTTGACGGCGCTGATGATCGTCCAGCCGGCCGAGAGGTCGATGTCGTAGACGCCGGGCGCGCGTCGGGTGAGCGCGGTGTCGCGGTCGAACTCGAACTCGAACCCGTTGTCACCGGTCGGGGTCGTGACGAAGGCGGTGGAGGTGCGCTCGGCCGCCGCGGTAGCTGCTTCTGGCATGCCTGAACCGTACAACAGCTCATTACTAAGCGGTAGCTTTGGATGCGGCGGCCGCGCTGCGGGCACGCTGCGGCCGCGCTGCGGGCACGCTGCGGCCGCGCTGCGGGCACGCTGCGGCCGCGCTACTACAGCGCTACGCAGCGCCAAGGCCGCACTACGGCCGTGATGCGGCCGGATAAACACACCGAGCCCACTCATGACCGGTTCGGCTCTCATCGGTGACCGGTTCGGGTGAGCGGTCGGCAATTTCTTGGTAAGTGTCCGAACTCGTCCGTAACCTCGACGCCCGCTTTCCCCTCTGCAAGGACATGAGCCTCACCGGGACTCCGTTCCTCTACACCCTGATCGCGCTGTCCGTGCTCGCCGTCGCGCTGCCGCTGCTGATGTGGTCGCGGCTGCGCGGGCCGCGGGTCCTGCGCGCCGCGGCCCGGATGGTGATGCTGCTGTTCGCCCAGGGCACGGCCGTGGCCCTGGTCTTCGTCCTGGTCAACAACGCCAACGGCCTGTACGACACCTGGGACGACCTGCTGGGCACCGGCACCCATGTGCAGCAGGCCGCCGACCTGGGCGCCGACGGCACCGGCGGTATCGCGCTGGACCGGCTGCCCAGGGTCCGGCAGACGTTCACCCAGGCCGAGGGGCCGGGCATGCACGCGGCGGGCGGGGTACGCGTCACCCAGCTCAAGGGCCAGGTCTCCGGCGTCAACGCCGAGGTCTACGTCTGGCTGCCCCCGCAGTACGGCGAGCCCGCCTACGCGCACCGCGCCTTCCCCGTGGTGGAGCTGCTGCCGGGCTACCCGGGCTCCGCGAAGTCCTGGTACGGGACGCTGCACGTGCACGAGCAACTGGCACCGCTGATGCGCGCGGGCAAGGTCGCTCCGTTCATCCTGGTCGCGCCGCGCACCACACTGCTGCCGGGCGTGGACACCGGCTGCGCCAACGTCCCGGGCACCGTCAACGCCGACAGCTGGCTCAGCATCGACGTACCGAAGATGGTCAGGGACAACTTCCGGGTCCAGCCCACGCCCAAGGGCTGGGCGGTCGCCGGGTACTCCGCCGGGGGCCACTGCGCGGCCAAGCTCGCCGTCGCCCACCCGGACCGCTACCGGGCGGCGGTGAGCCTGTCCGGGTACAGCGACCCGATCGTCGAGCCCAACTCCCTCGCCGCGCAGAGCCCCGCCCTGCGCCGGGCCAACAACCCCTACCTGCTGCTGTGCAAGGCCGCTGTGCCGCCCCCGGTGGCCCTCTACCTCTCCGGCCAGCCGAAGGACGGCTACGAGGCGGCCCTGGCCCTGCGCCAGGAGGCGAAGGCGCCGACGGCCGTGCACGTCGTCTACATCCCCACCGGTGCGGGCGGCCACACCATGGCGCTGTGGCGGCCGCAGGTCGTGCCGGCGTTCCGCTGGCTGACCACCCAGCTGGACCAGCGCCCGGTCACCCACGACGGAAAGGGGAAGGGGAAGGGGAAGGGGAAGGGGAAGGCGACTACTCCTCGCGCACCGTCGAACGTCGATTCCAAGCACGCGGCGCTCGCCAGTGGAACCGCATCGCGAGCAGCCGCAGCACGAAGGCGGTGACCGAGGCCACCCCGCTGGCCAGCGGGGTGAGCGCGTCGTAGCGGATGCAGAGCGCCACCACGGTGGCGCCGACGATCGCCGGGACCGCGTAGAGGTCGCGGTCCCAGCGCAGCAGCGAGGGGACCTCGTTGGCCAGCACATCGCGCAGCACACCGCCGCCGACGGCGGTGGCGACGCCCAGCGCGGCCGACGCGGTGAGGCCGAGGCCGTAGTCGTAGGCCTTCGTCGTCCCCGTGACGCAGAACAGGCCGAGGCCGGCCGCGTCGAAAGCGTTGACGCCCGCCTGGATGCGCTCCACCTGCGGGTGCAGGAAGACGACCAGGAGGGCGGCCAGCAGCGGGGTGAGGAAGTACCCCAGGTCCGTGAAGGCGGCCGGGGGCACGGCCCCGATGACCAGGTCCCGGAAGACTCCGCCGCCCAGCGCGGTGACCTCGGCGAGCATGGCGATGCCGAACACGTCGAAGTTCTTGCGGACGGCCAGCAGCGCGCCCGAGATGGCGAAGACGAAGATGCCGATCAGGTCGAGCGTGTGCTGGACGGAGGGGCTGAAGATTTGCTGGAGCACCCCTATATTCTCACCCAGCACGAAGCCCCCGCCTTACATTGCAAGGCGGGGGCTGGGTGTTACTTACTTCTCTTTGACCGGAGCGTCGTCGTCACCGGAAGCCTCAGGCGTGGCCTCTGCGGCCTCTGCGGCCTCTGTGGCCTCTGTGGCCTCTGTGGCCTCTGTGGCCTCGCCCGGCTCGCCCGGCTCGCTCGGACCGGCGGTCCCGGCAGCCGCTTCGGCCGCCACTTCCGCCACTTCCGCCGCGACCGCGGCCGACGTCTCCGCCGACTCCGCGAGCACCTCGTCGGCCACCAGCTCCGCCGCCTCCTTGGCGACGGTCAGCAGGACGGTGTCCTGCGGGGCCTGGTCCTCGAAGTTCTCCGGGTGGTGGCAGGCGACCTGCTGGCCGGTCCGCAGCTCGACGAGGACCGGCTCGGTGGTCTTGCAGACCTGGGTCGCCTTCCAGCACCGGGTGTGGAAGCGGCAACCGCTCGGCGGCGAGATCGGCGAGGGCACGTCGCCCTTGAGCAGGATCCGCTCGCTCTTGGCGTGCTTGCGCCGCGGGTCCGGGATCGGCACCGCCGACATCAGCGCCTTGGTGTACGGGTGCATCGGCGACCTGTAGAGCAGGTCCCGGTCGGCCAGCTCCACGATCTTGCCGAGGTACATCACCGCGATGCGGTCCGAGACGTGCCGGACGACCGAGAGGTCGTGCGCGATGATCACGTAGGTGAGGCCGAGCTCCTGCTGGAGGTCGTCGAGCAGGTTGACGACCTGGGCCTGGATCGACACGTCGAGCGCCGAGACCGGCTCGTCCGCCACGACCAGCTTCGGGTTCAGCGCGAGCGCGCGGGCGATGCCGATGCGCTGGCGCTGACCGCCGGAGAACTCGTGCGGGTAGCGGTTGTAGTGCTCGGGGTTGAGACCCACGACCGACAGCAGCCGCTGCACTTCCTTCTTGACGCCGCCCTCGGGCTCGACGCCCTGGAGCTTGAACGGAGCGCCGACGATCGTGCCGATGGTGTGGCGCGGGTTCAGCGACGAGTACGGGTCCTGGAAGATCATCTGCACATCGCGGCGCAGCGGACGCATACCGCTGACCCCGAGGTGCGTGATGTCCTTGCCCTGGAACTCGACCTTGCCCGCGGTCGGCTCGAGCAGCCGGGTGATCAGCCGGCCCATCGTGGACTTGCCGCAGCCGGACTCGCCCACGACGCCGAGCGTCTCGCCGGAGCGGACCTCGAAGTCGATGCCGTCGACCGCGTGCACCGCCCCGACCTGCCGCTGGAGCAGGCCCTTCCTGATCGGGAAGTGCTTCTGAAGCCCGGTCACCTTCAGCAGGACCTCGCCGGGGGCGGCGTCCTTGGTGAGCGTGGCGCCCTGCGTCGGGCCCTCGGCCTGCGCGGGGATCTTCACCGCTTTCTCGTCGTCACTCACAGCTTCGGCGCAATCTCTTCGGTCCAGATACGCTCCCGCTGCTCCGTGCCCAGGTGGCAGGCGGCCCAGTGCCGGCTGCCGACCTCGGCCAGCTCGGGCCGGACGGTGCGGGTGACGTTGTCCTTCGGGAGGTCCGCGTACGGGCAGCGCGGGTTGAAGGCGCAGCCGGACGGGATGTTGATCAGCGAGGGCGGGGAGCCCTTGACCGGGATCAGGCGCTCCTGCTGCTCACGGTCCAGCCGCGGCATCGAGCCGAGCAGACCCCAGGTGTAGGGGTGCCGGGGCTCGTAGAACACCTTGTCGGCCGGGCCCCGCTCGACGCAGCGGCCGCCGTACATCACCAGGATGTCGTCGGCGAGTTCGGCGACGACGCCCAGGTCGTGGGTGATGACGATGACCGCGGAGCCGAACTCCTTCTGGAGGTCACGGATGAGGTCGAGGATCTGCGCCTGGACGGTCACGTCCAGGGCGGTCGTCGGCTCGTCCGCGATCAGCAGTTCGGGGTTGTTGACCAGCGACATCGCGATCATCGCGCGCTGACGCATACCGCCGGAGAACTCGTGCGGGTAGCTGTCGACCCGCTTGTCCGGCTGCGGGATGCCCACCCGGTCGAGCATCTCGACCGCGCGGCGCTTGGCGGCCTTCTTGGTGACGTCGTGGTGGATCCGGTACGCCTCCACGATCTGCTGACCGATCGTGTAGTACGGGTGCAGCGCCGACAGCGGATCCTGGAAGATCATCGCCATCTCGCGGCCGCGCAGCTTGCGCACATGGTCCGGGTCGGCGGACAGCAGCTCGGTGCCGTCCAGCCAGATCTCGCCGGATATCTGCGCCTTGCGCTTGCCGTACTGACCGGCCGTGTGCAGACCCATGATGCCGAGCGAGGTCACCGACTTGCCGGAGCCGGACTCGCCCACGATGCCGAGGGTCTTGCCCTTCTCCAGCTGGAAGCTGAGCCCGTCGACGGACTTGACCAGACCGTCGTCGGTCGGGAAGTGCACCTTGAGGTCGCGCACTTCGAGGAAGGCGGTCGGCGCGGGCGAGGCGGGGGTGGGCTCGCCCACGGCCGCTCCGCT
Source organism: Streptomyces sp. NPDC060002 (assembly GCF_042737245.1). NCBI lineage: Bacteria > Bacillati > Actinomycetota > Actinomycetes > Kitasatosporales > Streptomycetaceae > Streptomyces > Streptomyces sp. NPDC060002. The sequence goes on from NZ_JBHWUW010000023.1 coordinate 76,692, forward strand.
CTTGCTGAGTTCGGTCATGAGAGCCTCACTCGGGGGTCGATCACGGCGTACAGGATGTCCACCACGAGGTTGGCGACGAGTACCGCCAGAGAAGTGATCAGGGTGACGCCCAGGATGATGGGCAGGTCCTGGTTCTTGATGGCGTTGAGCACCGCCTGGCCGAGGCCGGGCAGGTTGAACGCCGTCTCGGTCAGGATCGCGCCGCCGATGAGGGCGCCGAGGTCCATGCCGAGCATGGTCAGCAGCGGAGTCATCGTGGAGCGCATCGCGTGCTTGCCGATGACGGTGTGCTCCTTGAGGCCCTTGGCACGGGCGGTGCGGATGTAGTCCTCGCCCAGGATCTCCAGCATGGTGGCCCGGGTGATGCGGGCGTACATGGCCGCGTACAGGAACGCGAGGGTGACCCACGGCAGGATCATCCCGCCGAACCAGCCGCTGAGACTGTCCTCCAGTGGCACGAACTGCCCGTCGAACAGGTCCAGTCCGTAGACGAAGATCGACAGGGCGACCATGCCGGTGAAGTAGATCGGGAGGGAGACGCCCGAGAGCGCGATCACCATCGCGCCGCGGTCCCACAGGCTGCCCCGCTTGAGCGCGGAGAGCACGCCCGCCGAGACACCGAAGATCAGCCACAGCACGGCGGCGCCGAGCGCGAGCGCCAGGGTCACCGGGAAGCGGTCGGTCAGCACCGGCCAGACGGCCTGCTCACTGCGGAAGGAGTAGCCGAAGCACGGGGCGGCGCAGTGGATGGAGTCGCCACCGCCCGTGTAGGTCCGGCCGGCGAAGATGCCCTTGAAGAACTCCCAGACCTGGGCGTAGATCGGGTCGCCCAGGCCCAGCTTCTCGCGCACACCCTCGACGGCGGCAGGGTCGGCCTGCTTGCCCACGAAGCTCAAGGCGATGTCTACGCCAGCCCACTTGGGGATGAGGAAGAAGATGCCGAAGACCACCATGACGATGACCACGAGCATCACTGCGGCGGCGAACAACCGCCTGATGAGATAAGCGAGCACAGCTCTCGGCCCGCCGCGGACCGCGGGCCACCGGATTGTGTCCAGTGACCCGCGGATCCGCCGCGCCGGCCTTCACCTGCCTTTCGTGCCGTTCGGCGGGTGTGCCGGGACTACTTCTTCGGGTTCTTCAGACCGAGGTTCACAAAGTCGTACTGACCGCTGTAACCGTCGGTGGTGTAGACGTTCGCCAGGTTGTCCGAGCGCCAGTTGAGGAACCGCTCGAAGACGAAGGGCAGGTAGTACGCGCCCTCCATCACCTTGTGGTTGATCTCCGTGGCGATCTTGGTCTTGCCGGCGTCGTCCAGCGTGGTGACGTACGAGGAGAACAGGCCGTCGATCGCCTTGTCGTTGATGAGCGCGTAGTTGTTGTTCCCGCTCTCGGAGATGTACTTGCTGTTCCACAGCGGCAGACCGAAGCCCTGGACGGACGGGAAGTCCGGACCCCAGCCCATGATGATGATGCCGTAGCCCTTCTTCTTCACGTTCGAGGGGCTACCGATGATGCCGGCGGTCTGCGAGCCGTCGTACTGGTCGATCTCGGCGGTGATGCCGATCTTCTTCAGCGACGCCTGGAGGGACTGGGCGGTGGCCACCTCGACCGGCTTGTTGTTACGCACCGCGATGGTGGTCTTGAAGCCGTTCGGCTGACCGCAGGCCTTCAGGGCCTCCTTGGCCTTGGCCTCGTTGCCGCTCTTGTTGGCGCCGGAGATCTCGTACGGGTCGTACTTCTGGCCCTCGGCACCCGGGACGGACGGCGGCAGCATGTTGGTGCCGATGTCACCACCGGCGACCGGACCGCCGCGGGCGGTCTGCAGCGACACGTGGTCGGCGCCGAGGATGACGGCCTTGCGGCACTCGATGTTGTTGAACGGCGCGACGCTCTGCGGGAAGACCGCGTAGCGGACGTAGCCGGTGACCGGGTTGTCCAGGTTGCCCTTGTGCTGCTTCAGGGCGGTGGTGCGGCCCTGCGGCGACATGCCGGTCTGGTTCAGGTCGAGGTCCAGGTCACCGCTGAGCAGACGCTGGTCGAGCTGGTTGGCGTCCGAGAAGAACTTGATGCTGATCGTGTCCGGGTAGGCCTTGCGGACCGGGTCCGAGGCCTGCTTCCACGAGGTGTTGCGGACCAGCTTGAGGTCCTTGCCCGGGCTGTACGACTCGAACTTGTACGGGCCCGAGGAGAACGGCTTCAGGCCGTACTTGGCCTTCGTGTCCTGGTCCTGGCGGACCGGCGAGGCCGAGACCAGGGCCAGCATCTCCTCGAAGTCCGAGTTGGCCTGCGGGAGGTGGAAGACGATGGTCTTGTCGTCGGGCGTGTCGATCGCCTTCAGACCCAGCTTGTCCGCGGACGTGTCCTTGTAGGGGCCCTTGTACTCGCCCTTGGGGTCCAGCACGTCCTTCAGGTACGTCGGACCGCCGGACAGCACGTCCTGCGCCCACACGCGCTCGATGCCGTACTTCACGTCCTTCGACGTGATCGCCTTGCCGTCCTCCCACGTGATGCCGTCACGCAGGGTGTACGTGTAGGTCTTGCCGTCGTCCGTGACCTTCGCGGTCTCGGTGGCGAGGTCCGGAGTGACCTCGGCGCCCGCCGCGCCCGGCTCGGCCTTGTTGGTGACGAGCTGACGGCTGTAGTAGCGGGCGAAGTTCCACATCATGCCGTAGTAGCCACGCGTGGTGTCCCACGAGTCGGCATCCTGCGCGGCACCGAACTTCAGCTCGCCGCCCTTCTTGGCGGCAGAGGCCTGGGCGACCTTGTTGTTCGCGGCGTCGAAGCCGGCGGCACCGGAGCTCGAGCCCTTGTCGCCGTCGTCTCCACCGCCGCCGCACGCCGCCGTGGTCAGCAGCGCGGCGACCGCGGCAGTAGCGGCAAGCGCCTGCTTCCGCCGCCCTGAGGTGCGTTGGGTAGTCACGATCTCGGATCCTCCGGATAGATGAGAGATACCCCGTGTGAAGACCACGGGACGGTTGGGGCGCCGTGTGTTCGGCGGTTCTGCGGCTCGCTGTGTTCGCGGATCCCCGGCGGGGCGGATCAGCGGGAGGCCTTCGGGTCCAGCGCGTCCCGGACGCCGTCACCGAAGAGGTTGAAGGCGAGCACGGTGATGAAGATCGCCACACCCGGGACCACCATGTACATCGGGTCCGACTCGTAGTAGTCGATCGCGCTCGAGAGCATCTGCCCCCACGAGGCGGTGGGCGGCTTCACCCCGACACCCAGGAAGCTGAGCGCCGCCTCGGTGAGGATGTTGGTGGGGATCATCATCGTCGTGTACACGACGATCGGGGCGACCAGGTTGGGCAGCAGTTCCTTGAACAGGATGTACAGCCGCCCCGCGCCCAGCGATCGGGCGGCCTCGACGTACTCGCGCTCACGCAGCGAGAGCGTCTGGCCGCGCACCACGCGTCCGATGTAGGGCCAGCCGAAGAAGCCGATGACCAGGATCATCACGAAGACACGCACGCTCGAACCGGAGAGGCCGAGCAGGTCGCTCGGCATGACGGAGACCAGCGCGATGATGAACAGCAGCTGCGGGAAGGCGAGCAGACCGTCCATCACCCGGCTGACGAGGGAGTCCACCCAGCCGCCGAAGAAGCCGGCGAGGATGCCCAGCACCGTTCCGAGGATCACGGCGACCACGGCCGACAGGAAGCCGACCAGCAGGGAGATCCGGGCGCCGTAGAGGATGCGGGCGAAGATGTCGCGGCCGTTGACCGGCTCGACACCGAGCAGGTGGTCGCCGCTGACGCCGCCCAGGGAGCCCGTGGGCGTCCCGAAGAGCGGGTCGATGAGGTTCTCGTGATACTCGTTCGGGTCCTGCCCGAGGAGCCCGGTGATGACCGGCGCGAGGAGCGCGACCACGACCAGGACGAGCACGACGACGCCGCCCGTGAGGGCGAGCTTGTCCCGCTTGAGGCGCTCCCAGGCGATCCGGCCCAGGGAACGGCCCTGAACGGCCTTGGCGCCGCTTGTGGCGACCGACGCTTCCTCGGCCGCGCTCGGGGCCGCTTCCGCGGTCGGCTCGTGCAATGGTGCCGTCATCTGGCAGGGACCCCTCTCAACCGGCGGTAGCCGGCCCGCACTTGCCGCTGTAGCGGCGTGATCAGTCCGTAATACGCAGGGGATAAGTCCCCTGACGCCGGAGTCTTCAACGGTTTGGCGATCTGTAGCCAGACTTGGCAGTGAATGGATGCGTAAACGTGATCCGGGTAGAGGGGTTCCGTTATCCGGACGGCGGGTAACGGCCCCCGGACAGTGACTTATTGGGTCAGATCGGACAAAACCGGTATCAATCGTCGCCATCTACGCGCGAAGACATCCCGCCCCCACCTCGCGGCAGGACCGGTTTCGGACGTCAGTAACGTCCGGTGGGCGGATAGCCGTAGCCGCCGGCGGGAGCCTGGGCCGGAGCGGGAGCGTGGGCCTCGCGGTCGTAGAAGGGCCGGGCGGTGGCACGCATCCACATCACGACGGGGTCGTACTCGTCGGTCATGGCCACCGTCGACACCGGCAGCCCGTCCGGCACGGCCCCGATGGACTGCTGCATCATCGCCCGTACGGCGTCCACGGCCGGCGGGGAGGAGTCGTACACGTCGAGCCCGATGGCCAGGTAGGGCGCGCCCAGCGCCGGCTGCACCCAGGCGCGGCGCAGCGCGCGGACCGCCGGGGTACGGTGGGCGTTCTGCGCGAGCAGGGCGTAGAACTGCGGGATCTCGATGCCCGGTTCGGACAGCCGCAGCGGCCCGGCCGGCTGACGCTCCAGGCCGGTGGCGATACGCCGCAGATCCAGCCACGGGATGCCGACGCCACCGCCGGGGGCATGCGGGTTCAGCCAGAGGCCGTAGTGGTCGGGGTAGAGGGTGCGGGCCACGTCCAGCCCCTCGACCACCTCGTACGACCTGTTCCAGCCACTCGCGCTGAGCTCCTGCGCGGAGGTGACGCAGGGGGCGTAGCCGTGTCCGTCGACCTCCATGTTTCCGTACTGGGCGTCGGGGGAGCCGGCCTGGCCGTGCCACAGCAGCATCCAGAGCCGGCCGGAGGAGGGGGTCGCGAGCGCGCGCAGGAGCGCCTCGTAGGCGTCGTAGCGCCCGGGCGTGACCTGGCGCAGCATGTGCTCGACCGAGCCGGTCGCGGCAGTGCCAGCGCTCACTTTTTATCGCCCCTTCGAGAAGTTGCCCCGCGTCGGAGCCCAGCTTAGGCGCTCCGCCGGTCCGGCCATGGAGAGCTCGTGCTTGCTGTGATCTTCGGGCTGCCGATCGGGCGTGGCCGGGCGCGCCCCGCGGCGGAGCCGCATACGGGTGCGGCCCCGCGCCCCTGAGGAGGGTTCACCGGTCCCTCGTGTAGAAGGGGCGGACCCGCTCCCGCATCCAGTCGGCCACCGGGTCCTGGGCCACGTCCAGGAGGACCAGGTTGACCGGCCAGGGGGCGGCCGCCCTCGTCAGGGCCCTGCCGAGGGCCTCCAGGGGAAGGGCGCGCAGGTCGCCCTCCCACGGGGAGAGTTCCACGCCCACGAACATCACCGGGTCCGCCGTCTCGATGGCGGCCAGGCAGCGGCGGGCCGTGCGGACCACGCCCGTGGCCTCGAACTCCGCCGAGGCCGCGGCCAGGAAGTCCATCGGGTCGTCCTGCCAGTCGGGCTCGTAGAGGCGGACCCGGCCGCCGGCCGCGGTGCCGTCCAGCGAGGTGCGGCCCGCCCGGCAGAGCTCGGCCACCGCGGGCGGCGGCAGCGGGACGCCGACCACGCCGTCCGGGTTGACCAGGATGCCCACCTGCGGGGGCAGCCCCCGGGCGAACTCCACGGCCGGCGCGATCGTGAACGACATGTGCGAGCCGACGACCTGCCGGAACTGCTCCTCGGAGCTGAAGACCGGCACGTACACCTGGCCCTCGAGCTCCATCGTGGGCAGGTCGAGGGGACCGCTGCGCGGGCCGCCGCCGCCGGGCAGCGGCACCCAGACGAAGCTGCGCCCGAGCACCTCGACGATCCGGCCGCCGGCTCCCGGCACGCCGAGGGAGACGGAGAGCACCTCCTCCAGCTCGTTGCCGGGCCATCCGCCGTGCGGATGGGGGTGTGCCTGCGCCGGAAAGTCCGCGGAGAAGTCCGTCGGAAAGTTCGCCGGGGGGAATTCCATCTGCCTACCGCCTGCTGAGAACCGCTCACTTCGCTGTGGCTGAAAGGCTAGCGGGTGCCGGGGGCCGCACCCGAGCCCTCAGCCCGTGAAACCGATCCGGCGCAGCGCGTCGGCCGCCGCGCGGTCGAGCAGCACCGCCGAGCCGCAGCCGTCGGGCAGCCGGCCCTTCTCCACCGAGCGCACCAGTCGGGCGGCGGCATGGCGGTGGCGCAGGAACGCGTACCGGGAGACGCCCCGGCCGCGCTCGCGCTGCCCCTCCAGTGCCGTGTCCGCGCCGACGTCCAGCAGCAGCAGGTGGAGGGTGCCGCCGCGGCGGCGGGCCTCGCGGGCCAGCCAGTCACGGACCCAGACCTGCGTACCGCAGTCGTGCACGACGACGCCCGCACCGCCGCGCAGCGCCCGGCGCAGTCCGGCGTAGTGGGCGAGCCGGACGAGGGGGCGGTAGAGGCCGTAGGGCAGGAAGCGGGGGGCGCGGGCATCCCAGCGGTCCCGGGTGTCCTGGGAGTCCACGCGGCTGCCCTGCACGGTCCGCCGCATGAGCGTGGACTTGCCGCTGCCCGGCAGGCCGGTGACCACGACCAGGTCACGGGGGCCGAAGAGCAGGCCGTGCGGGCTGCGGCCGGCTCGCTCGCGCAGGTCGCGGACGACGGGCGCCGGCTGCGGACCGCACCCCTCCCGGGCCGGGGCGACGGGCTGCGCGGGCAGCGCGATCGCCGAGCCGGTCGCGAATGCCGTGGACCTCGCCCTGGTCGTCCTGTTCACCGTGATCGTCCTCCCCTGGGGTCAGATGGTGTCCTCATCCCCACCGAGCGTAAAGAGAAGGTAATGCGCCGCGCCCGGCGTTTTCGTGCGCGTACCGACACAAGCCGGTTACAGATGCGGCCTGCCGTGATCGGGGCGAGCCGTGCAATGATGGCCGCGCCAACTGCATACCGGCCGTTTGAATCCGCGCGGGAGAGTCCTCAGCAGCAGTTTCGCTGGGGCGCCGAAGGAGCAAGTCCCTCCCTTGAATCTCTCAGGCCCCGTTACCGCGCGGGCGAGGCACATCTGAAAAGCGGGCCGCTGTCTCCAGTGGCTCCACCCAAGGTGCAAGTCGGGACCGGCGTTCGCGCGGTCACGACGAACCTCTCAGGTTCCGATGACAGATGGGGAGGAAAGACCTCGCCGTCATGCCTTGGGAGACGAACGTCCGATGAGCAGCAACGCCCCCACCGAACAACGCCACACCGCCCTCGACGCCGCGCATCGCGCGCTCGGCGCGACGATGACGGACTTCGCCGGCTGGGACATGCCCCTGCGCTACGGCTCCGAGCGCGACGAGCACCACGCCGTCCGCACGCGGGCCGGGCTCTTCGACCTCTCGCACATGGGCGAGATCACCGTCACCGGCCCGCAGGCCGCCGCCCTCCTCGACTTCGCCCTGGTGGGCAACATCGGGGCGGTCAAGGCCGGCCGCGCCCGCTACACCATGATCTGCCGGGCGGACGGCGGCATCCTGGACGACCTGATCGTCTACCGGCTCGCCGAGACCGAGTTCATGGTGGTGGCCAACGCCTCCAACGCGCAGGTCGTGCTGGACGCGCTGACCGAGCGCGCCGAGGGCTTCGACGCGGAGGTCCGCGACGACCGCGACGCCTACGCGCTGATCGCCGTGCAGGGCCCCGAGTCCCCCGCAATCCTCGCGGCCGTCACGGACGCCGACCTGGACGGCCTGAAGTACTACGCCGGCCTGCCCGGCACCGTCGCCGGCGTCCCCGCGCTGATCGCGCGCACCGGCTACACCGGCGAGGACGGCTTCGAACTGTTCGTGCGGCCGGAGCACGCCGTCGAGCTGTGGCAGGCGCTGACGAAGGCGGGCGAGGGCGTCGGGCTGGTGCCCTGCGGTCTGTCCTGCCGGGACACGCTCCGCCTGGAGGCGGGCATGCCGCTGTACGGGCACGAGCTGAGCACCTCCCTCACCCCGTTCGACGCGGGACTCGGCCGGGTGGTGAAGTTCGACAAGGACGGCGACTTCGTCGGGCGTACGGCGCTGGAGGCGGCCGCCGGGCGCGCCGCCTCGCAGCCCCCGCGGGTCCTCGTGGGCCTGGTCGCCGAGGGCCGCCGGGTCCCGCGCGCCGGGTTCGCCGTGGTCGCCGGCGGCGAGGTGATCGGCGAGGTCACCTCGGGCGCCCCCTCCCCCACCCTCGGCAAGCCGATCGCGATGGCGTACGTCGACGCCGCCCACGCGGCGCCCGGGACCACGGGCGTCGGCGTGGACATCCGAGGCAGCCACGAGCCGTACGAGGTCGTGGCGCTGCCGTTCTACAAGCGCCAGAAGTAGACACTGGGCGCGTTGACGCCCACCCGCACGTGACCCTGCGCACATTTCCGCTGCTCACGTGCGTTTACAGCAGTCCCCCATTCACCAGCACCCTCCCGCGTACAGGAGAATTCAAGCCATGAGCAACCCCCAGCAGCTGCGCTACAGCAAGGAGCACGAGTGGCTGTCGGTCGCCGAGGACGGCGTCTCGACGGTCGGCATCACGGAGCACGCGGCCAACGCGCTCGGCGACGTGGTCTTCGTCCAGCTCCCCGAGGTCGGTGTCACGGTGACCGCGGGCGAGACCTGCGGCGAGCTGGAGTCGACCAAGTCGGTCAGCGAGCTGTACGCGCCGGTCTCCGGCGAGATCGTCGAGGTCAACCAGGACGTCGTCGACGACCCGGCGCTGGTGAACTCCGCCCCGTTCGAGGGCGGATGGCTGTTCAAGGTACGCACGGCGGGTGAGCAGGACGACCTGCTCACCGCCGACGAGTACACCGCCTACACCGCCGGCTGAGGAGTCGTAGTCGCATGTCCGTCCTGAACACGCCCCTGCACGAGCTCGACCCGGAGATCGCCGCCGCGGTCGACGCCGAGCTGAACCGCCAGCAGTCCACGCTCGAGATGATCGCCTCGGAGAACTTCGCTCCGCTCGCGGTGATGGAGGCGCAGGGCTCGGTCCTGACCAACAAGTACGCCGAGGGCTACCCCGGCCGCCGCTACTACGGCGGCTGCGAGCACGTCGACGTGGCCGAGCAGATCGCGATCGACCGGGTCAAGGAGCTGTTCGGCGCCGAGTACGCCAACGTCCAGCCCCACTCGGGTGCCTCGGCCAACCAGGCGGCCCTGTTCGCGCTGGCCCAGCCCGGCGACACGATCCTCGGCCTGGACCTGGCGCACGGCGGTCACCTGACCCACGGCATGCGGCTGAACTTCTCCGGCAAGCAGTTCGACGTGGTCGCCTACCACGTGGACGACGCCGGCCTGGTCGACATGGCCGAGGTCGAGCGGCTCGCCAAGGAGCACCGCCCGAAGGTGATCATCGCGGGCTGGTCGGCGTACCCGCGGCAGCTGGACTTCGCGGAGTTCCGGCGGATCGCGGACGAGGTCGAGGCCTTCCTGTGGGTCGACATGGCGCACTTCGCGGGTCTGGTGGCGGCCGGTCTCCACCCGAACCCGGTGGAGCACGCCGACGTCGTGACGTCCACCACCCACAAGACGCTGGGCGGCCCCCGCGGCGGCATCATCCTCGCCAAGAAGGAGTTCGCGAAGAAGCTGAACTCGTCCGTCTTCCCGGGCTTCCAGGGCGGTCCCCTGGAGCACGTGATCGCGGCCAAGGCGGTCTCCTTCAAGGTCGCCGCGAGTGAGGACTTCAAGGAGCGTCAGGCTCGCACGGTCGAGGGCGCGCGGATCCTCGCCGAGCGCCTGACCGCGCCGGACGCCCGCGCGGCCGGGGTGAACGTCCTGTCCGGCGGCACCGACGTGCACCTGATCCTGGTCGACCTGCGCGAGTCGGAGCTGGACGGTCAGCAGGCCGAGGACCGGCTCCACGAGGTCGGCATCACGGTCAACCGCAACGCGGTCCCGAACGACCCGCGGCCGCCGATGGTCACCTCCGGTCTCCGCATCGGCACGCCCGCCCTCGCGACCCGCGGCTTCACCGCCGAGGACTTCGCCGAGGTCGCGGACGTGATCGCCGAGACGCTGAAGGCGCCGTCCCCGTTCGCAAAGGCCGACGCGGCGGCGCTGAAGGCCCGGGTCACGGCCCTGGCGGACAGGCACCCGCTGTATCCCGGTCTGAGCGAGTAGTTCCCTTTCCCGGGTGCCGCGCACACTGTGAGGTGTGGGCGGCACCCCGCACCACCCCTGTATTGAGGAGTCCCCGTGGCCATCTCGGTCTTCGACCTGTTCTCGATCGGTATCGGCCCGTCCAGCTCCCACACGGTCGGCCCGATGCGCGCGGCCCGCATCTTCGCCCGGCGGCTGCGGGGCGAGGGCCTGCTGGACTCCACCGCTTCGGTGCGCTGCGAGCTGTACGGCTCGCTCGGCGCGACGGGCCACGGCCACGGCACGCCGAAGGCGGTCCTGCTCGGCCTGGAGGGCTCCTCGCCGCGCACGGTGGACGTGGAGGGCGCGGACGACCGGGTGGAGCAGATCAAGGACTCCGGCCGGCTGCGGCTGCTGGACTCGCACGAGATCCCGTTCTCCTTCGACGACGACCTGGTCCTGCACCGCCGCAAGGCCCTCCCGTACCATGCCAACGGCATGACGATATGGGCCCACGACGCCCAGGGCGCCGAGCTGCTGTCGAAGACGTACTACTCGGTCGGCGGCGGCTTCGTCGTGGACGAGGACGCGGTCGGCGCGGACCGCATCAGGCTCGACGACACGGTCCTGAAGTACCCCTTCCGCACAGGCGACGAGCTGCTGCGCCTGGCGAAGGAGACCGGCCTGTCGATTTCCTCGCTGATGCTGGAGAACGAGCGCGCCTGGCGCACCGAGGACGAGATCCGGGACGGGCTGCTGGAGATCTGGCGGGCGATGCAGGCCTGCGTCTCCCGGGGCATGTCCCGCGAGGGCATTCTGCCGGGTGGCCTGCGGGTCCGCCGCCGGGCGGCCATGACGGCACGTCAACTCCGGGCGGAGGGCGACCCGTTGGCGCTCTCGATGGAGTGGATCACGCTGTACGCGATGGCGGTGAACGAGGAGAACGCGGCCGGCGGCAGGGTGGTGACCGCTCCCACGAACGGCGCGGCCGGCATCATCCCGGCGGTGCTGCACTACTACATGAACTTCGTGCCCGGAGCCGACGAGGACGGAGTGGTCCGCTTTCTGCTCGCGGCCGGCGCGATCGGCATGCTCTTCAAGGAGAACGCCTCCATCTCCGGCGCCGAGGTCGGCTGCCAGGGCGAGGTCGGCTCGGCCTGCTCGATGGCGGCGGGCGCGCTCGCCGAGGTCCTCGGCGGCTCCCCCGAGCAGGTCGAGAACGCGGCCGAGATCGGCATGGAGCACAACCTCGGCCTGACCTGCGACCCCGTGGGCGGCCTGGTCCAGATCCCGTGCATCGAGCGCAACGGCATGGCCTCGGTGAAGGCGGTCACCGCGGCCCGTATGGCGATGCGCGGCGACGGTTCGCACAAGGTGTCCCTGGACAAGGTCATCAAGACCATGAAGGAAACCGGCGCGGACATGAGCGTCAAGTACAAGGAGACCGCCCGGGGCGGGCTGGCCGTGAACATCATCGAGTGCTGAGGGAGCTTCCCCCGATATGAGCAGGTCCGTCGTCAGCGCTGTCAGCAGCAGCGGCACATACTCCTTCACCAAGCCCAACCGGGAGAGCGTCACGCTGGTCGCCGGGCTCGGGGTGGCGGGGGACGTGCATGCCGGAACCACGGTGAAGCACCGGTTCCGGATGGAGAAGGACCCCTCGCAGCCGAACCTGCGGCAGGTGCACCTCATACACGAGGAGCTCTTCGAGGAGGTGCGTACGGCCGGGTTCGAGGTGGCCGCCGGGCAGCTCGGGGAGAACGTGACCACCCGCGGGATCGACCTGCTCGGGCTGCCCGTAGGGACACTGCTGCGGCTCGGCGGACAGGCCGTGGTCGAGGTGACCGGCCTGCGCAATCCCTGCAAGCAGATCGACGACTTCCGCAAGGGCCTCATGAAGCAGGTCGTCGGGCGGGGTCCGGACGGCCGGCCGGCCTTCCGGTCCGGAATCATGAGCGTGGTGCTCAGCGGGGGTGTGGTGCGGCCCGGGGACTCGATCACGATCGAGCTGCCGGACGGACCGCACCGCCCCCTGCGGATCGTCTAGGACCCGCCTAGCCTCGGAAGGTCGCCGGGCGTTCCGGGGTCGCCTCGGCCAGGGCCCTGGTGACCGCCTCGGTGCCGGCCCGCAGTCCGTAGACGGGGGTGTCGGGCTGCTGGCGCCAGGAGTCGTCGATGCCGCCCGCGTCGACGGTGTCGAAGCCGAGCTCGTCGATCAGGGCGCGTACCTTCGCCTTCGCCGCCTCGTCGTCGCCGGCCACCGGGAGCGCGATGCGGTCGGGGTCGCCCGCGGCGAGCGGGCGGTCCAGGATGTCCTGGGCATAGGTGCCGTTGAAGGCCTTGATCACGGGGTGGCCGATACGGCGTTCCGTCCAGCGGCTCTCGGTGAGGCCCTCGTCCTCGATCTCCGCGATCCGGCCGTCACGCTGCTGCGGGTAGTAGTTGTTGGTGTCGATGACGGCCACGCCGTCGGCCGCGCCGTCCAGGATGCCGGCCGGCAGGCTCGGGACCGCCTTGACCGGAATCGTGATCACCACGACCTCGGCACCGCGCGCCGCCTCCTCGACGGTGACGGGGGTCGCCCCCGTCTCGCCGGCGAGTTCCTTGAGCGTCTGCGGGCCGCGGGAGTTCGCGACGAAGACGTCGTGGCCGAGCGCGCTGAGGCGCCGGGTGAGGTTGCCGCCGATGTTGCCCGCGCCGATGATGCCGATCTTCATGAGAGGCCTTGCCTTCCGGGACCGAGTCGATTCAGGTTCGATGCACACGCATGCACCTGATGGGGCCAACCCCGGTCGGCGGCGGGCTATTCCGCCCCTGCGGCGATCCGTACGAGATTCTCCGCGGTCCTGGGCCGACCTGGCACCGGCCGCGTACGTCCTCACCGGTGACCGGGCCGGCAAGTGCTTCGACCTGCCGCCGGCGCGGGAACGGCACGGCGGCCGTCGGACCGTGCGCATCGAGGGCCGGTCATGAGGAGAGGGCGCCGGACATGAGGAAGGGGCGCCCCGCATCCGCGAGGCGCCCCCTTTCCGCTCGTCTCACTTGTTCAGGTGCGCCCAGAACTCGTCGAACGAGAGGAGCTTGTCACCGTCGAGGTCGCGGCTCTTGATGATGACCTCGGCGACCGACTCGGTGACGTTCCAGTCACCCCCCTGGGCCAGGGCGGTCTTGAACTCGGCCGCGGTGATGAAGCCGTCCCCGTCCGTGTCGATCCGCTGGAACTGCTTGCGCGCTTCTTCGATGTCGGCCACCGATCCGCCCCTCTTCGTCATGCCTTGCGGTCATACTCGCTGTTCTACTGACGCAGGTCAGATTAACGGCCCTGGTGAGCGCGGAGCGCGGCGACCACCCAGGAGAACTCCTCGTCGTACGAGGGCCGGCTTCCGACGCCGTTCAGGATCGCCGACAACCGGCGGTAGCGGGCGACCCGTACGTTCGAGGCGGCGGTCAGCCGGTCCAGGACGGCGGCCCGGTCCGCGTCGCCCAGCAGGCCCATCAGGATCTCCTCGGCCGCCGGGCCGTCGGGAGCGACACCCTGCCGCAGCGCCTCGCCGCCGAGGTGCACGAGACGGCTCATGAACCACAGGGACGTGCCCGCCGGGACGTCCGGCCCGCGGTCCGCCGCGTTGAACTCGACCATCTTCCGCATCAGGACCCGGAACTCCGGGTCCTGGATCAGCTCGCCCAGCTCCACCCAGGCGTCCACCTGCTCGGGAGCGGGATCGTCCGGCAGCTCCGCCGCGGCGAACCGCAGCCGGGTGCGGATGTCGGGGTCGGCGGTGTCGAGACCGTCGAAGATCTCCGCCATGAAGTCGTCGAGGAGCCGCTTGCGTTCGGCCGCCGACAGCCGGGCCAGTCTGTTCATCAGGGTCATCTCCTCCGGGGTCGAACCGCGTCGCGCCACGGACGACAGCACGGCCCGGGTCACCCTCAGCGATCCGATCTGCGCGTCCAGCGCCACCACGTGCGCCGCCGCGACCTCCGCGACCGTCCGCTCCCCGGCCAGCACCCGGCGCACATCGGCCAGGCCGAGGCCCAGCTCGCGCAGGGTGTGGATCAGTTCGAGCCGGGCGGCGGACTCCGCGTCGTAGAGGCGGTAGCCGCCGGCCGAGCGGGTCACCGGGGTCAGCACGCCCTCGTCGGACCAGTAGCGGATGGTGCGCGCGGTCAGTCCGGTGGAGCGGGCCAGCTCTCCGATGGTGAGAAGTCCGGTGCCGTCGTCGATCATGTGTGTGAGTGTGGGCCTTCCAGTGGGTGGAGACTCAAGGAGCGCGAAGGGGAGCGGTGCGGTGGGGAACCTGCGGGACATTCTCGACGCGGCCGCGCGCGGTGTCTTCCCTCCCCCCGACGGCCGCACGACCGTCCTCCCCCAGCCCTCACCGCGCGACGCGGGCGTCCTCTCCTTCACCGCGCACTCGGTGGTCTTCACCGACGAGGACCCGGAGTGGGTCTACGAGACGCTGCGCGCCGCCGACTGCGACGCCCTCGCCGCGTCGATGAGCCCCCGGTTCCTGACGGCGCTGCTGGACCGTACGGGCCGGGTCGCGGAGACGATCGACGCGCTGGTGGTCGGCTCCCCGCTGCCGGGCCCGCCGTCCCTCGCGCTCACCGAGATCGAGGACCCGGAGCATCCCCGGGTGGTCAGCTCGCGCAGGCGGCGCGACGAGGTGCGGGTGTGGGCCGCGGAGGGGGGCGTGCTCGTCCTGGGCCGCGGGGTCGCGGGCCGGCTGGAGGTCGCCGTGGAGGTCGAGGAGGGCGTACGGCACCGGGGGCTGGGCCGGGCCCTGGTGGGCGCGGCGCGGCACCTGGGCGGGGGCGAGCCGGTGTGGGCGCAGATCTCGCCGGGGAACGCCCGCAGCACACGGGCGTTCCGGGCGGCGGGCTATCTGCCGGTCGGGGCGGAGGCGCTGCTCACCGTCCGGCAGGGGACGGGTGGCGCGACGGTCAGTGCCACGGTACGTAGTGCAGGTTGCTCACACAGCCGCTGAGCACCTCGGTCTTCGTCGCCTTGTCGACGGGACACGCGCCGAGGACGTACTGCCGGGCGACGCCGCCCGGGAAGGCCACCTCGGCCTGGTCGGCGTACTTGTGGGTGTCGCCGATGGTCCGGTTGACGTCGATGCCGCCCGGGGCGTCGATGTAGTAGTTGTAGTTGGACTTCCAGCGCTTGTAGAGGTCGTGGTCGTAGGTCGTGGAGACGTACGGCGAGGCCTGGTTGTTCAGGACGTACTTCTCGATGTCGTACTGGCCGTTGACGACGTCCTTGGGGTAGAAGCCCTCGTCGAAGACGACCTCGGGGGCGCGGTTGTCGCTGCGCCACAGCGTGCCGCAGGTCTTGCGCCAGACCGGTGCCGGAGTGATGCGCGGGACGTCCACCTGCCGGTCGGCGGCGGCCTTGACGGGGTCGT
Organism: Streptomyces sp. NPDC060002; assembly: GCF_042737245.1. Classification (NCBI taxonomy): domain Bacteria; kingdom Bacillati; phylum Actinomycetota; class Actinomycetes; order Kitasatosporales; family Streptomycetaceae; genus Streptomyces; species Streptomyces sp. NPDC060002. The sequence continues at coordinate 92,306 of NZ_JBHWUW010000023.1, forward strand.
CGAACTGGGGACAGGCGGGTGCGGCGGCCTTCGTCCTCGCCTTCGGGGGAGCCTCGGCCGGCGCGGCGGCGGGCCCGGCCGCCGTGGTCGCGAGGACGGCACCCAGGGAGAGGACGGCGGCGGCGACCCGCCGCCGGACGCGAGTGGTGATCATGCGCAGCACGATGTCGGTTCCCCGACGGCAAGTCGTGGATCATCACCCGATCGGCGGCGTGTCACCGACCGGTGTCGTCCTAGCGGAAGATGCCGGTGTGGCCGAGCGAGTAGCGGCCCGGCTGCGGGTAGACGGCCAGGCCGTGCGGGCCCCTGCCGACCTTGATCCGGGCGAGCTGCTCTCCGGTGCGGGTGTCGATGGCGTACACCTCGGCGTTGTACCGCCCGGACAGCCAGAGCACCTTGCCGTCCGCCGAGACGCCGCCCATGTCGGGGCTGCCGCCGTGCGGGAGGCGCCACTTCTCGGTGAGCGCGTTCTCGTGGAAGTCGAAGACGGAGACCGTGCCCTCGCCGCGGTTGGAGACGTACATCTCGCGGGAGTCGCGGCCGACGTACAGCCCGTGGCAGCCCTTGCCGGTGTGCAGGAACTCCGGCCTGCCGAAGCTGTCGCCGTCGACGATCCACATCCCGTCGGCCATCATGTCCGCGATGTAGAACCGCTTCCCGTCGGGCGAGACCTTCACGTCCTGCGGCATGGCGCCCTTGTAGGGCAGCTTCTGCTGTCCGACGACCTTCATCTTCTCGGTGTCCACCTTGAGCAGCTCACCGCTGAACTCGCAGGACACGATGAAGTACCTCCCGTCGAGGGAGAAGTCGGCGTGGTTGACGCCGTAGCAGGTGACCGGTTCCGTCTTGATCCGCTTCATGGTGTGCGGGTCGCGGAAGACGAGTTCGCGGTCCATGGAGGCCATGACGACGGCGTACTTGCCGTTGGGCGTGAAGTAGAGGTTGTACGGGTCGTGCACCTCGACCGGCTTGCCCGCCTCGCCGGTCTTCGGGTCGATGGGGGTGAGGGTGTGCCCCCTGTTGTTGTTGACCCACAGCGTCTTCATGTCCCAGGAGGGGACGACGTGCTGCGGCTGCCGCCCCACCCGGAGGGTCTCGATCACCTCGTAGGTCTTCGGGTCGATGACGGACACGGTGTCGGACTCGGTGTTGGGGACGTAGACCCGGGACGGGAAGTCCTTGACCACCGGGGAGAGTCTGCCGGGGCGGTCGGCGGCGTAGACGTCCTTCGGGTCGAGCACCGGCGGCATGCCGGGCAGACCGTCGACGAGGGGCCTGGCCTTCTTCGCCGGTGCGGGGACGGCAGCCTTGGTGGCGCCGCCCGGCCCCTCCTTGCCCGCCTCGCCCCCGGTGCCGGTGCCGCAGGCGGCGAGGACGGTGAGCGCGGCGCCTGCGAGCAGGGCGCTTTTCGCGAGGTTGCGGTGCATCAGCCGATCAGCTCCGTGGTGGTGACCGCGCGCAGTCCGCGGCGGTCGAGTTCGTCGAGTACGGCGGGGAGTGCGGCGACCGTGTCCGCGTACCCGAAGTGCAGGCTCACGACGGACCCGTCCCGGATCTCGCCGAGGATGTTGCGGGCGACGGCGGCGGCACCGGGCGAGGTGAAGTCGAGGGAGTCGACGTCGTAGGAGAGGACGTGCGGGTAGCCGGCGCGGCGGGCCAGCGTCTCCACGAGCGGGGAGGCGCGGGTGGCGCGGGAGGGCCGGAACCAGGTGCCGATGGACCCGGTGAGCCTGCGCAGCCGCTCGGCGCACCCGGCGATCTCGGCCGCCGCCTCGGCCTTCGGCATGGCGTTGATGTCCAGGTGGCGCTGGGTGTGGTTGCCGAGGTCGTGGCCGCCGTCGAGGACCCGGCGGGCGAGGTCGGGGTGTGCGTCGAGCCAGGACCCGACGGCCAGCACGGTGACCCGCGCGCCGTGCCGTTCGGCCTCGCCGAGCAGGGCCCGGGCGACGGAGGGCTCCCCCTGACCGTGGAACGTGAGCGCGACCCGGGAACGACCGAGCGGACCGTGACTGATCTGAGCGGGCTGCCGGGGAAAGGCACGGGGCGCGGGCGCGACGAGGGGACGGGCGGGGGCCCTGGTGGGGGAAGCGGTGCCCGAAGAGGCGGGGGCGGAGCCCGGCGAGGCTGGGGCCGGGGAGCCTGAGGCCGGGGAGGAGGAGGCGTGCCGGGCGGCGGCGCCGGAAGAGGACGTGGAGGGCGAGCACGCGGCCGCGAACGCACCCCCGGCGACGAGCCCGGTGCCCGCCCGCAGCACGGAACGACGGTCGGATGTGGTCACCCGCACCATTTAAGGCCGCATATGCGGCATTTCCGGCCATTGACGCAACCCGGCTCGCCGCCCGGAGGCCACCACAGCCGGCCCGTCCACAGCCGGCCCGTCCGGACCCAGCCCGTCCGGTGGCACCCCCTCCGGGGGAGCTTGAGGACGAGGCCCGTCCGGCTTGCCGACCGGGGGCGACACACCCAGCCCGTCCGGCGTTCGAGGGCGAGGCCCGTCGGGGGCCGGAGCAGGCGCCCGTCCAGGGCCGGAGCGGGCGCCCGTCCAGGGCCGGAGCCGGGACCCGCCCAGGGCCGGAGCAGGCGCCCGTCCAGGGTCAGAGCCGGGACCCGTCCAGGGCCCGAGCAGGCGCCCGCCCAGGGCCAGAGCCGGGACCCGCCCAGGGCCGGAGCAGGCGCCCGTCCAGGGCCAGAGCCGGGACCCGCCCAGGGCCCGAGCGGGCGCCCGTCCAGGGCCAGAGCCGGGACCCGCCCAGGGCCAGAGCCGGGACCCGCCCAGGGCCCGAGCAGGCGCCCGTCCAGGGCCAGAGCCGGGACCAGCCCAGGGCCAGAGCCGGGACCCGCCCAGGGCCAGAGCGGGCGCCCGTCCAGGGCCAGAGCCGGGACCCGGGGGCGGCCACCGGGCGGCAGCCACCGGGGGGCGGCCACCGGAACGCACCCGCACACACCCGGCCGACCGCCGGAGGCAAAGGCGCTAGCGGTCGGCGACCCGCATCTCGAACCACGTCGTCTTGCCCCGGGGCAGCAGATCCACGCCCCACCGGTCGGAGAGTTTGTCGACGAGGAACAGCCCCCGCCCGCTGACGTCCAGTTCCTGGACCGGCATCAGACAGGGCAGCCCCCGGGAGGGATCACGGACCTCGACCCGGATCCAGCCGCGCCGGCGCCGCATCCGCAGGCCGAAGACCCGGGCGCCGGTGTGCCGTACGGCGTTGCCGACGAGTTCGGAGACGAGGAGGACGGCGTCCTCGGTCATCTTGGGGGTCAGTCCCCACTGGCGCAGGACGACGACCTGGGCCAGCCGGCGGGCCGTGGCGGCGGACTCGGGGCGGGACGGCAGCGGAACCTCGCCGTCCGTCGGGTTGCCGAACAACTCCAGCGCCTTCAACGCCCGTTCGTCCTCGACCGCAGGCGACCAGCGCGCCGCGGTCGCACGGCCCGGTCCCCGCGGCTGTTCGATGCCCTCCAGCCCCGCCATGCCCCCATCATGGCCGCCCGAAGTCGCCTCCGGGGCCGTTCCGACGGAATGCGCCCCCCGGAATACAGCGTTCCGGATGGATCGATAGGCATATGCCAGGGACAGTTCAAAGCCCGACAAACCAGGACTGACCTGCGGCGACAACGCGCCGCGAGGCGCTCGACGGAGCCGCTCGGCAAGGCAGGCTTAAGGTCGCCTTAAGGTTCCCATAAACCGCCCCATCGAGGGACCGGGATCAGACACCCCGTCAATTGCAAGTGATTCCAGGGAGTTCGAAGGAGACCTCTCTCACAGGAACTTGGCCTTGCCCGGGCCCTCCTCGACGAAGCTGCGCATGCCGATCTCGCGGTCGGCGGTGGCGAACAGACCCGCGAACCAGTTCCGTTCGACCGTCAGACCCGTCTCGATGTCGGTCTCGAGACCGGTGTCGATCGACTCCTTCGCGGCGCGCAGCGCTAGCGCCGGACCCTGCGCCAGTTTCGCGGCCCAGCGGTGCGCCTCCGTGTACACGTCGGCGGCCGGGACGACCCGGTCCACCAGACCCAGGGTCAGCGCCTCGTCGGCCTTCACCATCCGGCCCGTGAAGATCAGGTCCTTCGCCTTGGAGGGGCCGACCAGCCGGGAGAGGCGCTGGGTGCCGCCGGCGCCGGGGATCAGCCCCAGCAGGATCTCCGGCTGGCCCAGCTTGGCGTTGTCCCCGGCGATCCTGAAGTCCGCGCACAGCGCGAGCTCGCAGCCGCCGCCCAGCGCGTAGCCGGTGACCGCCGCGACGACGGGTTTGGGGATGCGGGCCACCGCCGTGAAGGAGTCCTGGAGGGCGCGGGCGCGCAGGACCATCGCGGTGTGGTCCATCTCCTGCATCTCCTTGATGTCCGCGCCCGCCGCGAACACCTTCTCTCCGCCGTACACGACGACCGCGCGTACGTCGTCGCGACGGGTCGCCTCCTCGGCGAGCTCCTTGAGCCGGTCCTGGGTGGCCACGTCCAGCGCGTTCATGGGCGGACGGTCGAGACGCAGCGTGCCGACGCCGTCGGCGACTTCGAGATTCACGGTCATGCCAGCAGGTTAACGGGGACTAACGGCGAGCGGATCGGTGCGGTCGGTCACATCGGGCCGGGAGTCTGGGGGGCGCCCCCCCCAGGCAGGCACAGCACGGGGACCAACGGCGAGCGGATCGGTGCGGTCGGTCACATCCCGGAGGGAACAGAGCGAGGGAACGGCGAAGGGCCCGGTGCCGTGTGTCGCGGCGCCGGGCCCTTCGTCGGGTCGTCGAGGGGGAGCTACTTCGCCCAATCCGCCCACGGGATGTTCCAGCCGTTGAGGCCGTTGGCCGGGTTGACCGTCGGGTCGGTGGAGTTCTTCACGACCACCACGTCGCCGACCATCGAGTGGTTGAAGAACCACGCGGCCGGCACGCCGCTGTCGTAGCCGCCGCGCACGTCCCGCAGGCCGATGCAGCCGTGGCTGGCGTTGTAGTTGCCGAAGGCGTCGCCGCCCCAGTAGTTGCCGTGCACGAAGGTGCCGGAGTCGGTCAGGCGGATGGCGTGCGGGACGTCCTTGATGTCGTACTCGCCGTCGTAACCGACCGTGTCGCCGTTCATCCGGGTCACGGTGAACTTCTCACTCATGACCATCTGGCCGTTCCAGGTGGCGTAGCCGGACTTGCCGGTGGTGACCGCAATGGTCTTGACGACCTTGCCCTCCTGCGTGACCTTCATCGTGTGCTTCTTGGCGTCCACGACGGACACCTGGTCGCGGCCGATGGTGAAGGAGACGGTCTTGGCCTGCTTGCCGTAGACGCCCTTGCGGCCCTCGACGCCGTCGAGGTTCAGCTTCACGGTGACCTTGGTGCCGGCCTTCCAGTACTTCTCGGGACGGAAGTCGAGACGGTCGTTGCCGAACCAGTGTCCCTGCACGTCGACGGCCGGCACGGTGGTGACGGAGATGGCCTTCTCCACGTCGTCCGGGTGCGTGATGCCCCGGGTGAAGCGCACCGAGAACGGCATGCCGACGCCGACCGTGGAACCGTCCTCGGGCGTGAAGTTGCCGGTGAAGGTGTTCTGCGGGCTCAGCGTGGTGAAGGACGAGTCCTCGGCGGACGTGCGGCCCTCGGAGTCCTTCGCGACGGCGTGCACCTGGTACTTGGTGGACCCGGCGAGGTGCGTGGCCGGCGTCCAGCCGGCGCCGTCCGCGGAGATCGCGCCGGCGACCGCCGTGCCCTTGTCGTCCTTGACGACGACCTCGGACAGTTTGCCCTTGGCCGCCGTCACCTTCAGGGCGCCGCTGGTGTCGACATCCTTGGCGCCGGTCTTCGGGGCGATGGTCACGACCGCCTCGGACTGCTTGCTCTCGGCGGTGGCCGAAGCGCCCTTGCCGGAGCCGGCGTCCTTGCCGCCGGACCCGGAGTCCGAGTCGCCGCCGCCGCAGGCCGTGACGGCCAGCAGCAGCCCGCCGACGATCAGCGCCAGCCGCTTGTCGCGGCCTCGCGGTCGTCCTCCAACCGACGCCCCCGATATCGGTCGCACGTTCAAAGTCGTTCTCCCCACTCCCCCGGGCCCTCCCCGGGCCCGCACCGCGACGCGTCCCCCGCGTTCGCCGCATATTAACCACAAGGTCAACGGCCTGGACGGGCCAAGATTGTCACCGTTCAGTCCCAACTAGGACCGTGGGAACGCGGGGAAGGTTGCACCGGGGGGCGAGGTCATTTCACGGCGCCGCCGGCGATCCACTCCTTCCAGCTCATGTTCCAGCCGCCGAGCCCGTTGTCCGGGGCGACCTGCTTGTCCTTGCTGTGCACGACCTCGACGACGTCACCGACGAGCGAACGGTCGAAGAACCAGCCCGCGGGCGTGTCCGAGGCGCCGCCCTTGACGTCCCGCAGGCCCACGCAGCCGTGGCTCACGTTGACCCGGCCGAAGACGTCGTCCGCCCAGTAGTTGCCGTGCAGGAAGGTGCCGGAGTTCGTCAGCCGCATGGCGTGCGGCACGTCCGGGATGTCGTACTCGCCCCTGCCGTCGGCCTTCTTGAAGCCGACCGTGGCGCCGTTCATCCGGGTCAGCTCCAGCATCTCGGTCACCACCATCTTCCCGTTGTAGGTGGTGTTCTTCGGCGCCCCGGCCGTGATCGGCACGGTGGCCAGCAGTTCGTCGTCACGGCGCACCTGCATGGTGTGTTTCGCCGCGTCCACCAGGGACACCTGGCTGCGGCCGACGGTGAAGGAGAACGACTTGTCCTGGAGCCCGTAGACCCCGGGCGCCCCCTCGACGTCCCGCAGTCCGAGCGCGACGGTGACCCGGGTGCCGGGCTCCCAGTACTCCTCGGGCCGGAAGTCGAGCCGGGTGTCACCGAACCAGTGCGGCCGGATGTCCGCCGCGGGTTCGGCCGTCACCCGGACGGCGCGCTGGACCGCGGCGCGGTTGTCGATCTCCCGGTTGAACTCCAGCGAGACGATCATCCCGGTGCCGACGGTGGCGCGGTTCTCGGGGGTCACATAGCCGATGAAGCGTTCTTCGGGAACGTAGGTGGTGAAAGTGGTGTGCCGGGCCGAGCGGTTCCCGTCGCCGTCCAGGGCGACGGCGTCGACGGTGTAGCGGGCGGCCAGCCCCAGCCGGTCGTCGTCCGGCCGCCAGCTCAGGCCGTCCGCGGCGATCCTGCCCGGGACCGGGGTCTCCTGGGCGTCCTGCGACCTGACGACCTTCACGGACTCCAGCCGCCCGCCCGGTACCCGCACCAACAGCCGCTCCTCGGGCCGTACCTCCTTCGTGCCGTCCTGCGGGGTGACGCGGATGACGTCCTCGGGGGCCGGGGGTTTGCCGAGCACCCGGTCGAGTCCGCTCCGGCTGTCGCCGCCGGTGCAACCGGCGGCCCCGGCAAGTAGTCCTGCCCATGTCAGTACGGCGGCCAGTGCGACCCCCGCGCGCCGTGCGCGCCCATGTACGTGCCTCACATGGTGCCCAACGACCGGGCACGCTCCGGGGAAACGTGAGTGCGAGGGCCGCTCTGGGCAGAAATGGGGGGAGGACGACGCGACGGGGAGCCGCGGCCGGGACACCGCGCGCTCTTTTCCCACGTCGTTCCATGAGCCGCGGGAGGCTGAACGGTGTCCAGCGCAGCCGAGCAGGAGGCGGTGGCGAAGCGCGCCACGCCGGACACCGTCATGAACGGTGCATCGCGCAAGGTGCCCGGTCCACCCGTGTGGCCGGGCGCGTCCACACCACTGGGCGCCCGGTTCCGGGTCGGCCCGGACGGGGTCGCGGGCACCAACTTCGCGCTGTGGGCGGGTGGGGCGGAGTCCGTCGAACTGTGCCTGTTCGACGAGGGCGGCCGGGAGACCCGCGCCCGGCTCACCGAGCTCACGCACGAGATCTGGCACGGCTTCGTGCCGGGGATCATGCCGGGCCAGCGCTACGGCTACCGGGTGCACGGCCGCTGGGACCCGTGGACCGGCGGCCGCTGGAACCCGGCGAAGCTGCTCCTGGACCCGTACGCCCGGGCGGTGGACGGCGAGTTCAGCCTGCCGCCCGAGGTCTACGGGCACGTCCGCGACTGGCCCCAGCAGCAGGTCGCCGACACCGTGCGCGACGAACGGGACTCGGCGCCGCACGTCCCCAAGGGCGTCGTCGTGCACGATGACGACGACTGGGCCGACGACCGCCGCCCGAAGACGCCCTGGGCCGACTCGGTGATCTACGAGCTGCATGTGCGCGGCTTCACCCGGCTGCACCCGGGGATCCCTCAGGAGCTGCGCGGCACGTACGCCGGTCTGGCGCACCCGGCGGCCGTGGAGCACCTGGTGAAGCTGGGCGTCACGGCGGTGGAGCTGCTGCCGGTCCACCAGTTCGCGCACGAGGACCATCTGCTGCGCAGGGGGCTGAAGAACTACTGGGGCTACAACTCCGTCGGCTACTTCGCACCGCACGCCGCGTACTCCTCCGCCGGGACGACGGGCGGGCAGGTCGGCGAGTTCAAGCGGATGGTGCGGGCCCTGCACGCGGCGGGCATCGAGGTGATCCTCGACGTCGTCTACAACCACACGGCGGAGGCCGGCGAGCTGGGGCCGACCCTGTCCCTGAAGGGCATCGACAACCGGGGCTACTACCGGGTGCAGTCGGACGCGCGCAGGTACGCCGACTACACGGGCTGCGGGAACACCCTGCACGTGGTCCAGCCGCATGTGCTGAGGCTGATCACCGACTCGCTGCGCTACTGGGTGACGGAGATGGGCGTCGACGGCTTCCGCTTCGACCTGGCGGCGGCACTGGCCCGCTCCATGCACGACGTCGACATGCTGTCCCCGTTCCTGGCGGTGATCGCGCAGGACCCGGTGCTGCGGCGGGTGAAGCTGATCGCCGAGCCGTGGGACGTGGGGTCGGGCGGCTACCAGGTGGGGGCCTTCCCTCCCCTGTGGACGGAGTGGAACGACCGCTACCGCGACGCCGTACGGGACTTCTGGCGGCATGCGCTGCCGGACGTGCGGGAGATGGGCTACCGGCTCTCGGGGTCGAGCGACCTGTACGCGTGGGGCGGACGAAGGCCCTACGCGTCGGTGAACTTCGTGACCGCGCACGACGGTTTCACCCTGCGCGACCTGGTGTCGTACGACCGCAAGCACAACGAGGCCAACGGCGAGGGCAACCGGGACGGTACGAACGACAACCGCTCCTGGAACGGCGGGGCGGAGGGCGAGTCGGCCGACGAGCGGGTACTGGCACTGCGGCGGCGGCAGCAGCGGAACCTGCTCACGACGCTGCTGCTGTCGACGGGCGTGCCGATGCTGGTCGCGGGCGACGAGCTGGGGCGCACCCAGCGGGGCAACAACAACGCCTACTGCCAGGACAACGAGATCAGCTGGGTGGACTGGGGGCTGCTCGAGGAGCCGGGGTGGCGGGCCCTGTTCGATCTCACCTCCCGGCTGATCGCGCTGCGCCACCGGCACCCGGTGCTCCGTCGCCGCGCCTTCTTCTCCGGGCGGGCGCATTCGGCGGACGGGCTGCGGGACCTCGCCTGGTTCACCGAGCGGGGCACGGAGATGACCGAAGGGGACTGGTACGCGCCCGCGGCGACCCTCGGGATGTATCTGTCCGGGCGGGACATTCCCGGCCGGGACGAGCGGGGCGCCCCGATCACCGACGACAGCTTCCTCGCCGTCCTGCACGCCGGGGACCGGCCGGTGAGCTTCGTCCTGCCGGGGGCGCCGTGGGCGGAGCGGTACGAGGTGGTCGTGGACACGTCGAGCGAGGAGCAGGGGGCGGCGCCGGGTGTGACACACCAGGCGGGGATGGCGGTGACGGTGCCGGGGCGGGCGGTTCTGCTGCTGCGGGTGGTGGGGTGGGGCGACGTTTCGGGCAACGCTTCAGGAACCGATTCAGGCAACGTTTCAGGCCCGTGAAATCCCCTGCGGATTCCTGGTCCCGGGACCGGACGGCTGATCACATGGACTGCTGCCGTACACCGACTGAGCGGGAACCCCCGGTCACGCACCCGCCCCGCCCAGGATCCCCCGCTCGTACGCCACCGCCACCGCGGCAGCCCGGTCGGTGACGGCCGACTTGGCGTACAGGTGGGTGGGGGATGGCGTCCGTTCCTCGAACACGCAGGTCGTAGGACCAGCGGCCGAGCCCGGTCGGGCCAAAACTCGGTGGGCGTTGTCAGTGCCGGTCCGTAGGCTCGCGATGATGCCCAGGACACCTGCAACCGCTTCCCGTGACCGCTCCGCCGTACGCTCCCTGCTGCGCCTGTGGCCGTACGTCCGTCCCGTGCGGATACGGCTGTTCGTGGCCGCCTTCGTCGCCGTGCTCGCCTCCTGTACGGGGCTGGTCGTTCCGCTCGTCCTGAAGTGGATGGTGGACGGACCCGTGGCCGACCGGGACACGGCCGGAGTCTGGCTGGGCGCGCTCTGCCTGCTGCTGCTCGGGTTCGCGGAGGCGGTGCTGTTCGGGTTGCGGCGCTGGCTGGTGGCGCGTCCGCTGTCGCATGTCGAGGCGGAGATGCGGGCGGATCTCTACGGGCGGCTCCAGCGGCTGCCGGTGGCGTTCCACGACCGGTGGCCCTCGGGACAGTTGCTGTCCCGGGCGACGTCCGACCTGGGGCTGCTGCGCATGTTCCTCGCCTTCCCGCTGACGTTCCTGCTGGTCAACTCGGTGACGATCCTCTTCGGGGTGGTCATCATGCTGCTCCAGGACTGGACGCTCGGGCTGGTCATCCTCGGGCCGGCCATCCCCGTCGTCGTGATGTGCGTGTACTTCGAGAACCGGTACGCGGTCGTGGCGCGGCGCGCCCAGGACCAGGCCGGGGACCTGACGACGGTGGTCGAGGAGAGCGTCCTCGGGATCAGGATCATCAAGGGCTTCGGGCGGCACCGCAGCCAGGCGCGGGCCTTCCGGGAGCTGTCGTCGGCGCTGCGCGGCACGGAGTTGCGCAAGGCGCGGCTGCTGGCCACGATCTGGGCCGTCATCGTGACGCTCCCGGAGGTGGCGATCGGGGCGGCGCTGGTGCTCGGCGCGGTGCGGGTGGCGGACGGCGAGCTGTCCGCGGGCACCCTGGTCGCCTTCCTGTCCACCGCGCTCGCGCTGCGCTGGCCGGTGGACTCGATCGGGTTCCTGCTGGCGATGAGCCAGGAGGCGGCGACGGCGACGGAGCGCTACTTCGAGGTGATGGACGAGCTGCCCGAGGAGCCCGTCGGCCGCGGTGGGCGGGCCGCCGCGGCCGACGGGGGTCTGCGGTTCGCCGGCGTCACCTTCCGCTATCCCGACGCCTCCCCCGACTCCCCGCCCACCCTCGACGGCGTCGACCTGCACATCCGGCCCGGCGAGTCCATGGCGCTGGTCGGGGCGACCGGCAGCGGGAAGACCACTCTCACGGCCCTCGTGCCCCGGCTGCACGAGGTGACCGCCGGCCGCATCACGCTCGACGGCGAGGACATCACCGCGATGTCGCGGGAGGAGCTGCGCTCGCGGGTCGCCGTCGCCTTCGAGGAGCCGACCCTGTTCTCCGCGAGCGTCGGGGAGAACGTCCTCATGGGGGCGGCGAAGGGTGCGGGCGCCGTCGAGCTGGAGCGGGCGCTGGGCGTGGCGCAGGCCGGCTTCGCGCACACGCTGCCGCAGGGCGTCGAGACGCAGGTCGGCGAGCAGGGGCTCAGCCTCTCCGGCGGGCAGCGGCAGCGCCTCGCACTGGCCAGAGCCGTCGTCGGGCAGCCCCGGTTCCTCGTCCTGGACGACCCGCTGTCCGCGTTGGACGTGCACACCGAGGCCGCCGTGGAGGCCGCGCTGCGGCAGGTCCTCGCCGACACCACCGCGCTGATCGTGGCGCACCGCCCGTCCACCGTGCTCCTCGCCGACCGTGTCGCCCTGCTGTCGGACGGGCGCGTCACCGCCGTGGGCACCCATCACGAACTGCTGCGCAGCAACGCCGAATACGCCCACCTCATGTCCGGAGAGCCGTCCGGAGAGCCGTCCGGAACGCCATCCGGAACGCCGTCCGGAACAGAGTTCGCCACCCAGTTCGGTGAACAGGAGGCCGACCGCCGATGACCGCCCCCACCACCGCTTCCCCCGTCACCGACGACGACCCCGAAGTCCCGCCGCGGACGGCCGTCGACGACCCCTTCGACAAGGACGTCCTGCCCACCCCGCCCGGCGCCACGGGCGCCCTGTTGCGTTCCCTGCTCGACCCCATGAGGGCACGGGTCGCCTGCACCTCGCTCCTGCTGCTGCTCCAGCAGGCGGCCGTGCAGGCCGGCCCGCTGCTGGTGGCGTACGCCATCGACCGCGCCGTACCGGCGTTCCGGGCCGACGACCACGGGCCGCTGGTCGCGGTGGGCGTCGCCTATCTGCTGTGCGCGCTGGTCTCCGGCGGGCTCCAGTACGCGTTCCTGATCGCCTCCGTCCGCGTCAGCCAGGACGCGCTGCTCGACCTGCGCGGCCGGATCTTCCGGCACGCGCAGGCGCTGAGCCTCGACTTCCACGAGCGCTACACCTCGGGCCGGCTGATCTCCCGGTCCACCACGGACGTGGAGTCGCTGCGCGAACTGCTCAGCGAAGGTCTCCAGGAACTCGTGACGGTGATCCTGTCCTTCCTCTACATCTCGGCGATGCTGCTCTGGCTGGACCTGGGCCTCGGGGCCGTCGCGGTGGCCTCCTTCGTGCCGCTGTACCTCCTCGTGAGGATCTACCAGCGGCGCGCCGGGGAGGTGTTCCGGGCCCGCTCCACCGCGATCGCGGCCGTGATCGTGAAGTTCGTCGAGACGATGAACGGCATCCGGCCGGTGCGCGCGTTCCGCCGCGAGCCCGTCAACGACGCCGACTTCCAGGTCCTGAACCAGCGGCACGAACAGATCAACGGCAACGCGCTCCTGGAGATGGCCCGGTACGTCGTCGGATCGCGGCTGGTCGCCAACACGGCGGTCGCGGTGATCGTGCTGTGGGGCGCCACCCGGGTGGCCGACGGCTCGCTGGAGCTGGGGGTGCTGGCGGCGGCCGTGCTGTATCTGCGGCGGCTGTACGACCCGATAGACCGGCTCGGCATGTTCCTCAACTCCTACCAGTCGGCGGCGGCCTCGCTGGAGAAGATCGCCGGGCTGCTCGCGCAGACGCCGTCAGTGCCCGAGCCGTCGGCGCCGCGGGAGCTCCCGGCGCTCGAGGGCGAACTGCCCGGCCGGGAGGTCGTCTTCGACGGGGTCTCCTTCGGCTACCGCACGGGCGGCGAGATCCTTCCCGGGTTCGACCTCACCCTTCCCGCCGGGCAGACCGTCGCCGTGGTCGGCTCGACCGGCGCGGGCAAGTCCACGCTGGCCAAGCTGCTCGCCCGCTTCTACGACCCGTCCGAGGGGCGGGTGCTGCTGGACGGGGTCGACCTGCGCGAGCTGGCCGTGCCCGAACTGCGGCGCGGGGTGGTCATGGTGACGCAGGAGGCGTTCCTGTTCTCCGGCACGGTCGCCGAGAACATCGCCATCGGGCGGCCGGACGCGAGCCGGGAGGAGATCGAGCGGGCCGCGAAGGCGATCGGCGCCCACGAGTTCATCAGCGCCCTGCCCGACGGCTACGACACCGACGTACGCAAACGGGGCGGCCGTATCTCCGCCGGGCAGCGGCAACTCGTCGCGTTCGCACGGGCGCTGCTCGCCGACCCGGCGGTGCTGATCCTCGACGAGGCGACCAGCTCGCTCGACATCCCGGGCGAGCGGTCCGTGCAGGCGGCGATGGCGACGGTGCTGAAGGGCCGTACGGCGGTGGTGATCGCGCACCGGCTGTCGACCGTGGAGATCGCCGACCGGGTCCTGGTCATGGAGCACGGGCGGATCGTCGAGGACGGCAGCCCGGCCGAACTGATCGCGGGCACCGGCCGGTTCGCGGACCTGCACCGGGCCTGGCGGGACAGTCTCGCGTGAGTGTCCAGGGGTCGACCTCGGGGGCCGGAAGGACGAGTGGATGACCGACGCGTACGAGGATCCCGGCACGCCCGACCGCCGCGGCGGCTGGGCGTACCTGGCGTGGCTGGTGCGCTGCCAGCCGTGGCGGGCGCTGGCCGGGGCGGTGCTGGCCAGCGTCTGGATGGTGCTGATGGCGGTGACGCCGTATCTGCTGTCGAAGGCGGTGGACGACGGTCTCGAGCCCGGTGACACGGCCGCGCTGGCCGGCTGGACGGCGGCCCTGTTCGCCGTCGGCGCGTTCAACGCCTGGGTGAGCATCATGCGGCACCGCACGATGACCCGGGTGCGCATGGACGCCTACCTCCGCACCACCAAGGTCGTCGTCGGGCACACGGTGCGGCTCGGCGCCGCGCTGCCGCGTCAGGTGGGGGCCGCGGAGGTCGTCACCATCGGGGTGAGCGACGTGCACACGATCGCGGGCGCGCTGACGGTGGTCGGGCCGGGCGTCGGCTCGGTGGTCGTCTATGTCTTCGTCGCCGGGCTGCTGCTGTCGGTGTCGCCGCTGCTGGCGGTGGTCGTGTTGCTGGGGATGCCGGTGGTCGCGGTGCTGGTCGGGCCGCTGATGTCACGGTTGCAGGGCACGGAGACCGAGTACCGGGAGCGGCAGGGAGTGCTCACCGCGCGGATCGGCGACCTCGCGGGCGGGCTGCGGGTGCTCAACGGGCTCGGTGGCAAGGAGCTGTTCGCGGCCTCCTTCGGCCGCGACTCGCAGCGGCTGCGGGCGCAGGGCTACCGGGTCGGCGCGGTCACCAGCTGGATGCAGGCGCTGGGGATGGGCCTGCCGACGCTGTTCCTCGCCGTGGTGACCTGGCTGGCGGCCCGCCTCGCCGCCCAGGGGGACATGACCGTCGGCGAGCTGGTGTCGGTGTACGGCTATGTCGCGGTCCTGATCGGGCCGGTGGCGTTCCTCGTCGACATGGGCTACCAGCTCAGCCGGGGCGTGGTGGCCGCCCGGCGCGTCGTACGACTGCTGCGGCTGGAGCCGGCCCCCGCCACCGCCCCCGCCCTCGCCGCTGCTTCAGCCGCCGCTTCCGCTGTAGCCTCCGCTGCCGCCGACGCGCCCGTCGAGCCGTCGGTGCTGCACGACCCCGTCTCGGGTGTGCGGGTGGCGCCGGGCCGGCTGACCGCTCTGGTCGGCGCGCGGCACGCGGAGGTGACCGCCGTCGTGGACCGGCTCGGCCGGTACGGCCCCACGGACGCCACCTGGGGCGGGACACGTCTGGACGCCGTCCCCCTGGACCAGGTCAGGGACCGGATCCTGGTCGCCGACAACGAGGCCGACCTGTTCGCCGGGAGCCTGCGCGAGGTGGTGGGCGGACGGCGTGCGCCCGCCCCGGCGGACGTCGGGCGCGCGGTGCGGGCGGCGGCCGCCGACGACATCGTGCAGGGTCTGCCGGAAGGGCTCGAATCGCCCGTGACCGCGCAGGGCCGCAGCCTTTCCGGGGGCCAGCGGCAACGGGTGCGGCTGGCACGGGCGTTGCTCGCCGACCCCGGGGTGCTCCTCGCCGTCGAGCCGACATCGGCGCTCGACGCGCACACGGAGGCGGCGGTCGCCCAGCGGCTGCGCGCGGCGCGGACCGGCCGGACCACGGTGGTGACCACCACCTCCCCGCTGCTCCTCGCCCAGGCCGACACCGTCCACTACCTGGTCGACGGAAAGGTCGCGGCCACCGGCCGCCACCATGACCTGCTGGAACGCGAGCCGGGATACCGGGCCTTGGTGGCCGGGGACACCGACGACGCCGACGGCATCGATGACGCCGACCCACGCGATCCGGACCCGGGTACGGAAGGCGGCGCGGCCGCAGGCACAGAGGCAGGCGCAGGGGCAGGCGCAGGCGCAGGGGCAGGCGCAGGGGCAGGCGCAGGCGCAGGCGCAGGCGCAGGCGCAGGCGCAGGCGCAGGCGCAGGGGCAGGCGCAGGCGCAGGGGCCGAGGAGGTTGTGCGGTGACGGTGGTCGACGAGGGCTCGGGACGGTTGCCGATCGCCGCGCCAGGTGACGTGCGCCGGGCGGCGGTCCGGCTGTTGCGGGCCGACCGCCGGGCCTTCGCCGGCGCCCTCGCCCTGAACGTGCTCGCCGCCGGGGCCGGCCTGGCCGGGCCGTGGCTGCTGGGGCGGATCATCGACGAGGTGCGGGCCGGACACGGCACGCAGGCCGTGGACCGGCTGGCGGCTGCCATCCTGGCCTGCGCCTTCGCACAGCTGCTGCTGGCCCGCTGGGCCCGGTACGCGGGGCACCGCTTCGGTGAGCGGACGCTGGCGCGGGTGCGGGAGGAGTTCGTCGGGCGGGCGCTCGCGCTGCCGGCGTCGGTGGTGGAGCGGGCCGGCACCGGCGATCTGACCACGCGCGGCACCGCCGACGTGGCGGCCGTGGGCACGACCCTGCGGGACGCCGGACCCGAGCTGCTGGTCTGCACGGTCCAGGCACTGTTCACGCTCGGCGCGGTGTTCGTGATCGACCCGCTGCTCGGGGCGATCGGAGTGCTGGGACTGACCCCGATCTGGTTCGCGCTGCGCTGGTATCTGCGGCGGGCGCGCGCGGCCTACCTCGCCGAGGGCGCGGCCACCTCCGAGGTCGCCGAGATCGTCGCCGCCACCGCGTCCGGGGCACGCACGGTCGAGGCGTTCCGGCTCCAGGAGCGACGGACGGCGGCGAGCCGGGAGGCGCTGGAGATCTCACGGCGCACCCGCTTGCGGACCCTGCACCTGCGCACGGTGTTCTTCCCGGTGATCGAGGTGTCGTACTCGCTGCCGGTGGCGGGCGTGCTGCTGCTGGGCGGTGCGCTGCACGCGCGGGGCGCGATGAGCCTGGGCGCGGTGGTGGCGGCCGCGCTGTATCTGCGGCAGTTCACCGAACCGCTCGACCAGATCCTGCTGCGCGTCGAGCAACTCCAGAGCAGTGGCGCCTCGTTCGCCCGGGTGGAGGGCCTGGCCGGGGCGCCGCGCGCCGAGCCGGACGGCGTGGCGCCCACTCCGGCGGACGACCGGATCGACGTGACGGGCGTGCGGTACGCCTACGAGCGCGGTGGCGAGGTGCTGCGCGGGGTCGACCTGACGGTGCGGCCCGGGGAGCGGCTCGCGGTCGTCGGCCCGTCGGGCGCGGGCAAGACCACACTGAGCAGACTGCTCGCGGGGGTGGACGCGCCGAGCGCGGGCACGGTGACGGTGGGCGGGGTGCCGGTCGCGGAGCTGGCGCCCGAGACGCTGCGCCGGCAGGTCGTGCTGGTCACCCAGGAGCACCATGTCTTCCTCGGTACGGTCCGCGACAACCTGCTGATCGCCGAACCGGCGGCGAACGACGCGCAGTTGTGGTCGGCGCTGGCCGCGGTCGGCGCCGCCGACTGGGTCCGGGAGCTGCCCGGCGGCCTCGACTCCGTGCTCGGCGGGGGCGGTGCCCGTACGGACGGCTCGCAGGCCCAGCAGCTCGCCCTGGCCCGGGTGGTGCTGGCCGACCCCCACACGCTGATCCTGGACGAGGCGACGGCGCTGCTGGATCCGGCGACCGCCCGGCACACCGAGCGGGCCCTGGCCGCCGTGCTCCGGGGCCGGACCGTCATCGCCATCGCCCACCGCCTGCACACCGCGCACGACGCGGACCGGGTCGCCGTGATGCAGGACGGCCGCCTCACCGAACTCGGCACCCACGAGGCGCTGGTGACGGCGGACGGAGCGTACGCGGCCCTCTGGCGGACGTGGCACGGCGAGCGTGCCTGACGGGGGGCATGCCTGACGGGGGGGCATGCCTGACAGGGGGGCATGCCTGACGGGGAGCGGACCGGATCCTGATCCGCCGTTCGCCCCCGCCATGTCCCGCCGGTCAATCGGCATATCCGCCAGCCAATCGGAATGTCCCGCCAGCCAGTCGGCATGTCACGTCGGCCAATTGACCGCATATCGAACATGAACTACCGGACAACGAACCGTTTCCGGCCAACTTCCTGACGCGCTCCTGACAGATAGCGCAATCCACTGCCACTCTTCCCACTGCTGGTTCACAGCAACCCCACAGCTAAGCCCGCTCCACGTTCCGCCTTTGTTCTGCGTACCGCCTTTGTCGTGCCCGCGCGGCTCACCCGCCGTCGGGTCTCCCCTGGCCGCGTGACCCGTGGCCGCGCAGAAGGAGTCAGTGTTGAGCAGCAGTCCCTCTCGCAGACGCACCCCCCACAGCGCCTCCCGTCGTGCCGCGGCCGTCGCCCTCGTCGGCGTCTCCGCGCTCATCGCCGCCGCCGTGCAGTCCGGCGCCGCGACGGCCGCCCCGGTGAAGGCACCGCAGGCGGCCGGCCAGGCCGCCCCGGGCGCCGAGTCGGTGCGCCTCACCCCCGCCCAGCGCGCCGCGCTGATACGCGAGGCCGATGCCGGCAAGGCCGCCGCCGCCAAGGAGCTGGGCCTCGGCGCCAAGGAGGCGCTCGTCGTCCGCGACGTCGTCAAGGACGCCGACGGAACCCTGCACACCCGCTACGAGCGCACCTACGGCGGACTCCCGGTCCTCGGCGGCGACCTGGTCGTCGAGACCGCGAAGTCCGGCGCCACCGAGGGCGTCACCAAGGCCACCCGGGCCGCCATCAAGGTCGCCTCGCTCTCGCCCACCCTCAGCGCGGCCAAGGCGCAGAAGCAGGCGCTGAGCCTCGCCACGGCCGCCGGCGCCGAGCGGGCGGACACCAACCGCGCCCCGCGCAAGGTGATCTGGGCGGCGAACGGCACGCCGGTCCTGGCGTACGAGACGGTCGTCGGCGGCCTCCAGGAGGACGGCACCCCGAACGAGCTGCACGTCGTCACCGACGCAACCACCGGCGCGAAGCTGTACGAGTACCAGGGCATCGAGACCGGCACCGGCAACACGATGTACAGCGGCCAGGTGACCCTCGGCACCACGCAGTCGGGGTCGACGTACAACCTGACCGACGGCACGCGCGGCAGCCACAAGACGTACAACCTCAACCGGGGCACCTCCGGCACCGG
Organism: Streptomyces sp. NPDC060002; assembly: GCF_042737245.1. NCBI lineage: Bacteria > Bacillati > Actinomycetota > Actinomycetes > Kitasatosporales > Streptomycetaceae > Streptomyces > Streptomyces sp. NPDC060002. The sequence goes on from NZ_JBHWUW010000023.1 coordinate 111,166, forward strand.
CACGCTCTTCTCGGGCTCCGACGACGTCTGGGGCACCGGCGCCGCGTCCAACCTGGAGACCGCGGGCGCGGACGCCCACTACGGCGCGGCCCTGACCTGGGACTACTACAAGAACGTGCACGGCCGCAGCGGCATCAAGGGCAACGGCGTCGCCGCGTACTCCCGCGTCCACTACGGCAACGCGTACGTCAACGCGTTCTGGGACGACAGCTGCTTCTGCATGACGTACGGCGACGGCTCCGGCAACACCCACCCGCTGACGTCCATCGACGTGGCCGGGCACGAGATGACGCACGGCGTCACCTCCAACACCGCGGGCCTCAACTACAGCGGTGAGTCCGGCGGTCTCAACGAGGCCACCTCGGACATCTTCGGCACGGCGGTCGAGTTCTACGCGGCGAACTCCTCCGACGTCGGTGACTACCTCATCGGCGAGGAGATCGACATCAACGGCGACGGCTCGCCGCTGCGTTACATGGACAAGCCGAGCAAGGACGGCGCGTCGAAGGACAGCTGGTACTCGGGGATCGGATCGGTCGACGTCCACTACTCGTCCGGCCCGGCGAACCACTTCTTCTACCTCCTGTCGGAGGGCAGCGGCACCAAGACCATCAACGGTGTCACCTACAACTCGGCCACCGCGGACGGCCTTCCGGTCACCGGCATCGGCCGCGACAAGGCGGAGAAGATCTGGTTCCGCGCGCTGACCACGAAGTTCACCACGACCACCAAGTACGCGGCGGCCCGCACCGGCACGCTGGCGGCGGCCGGTGAGCTGTACGGCACGACCTCCACCGAGTACAAGGCGGTGCAGGACGCGTGGGCCGGTGTCGCGGTCGGCGCCCGTTCCGACGGCGGGGGCGGCGGTGGCGGCACCTCCTTCGAGAACACGGCCGACGTATCGATTCCGGACAACGGGGCGGCGGTCACCTCCTCGGTCACCGTCTCCGGCCGGACCGGCAACGCGCCCTCGAACCTCGCGGTGGCGGTCAACGTCGTCCACACCTACATCGGTGACCTCCAGGTGCAGTTGCTCGCCCCCGACGGCACGGCGTACACGCTGAAGGCGTACGGCACCGGCGGGAGCACCGACAACATCAACACCACGTACACGGTGAACGCCTCCTCCGAGGTCGCCAACGGTGTCTGGAAGCTGCGGGTCCAGGACAACGCGGCTCAGGACACCGGCTACATCAACAGCTGGAAACTGACCTTCCCGTAGGTCACAGGCCTCGCAGGGGCCGAGCACAGCAGGTCGAGAGGCAGCGCACAGAACGCCGTCCCGGAGTTTCGACTCCTCCGGGACGGCGTCCCCTTTTTGCCGGCGCCTTACCTACGCCCTGTTGGCCTTTTACCGAGGTCAAGTCCGTTTACATTCCGGCAATGTTCATCCGGCAGTTGATTTTCAGCCAACATCACTTCGGGGTCCTGACATGTACGCGCCTTGATGCCAGTCTTCCTGTCACCCGCCGCACAACTTCACAACAGCCACGGACAGCCACCCCACGCCGCCCGGGCACCCCCACATCCAAGGAGCTTGTGTGACCTCCCTCTACGCGCGTCACAAGCGCACCACTCTGGCCATCGCCACCGCCGTCGCGGCCGGAGCCCTGGTCACCACCGGCCTCACCGCCGGTACCGCCGCCGCCCAGACCCCGGCGGACGCCACCAGTGCGACGCCCCTCGCCGTGCCCACCGCGCTGGCCCCGGCCGCCCGCACCGCCCTGATCCAGGACAAGCAGGCCGACGCGCCCTCGACCGCGCAGGAGATAGGCCTGGGCGTCCAGGAGAAGCTGGTCGTGCGCGACGTCGTCAAGGACGCGGACGGCACGGTCCACACGCGCTACGAGCGGACCTACGCGGGTCTGCCGGTCCTCGGCGGCGACCTGGTCGTCCACGAGTCGGCCGCCGGCGCGAACAAGGGCGTCACCAAGGCGACGAACACCACCATCAAGGTCGCCTCGCTCACCCCCGTCGTCACCGCCGCCAAGGCCGAGAAGCAGGCCCTGACCCTCGCCAAGGACGCCGGCTCCGCCAGCACCGAGGCCAGCGACGCGCCCCGCAAGGTGATCTGGGCCGGCAACGGCAGCAAGCCGATTCTCGCCTACGAGACGGTCGTCGGCGGTCTCCAGGAGGACGGCACCCCGAACGAGCTGCACGTCATCACCGACGCGGCCACCGGCAAGAAGCTGTACGAGTACCAGGGCATCGAGACCGGCACCGGCAAGAGCCTCTACTCGGGCACGGTGACCCTCGGCACGACCCTCTCGGGCTCGACGTACAGCCTGACGGACAGCACGCGCGGCGGCCACAAGACGTACAACAAGTCGCACACCACGACCACCTCCGCGGGCACCCTGTTCACCGACGCGGACGACACGTGGGGCACCGGCGCCGCCTCCAGCTCGACCACGGACCAGACGGCCGCCGTCGACGCCGCCTACGGCGCGCAGGCGACGTGGGACTTCTACAAGGCGACGTTCGGCCGCAGCGGCATCAAGAACAACGGTGTCGCCGCGTACTCCCGCGTCCACTACGGAAGCGCCTACGTCAACGCCTTCTGGGACGACAGCTGCTTCTGCATGACGTACGGCGACGGCTCGGGCAACACCCACCCGCTGACCTCGCTGGACGTGGCCGGCCACGAGATGACCCACGGCGTCACCTCGAACACGGCGGGCCTGAACTACTCGGGCGAGTCCGGCGGCCTCAACGAGGCGACCTCCGACATCTTCGGCACCGCCGTCGAGTTCTACGCGGCGAACACCTCCGACGTCGGCGACTACCTCATCGGCGAGAAGATCAACATCAACGGCGACGGCACCCCGCTGCGCTACATGGACCAGCCGAGCAAGGACGGCGGCTCGGCCAACTACTGGTCGTCCTCGCTGAAGAACCTGGACGTGCACTACTCGTCCGGCCCGGCGAACCACTTCTTCTTCCTGCTGAGCGAGGGCAGCGGCAGCCGGACCATCAACGGGGTGGCCTACAACTCCCCGACGTACAACAGCTCCACCCTCACCGGTATCGGACGCGCCAAGGCCGTCCAGATCTGGTACAAGGCGCTGACGACCTACATGACCTCGACGACCACCTACTCGGGCGCCCGCACGGCGACCCTGAGCGCGGCGTCGGCGCTGTACGGCTCGACCAGCACCGAGTACAAGGCGGTGGCGGCGGCCTGGACCGCCGTCAACGTCGCCTGATCCGCGGGTAGGTGACGTGAGGCGGTACCCGGGACGAAGGCATCCCCGGGTACCGCCTTACTCTTGGCTCCCATGTCTTCGAAGGACTTCACGTACGACGACGTCGGCGCGACCCGCGACCGCCCCGGCCACTGCCCCGAGGGCTTCCACCCCCTGCACGTCCGCACCCGCCTCGGCGAGGGCCACGACGTCTTCCGCCGGGCCGCCGAAGCGGTCCTGACCTGGGAGATGCACCGCACCCTCGGCGTGGGTATGGAAACGACCGCGGAACGGGCGGCCCCCGACGTCGACGTCACCGTCACCCTGGCCGGCCTCATAAAAGCCCCCTGCCGAGTGGTCTGGACGCTGGACGAACACCGGCGGGCCGGCTGGGCGTACGGCACCCTCCCCGGCCACCCCGAATGCGGCGAGGAGTCCTTCGTCGTGGACCGCACGGGGGACGGCACGGTCTGGCTGACGGTGTCCGCCTTCAGCCGCGGCGCGAAGTGGTACGCGAGGGCCGCCGGCCCGGCGACCCGAGGCCTGCAGCAGGCGTACGCACGCCGGTGCGGGGTGGTGCTGCGGGAGCTGAGCGGGGGCGACAAGTCGTAGCCGGACGGGCCGCCGGCCACCACACGCCGACGGCCGCACCGTCGGCCCGCCGCACCGTCGGCCCGCCGCGACGCCGGGGAGCCCGCGGACGGCCGCTCGATCGTGGAGGCCGGGACGCCCGCCGCACCGGACCCGCGGGCGTCCGTGACGACCGCCGCGGCCCCACCGCGGAGACGGCCGATTCCGGCTCGCCGGCACAGCCTGTGTTCAGCACAGAACGCCCTCACCCGGTCACCCGGTCACCCGATCTCCACCACCCGGGCCCACGCGGGCGGCGACTCCGGTACGTAGTCGGGGTCTTCCTCGTCGTACGACGCCGACCCGCGGGGGAAGAGGCCCACCACCGTCCGGCACGGCGGGCGGGTGCTCGGCCAGGGGGTCTGGCCGTCGGTCAGGGCGACGATGACGTCGGGACGGGGCCGCGCGCGCAGCGCCTTGGTGAAGCCCGCGCGCAGATCCGTACCGCCCCCGCCCATCAGGGGGATCCCCTCGCCCCGGCACAGCGGGTGCACGATGCGGGCCGCAGCGTCGCACGGCACCACGGTGACCAGGTCGCGCCGGCCGCCCACGGCCCGGGAGATCGCGGCGACCTCGAGGATCGCGCTCCCCAGTTCGGCGTCGCTGACCGATCCGGAGGTGTCGATGACCACGCTCACATGCGGCGGTCTGCGTCGCAGGCTCGGCAGCACCGCGCCCGGGACGCCGGCCGAGCGGCGGGACGGACGGCCGTAGGAGTAGTCCTCGCCCGCGCCCGGCGCCGAGGCCGCCGAGCGGACCGCCGCGCCCAGCAACTCCCGCCACGGCTGCGGCGGATGGAAGGCCTCCTCCGCCCACCGCCGCCACCCCGCCGGGGCGGTCCCCCGGCGGCCGGCGATGCCCTGCGCCACGCGGAAGCGGACGGCGTCCCGTTCCTGTTCGCTCAGGCCGTGCGCGCCGTCCGGGCCGAGGTCCCATTCCCGCTCCCGTCCGTCGGCGCCGCTGCCGCAGTCCAGCCAGACCAGGTTCTGGGTGTGCGGTCCGAGCCGGAACCGGCGCAGGTAGTCCTCCATCAGCTCGCCCGGCCGCAGCCCGAGCGAGCCCGGCGTGACCGCGCCCTCGGGCTGCACCAGCCCGTCCCCGAACACGTCGTCGTTGATCTCGCAGTCGGCGGCGATGTTCATCCGCAGCCGCTCCCCCGCACCGGTCAGCCCCCACTCCCGGGCGACCCGTTCACTGCGCCCGTGGTGGTCGCGCAGCAGGTGCGACACCTCGTGCACCCACACCCCGGCCAGCTCCTCCACCGGCATGCGGTCCACGAACGCCGGTGAGACATAGCACCGCCAGTGCCGGTCCACGGCCATCGTCGGCACCCACCGCGACTCCACGGGGTGCAGGGCGAACAGGGCCGTCGCCAGGTAGGGCCGGGCCCGGGCGGCCTGCAGCCGGGCGGCGAAGAGCTTGTCGAGGTCCAGGGGCCTCGGCTCCGCCCTGCCCGGGGACCGGCCGGTGACGCCGGCGCCCTGCGGCTCGCCGGGGCTCATCGGCCCGCCTTCGCGGCGTCCGCGGTCCGCGTCGCCGCGCGACCCGCCGCCCGGTCCGCCCGCCGGGACAGGGTCACCACTCCGGCCAGCTTCTCGATCGACGCCGGTACGTCCCAGTCCTCCCGGCGCAGCGAGGCGAGCGTCGTCGCGGGGACGACCACCAGATCCGGGGCGCCGGTCTCCAACGCCCGTACGAGGAGCGCCCATGCCGCGTCCCAGCGGGACCTGTCGGCACGGGTGCGGACCGCCGCCACGACACCGTCCAGCACGGCCTGGCGCAGATCGCCCCGCTCGGGCAGGTCGGCGCCCGCCGGGTCGGCGAGCAGTGTCTCGGGGTCGGGGAGGTCCATCCGGTCGAGGCTCGCCAGCAGTTCCAGCCCGGGGCCGTCGCCGACCGTGCCCCTGACCAGCAGGGAGAGTACGTCGCGGGAGGAGCCGGCCGCGGTCGCGAAGGCGATCAGGCTCAGCGTCATGTCCCAGCTGCGCGGCGACGGCCAGGCGCCGCCCCGGCGCGCTTCGCTGCTGGGCAGCTGGTGCACGAGCTTGGGGCGGGCGGCGAGCAGTCCGCACACCGCGCGCCGCGCGAAGCCCACGGCCTCCGGCAGCTTCGCCGGGTCGAGCCGGGGCAGGGTCGCCCGGGGCCAGGTCCCGCCGAGTCCGCGGACGACGACCTCGTGGTCGTGGGTCCACTGGAGGTGGACGAACCGGTTGGCCAGCGGCGGGCTCAGTTCCCAGCCGTCGGCGGCCGAGCCCCGCGGGTTGGCGGCGGCCACGATCCGCACGCCGGGCGGCAGCGTCAGCGCTCCGATCCGGCGCTCCAGGACGAGGCGGAGCAGGGCGGCCTGCACGGCCGGCGGCGCGGTGGACAGCTCGTCGAGGAACAGCAGCCCCCGGCCGGCCCGCACCAGGCGCACCGCCCAGTCCGGCGGAGCCATCGGGACGCCCTGTTCCGCCGGATCGTCCCCGACGACGGGCAGCCCGGAGAAGTCGGACGGCTCGTGCACGCTGGCGATCACCGTGGTCAGCGGCAGGTCCAGCGCCTGCGCGAGCTGGGTCAGCGCGGCGGTCTTGCCGATCCCCGGCTCACCCCACAGCAGCACGGGGAGGTCGGCGGCCACGGCCAGCGTCAGGGCCTCCAGCTGGCTGTCGGGGCGCGGTTCGGTGGTGGAGTCGCGCAGCAGGGCCAACAGCTCACCCGCCACGTCGAGTTGGGAGGCGGTGGCCGGGACGGAAGACGCCGGGACGGAAGGCGCCGGAGGAACGAGAAGGGTACGCGTGGGCATGGGTGTGGGCATGGGTGTGGGCATGTGTGATCACCTTTGGGGTTCGGAGGGAGTTCGGGGGAAGTCCGCAGGACGAGAAGACAGGGCGAGAAGAGGGGTCAGCGACGGGCGCCGTGGCGTGGGTGTGCGCGCAGATGGCCGGGACGGCGACGATCCTGGCCGGGACCGGGACCGATCAGGCCGGCCCTGAACAGCCCGTAGGTGATCCGCCGTTGCGCGGCCGCCTCGAGTTCGTCCCGCAGAGCGCCGTCACGCAGGACCGCCTCGGGGCCCAGCAGCCCCTCCACGACGGCCAGCGCACCGGCGACGTCACCGTGGACCAGGCGTTCACGCACGCCGAAGAGACAGTCCGGACGCCGGTGTGCCCGGTCGATCGCCTGGAGACAGGGCAGCGGAGTGCCGGTCAGCGCGGCCAGCAGCTCCTCGCGCCGGATCTCGGCCGGGTCGTGGTCCAGCGCGGCCAGCACCCCGTCGACCAGGCCGATCCGGTGCGTCGCTCCCCGGCACTCCACGAGCCGGGCCCGTCCCGCCCGGTCGGGAAGCCGACCCGGACCGGGCGCCGCATACTCCGTTCCGAGGTACTCCGTTCCGAGGTACTCCGTTCCGAGGTACTCCGGTACGACGTGCTCCGGTACGACGTGCTCCGGTACGACGTGCTCCGGTACGACGTGCTCCGGTACGAGCGCCGAGGCGACCAGCGGATGCAGTCGCCCGGCCTCGATCGCTCCCGTACGGAGCAACTCCAGGTCGGGCAGCACCCAGGTCGCCGCGTCGGGCAGCACCGGCAGCGCGGAGACACAGCCTGCCGCACCGCGCAGAACGGGCCGCGCGTCCCGGCCCCCGGCCGGATCCAGGACCAGCCGCCGCCCGGACCCGAAGCGCACGAGGACGGAACCGGTGGTCCGCCCCTCCGCCCGGAGCACGATCTGCGCCTCGGCCGCCCACCGGTCCACGGCACAGCCGGGCCCCGGCAGTTCCGAAGCGGGGTCGAGCTGAGCCGGCGGGGGCGGGTCGTCCCCCGGCGGCGGTCGATCGGCGCCGCACCGGACCCGCAGCTCACCCGTTCTGCGGGCGTCCCACAGATGTCGGTGCAGGTCGAGGCGGAACCGTCGGTCGGGACGCGGATGCGGATGGCGGCGGTCCCCCGCCACCGAGCCGGACGCGTCCCAGAGCGCGAGGCTGATCCGCTGCCCGGAGTCCGCCCAGGCGGGCGGAGTCCGCACCACCAGGTGCACGGGCCACCGGGTGTCGTCCCGCCCGGCGCCGCCGACGGCGACGTCAGCCTCGTACCGAGCGAGGGAGACGGTCACCCCCGGCCGCAGCAACCCGTCGGGAGCGACCCTCGGCAGATGCCAACGCAACAGGTCAGGGGCCAGGTGACGGAGATCGTCCCGAAGCCGGGAAACGAATGCACGACCGTGGACGCGCGCCACGGCACGAAGGTCGAGATCGACGTCGATACCTGCGGCGGCACAAGCCCCGGCCCAGTCCCCAACGCGGCGGCGGGCGGTCGCAGTCTCGATCATGGAGGCCGGCACGGCGAACTCGCGCACGCGCAGCCAGAAGGAAAGGCGGGAATCCTCGTTCGCGATCCGAGTGAGCATCAGCACTCACCTTGCGCGGACGGGTCCCCCGATCTGACACCAGAAGGAGTAGTCATCGCGGGGAGCATAACCTCCACCCCTCGATCTGCCCACCGGTTTTCCCCCGGCCCCGCCGGCCTCACCCACCGACCTCGAACCCCAGTGACTTCCCGACCCCGCCGCCCCGTTGGACGCGCGTCCGTGGGATCAGGTGCGGGACACCACGCCGCAGCCCGCTTCGCGGTTCTCGTCGAGGCTTTGGCTGCGGTCGTACGGGTCCGTGGTCGGCCCGGTGGCAGGCGCGCCCGTCGGCCCGGTCGTCGCGAACTCGGGGTGCAGATAGCCGTCGTAGACGTCGCAGGCGGAGTTGCCGATCTCCTCGTCGTATCTCGTGACGGTGATCTTCCCCGGGGTGACGATGTACTCGGCGGGGTCGTAGAGCTCGACGTCGAGTACGCGGCGGATGATGGTGCGTTCCACCTCGGTCGTGGCGTCCTTGCCGATGCGCACCACCGGGTAGACGAAGGTGTAGTCGGCGTGCACGACGACGGAGGAACGCTTACTCGCCTTGAACGTCATCCGTCCCCGGGTCTTGACCACGTCACCGGCCAGGCGCAGTTCGGCGGGGTCGAAGCGGCTGAACATCCACAGGGGGTCGTGGTCCTTGTCCGGCTTGCTCAGCGCGGTGTTCAACAGCTTGATCAGGTCCGTCTGCTGGGGTTCGATCACCGCGAGCGCGGTCTCCGGACGTCCGCCGCGCAGGGTGGCCGGGTCGAGGTTGGCGTCGATCAGGAGCTTCCCGGTCTGCTTGAGCGCCTGCTCCACCTGCGCCTTGGACAGCGATCCGACCGAGGTCGCCTTCGGCAGGACGATGCCGGCCTCGCCGTCGGCCCACTGCGCGGCGGGAGAGCCCGCGAACGGCCGGGCGAAGGTGGGCCTTTGGGGATCCACCGCGTCGGGCGCCGCGCTCGGGGCCGCGGTCTCGGCCGGCAGCGGTGACGCGGAGACGGCGGCCTCCGGATCAAGGGCGCTGAAGAGGTCCCCGGGCAGCAGCGACGGCCGCATCGCCACGAGGGCCAGAGCGATCACGACGGGCAGACCAAGGAAGCCCCACAGCCGCCGCCTCTTCCGGGACGCCCGCTCTTCCATCTCCTGCAAGGAAGCAGTGGTACGCCACCCCCCGGGCTTCACCCCGCGCGACTCCTGCTCCCGCAGCCGGCCGGCGACCAACCGAGCCCGCGCGGACGGCTCCTTCGGCGCGGAGGCGGGTATTCCGCGTTCGCTTTCCTGGACGAACTTCGCCCATTCCGCGTCGGATATGGAGCTGCCGGATTCGGGAGGCGGCCCACCCTTGTCCCCATCCCCCTCTTCCGAACCGGATCTGTGCTCTTCGGACGGTCTCTCGGCCACGCGCTCGTCGGCCTTTCTCTGCGTCGATCACCGAGCGGCAAAGCCTATGCCAGCACTGCTCGGACATGATGACGATGCGGCCTCAACCGATCAGGCGTGCTCAACAGAACGCAGGCGCCGACGCCATCGCGTCGGCGCCCGGAGCGCGTCGTACCTCTGCCGCGCGCCTACCGCAACACCACCCCCGCCCCCTCGACCGCCTCCTCCGTCGGCACCTCCACCAGGCCCAGCTCCGCGCCGGAGGCCAGGAGGCGGTGGGACGGGAGGATGCGGACCGTGTAGCCGTAGGGGCCGGTGCGGTCGAGGGCGAGGGGGCCCTCGTAGAGCCAGCGGCCCTCCAGGTCCGGGCCGCCGGACGGTTTCAGCGGGACCGTCGTCGCGTCCGTGATGCGGTCCTGCTCGTCGACGCGGCCCGAGACGGCCTGCACCTCGACGTCGTCGGGGGTGAGGTCGCCGAGGCCGACGCGGACCCGCAATGCGAGGGTCGTGCCGAGTTCGGCGGTGGTGGTGGCCACCGACGTCTCGACATGGTCCACCTGCACCGCGTGCCAGGACGAGCGCACCCGCTGTTTCCACAGGGCGAGTTCGCGCGCGGTGTCGGCGCTCATCGCCCGGTGCGCGTGGGCGGCCGGCGTGTAGAGCCGTTCGACGTACTCGCGGACCATGCGTCCCGCCAGCACCTTCGGGCCGAGCAGGGTGAGGGTCTGGCGGACCATCTCGATCCAGCGGTCGGGCAGGCCCGCCTGGCCGCGTTCGTAGAAGCGGGGGGTGATGCGCTGTTCGAGCAGGTCGTAGAGGGCCGCCGCCTCGATGTCGTCGCGGTGGTCGGGGTCGGTGCCGACGCCGTCGGCGGTGGGGATCGCCCAGCCGAAGTCGGGCTGGAACCACTCGTCCCACCAGCCGTCCAGCACGGAGAGGTTGAGGCAGCCGTTGAGCGCCGCCTTCATACCGGACGTGCCGCAGGCCTCCAGGGGCCGCAGTGGGTTGTTGAGCCAGATGTCGCATCCCGGGTACAGCTTCTGCGCCATCGCCATGCCGTAGTCGGGCAGGAAGACGAGGCGGTGCCGCACGCGCGGGTCGTCGGCGAACCGGACCAGTTCCTGGACCAGCCGTTTACCGCCGTCGTCCGCCGGGTGCGCCTTGCCCGCGACGACGATCTGGATCGGCCGCTCCGCGTGCAGCAGCAGGTCCATCAGACGGTCGCGGTCCCTCAGCATCAGCGTCAGGCGCTTGTACGAGGGGACCCGGCGCGCGAAGCCGATGGTGAGGACGTCCGGGTCCAGGACGCCGTCGATCCAGCCCAACTCAGCTGTCCCCGCGCCCCGTTGGCGCCAGGACGCCCGTAGCCGCCGGCGCACCTCCACCACCAGTTGCTCGCGCAGCTCGCGGCGCAGCTCCCAGATGTCCTGGTCGGGGATGTCGGCGACGGCGTCCCAGCGGTCGGAGCCACCGACGCTCAGAGCGTCCTCGGCCCGCCCGGAGCCGAACTGGCGGGCGCCGAGGCGCAGGACCTCCGGGGCCACCCAGGTCGGGGCGTGCACACCGTTGGTGACGGAGGTGATCGGCACCTCGTCCGGGTCGAAGCCGGGCCACAGGCCGGAGAACATCTCCCGGCTCACCTGGCCGTGCAGCAGTGACACGCCGTTCGCGCGCTGCGCCAGCCGCAGGCCCATCACGGCCATGTTGAAGAGGTTCGGCTCGCCGCCCGGGTAGGTCTCCATGCCCAGTCGCAGGATGCGGTCGACGTCCATGCGCGGGAGCTCGGCCTGCGGGCCGAAGTGGCGGGCGACCAGTTCACGGTCGAAGCGGTCGATGCCGGCGGGGACGGGGGTATGGGTGGTGAAGACCGTGCCGGCCCGGACGGCTTCGAGGGCGGAGTCGAAGTCCTGTCCCGCGTCGCCGAGTTCGGCGATCCGTTCCAGGCCGAGGAAGCCCGCGTGGCCCTCGTTGGTGTGGAAGACCTCGGGCGGGGCGTGGCCGGTCAGCCGGCAGTACGTGCGTACCGCCCGGACACCTCCTATGCCCAGCAGCATCTCCTGGAGCAGCCGGTGCTCGCTGCCACCGCCGTAGAGCCGGTCGGTCACCCCGCGTTCGCCGAGGTCGTTCTCCTCGACGTCCGAGTCGAGCATGAGGAGCGGGACCCGGCCGACCTGGGCCAGCCAGACCCGGGCGTGCAGCTGTTTGCCGGCGGGGAGGGCGAGGGAGATCTGCGCGGGGGTGCCGTCGTCCTCCTTCAGGAGGGTCACCGGCAGTTCGTTGGGGTCGAGGACCGGATAGTGCTCCTGTTGCCAGCCGTCCCGGGAGAGCGACTGCCGGAAGTAGCCGTGCCGGTAGAGCAGCCCCACGCCGATCAGCGGGACGCCCAGGTCGCTGGCCGCCTTCAGATGGTCGCCTGCCAGGATGCCGAGGCCGCCGGAGTACTGGGGCAGCGCGGCCGTGACGCCGAACTCGGGTGAGAAGTAGGCGATGGCGGCGGGCAGCCCCGCGGTGCGCGGCTGCGCCTGGTACCAGCGGTCGCCGGTCACGTAGTCGTGCAGGTCGTCGGCGGCGGCACTCAGCCTGCGCAGGAAACGGCGGTCCCCGGCGAGCTCGGTCAGGCGTGCCGGACGCACGCCGCCGAGGAGTCTCACCGGATCGCCGTCCGAGACGGCCCAGCGCTCGGGGTCGACGGACTGGAAGAGGTCGCGGGTCTCCGCGTGCCAGGACCAGCGCAGGTTGCGGGCCAGATCGCTGAGTGGCCGGAGGGGGTCGGGGAGGAGGGGTCGGACGGTGAATCGACGGATCGCCTTCACATTCCACCTCGGCGTGCGTGAGGAAGAGACGCACGGCGGTGTGCGTCCACGTCGTCTAAGAAGGTACCGGCGCCGACGCGGGCCTCGCTGAGGGCTGGCCGCCCGCGGACCCTCGCTTTTCGGCCCGATCCGCGACAACGGGCCGAAAGCCTGTTTCGCCCCGGTAGGCCACCTTGTGGCCTTTCGCCCCGCACGAGAGGCTGCCCAGTGGCGTACCCGGCGAAGTCGGACAGGTCGGCGAAGCCGTCGTGCGCCGAGTCGAGGAGGGGAACTCGAACCATGGCACGGACGCGAACACGGCGTCTGCGCCGGGTGGGGGGCCTGACCGCGGTCGTCACGACCGTGGTCCTTTCGGCCGTCACCCTGCCCGCGCACGCCGCACCGGAGGGGAAGATACTCGGCGCCGGTCTGCCCGGCTCCGTCGGCGGAAGTTATCTGGTGACGCTGAAGGGGGACACCGAAGCGTCGTCGAAGGCCGGGCGGAGACTCGTCGGTTCGTACGGGGTGACCATCAGCCGGACCTACGACACGGTCCTCAACGGGTTCGCCGTCGCGGCCGACGAGAGACAGGCCCGGCGCCTCGCGGCCGATCCGCGGGTGGCCTCGGTGGTCCAGGACACCCGGGTGACCCTGGATGCCGCCGGGGTCGCGAGGAATCCGCCGTCCTGGGGGCTGGACCGCGTCGACCAGCCGGGCCGGCCGCTGGACAACAGCTACAACTGGCCGAAGTCGGCGGGCGCCGGAGTCACGGTGTACGTGCTCGACACCGGCGTCCGGATCACGCACGCCGACTTCGCCGGCCGGGCGAGCTACGGCTGGGACTTCGTCGGAGGTGACCGCGTCGCCGCCGACGGCAACGGCCACGGCACGCATGTCGCCGGCACCGTCGCGGGCACCCGGCTCGGCGTCGCCAGGAAGGCCAGGGTGGTCGCGGTACGGGTGCTCGACGACGCCGGTACGGGCACGACCGCGCAGGCCATCGCGGGCATCGACTGGGTCACCCGGCACGCGCACAGGCCGGCGGTCGCCAACCTCAGCCTGGGCGGCGGCTACAACGCGGCGCTGGACGCGGCCGTCCGCGGCTCCGTCCGGTCCGGCGTCACCTACACCGTCGCCGCGGGCAACGTGGGACAGCCGGCCGCCCTGCACTCCCCCGCCGACGTGCGGGAGGCCATCACGGTCGGCGCGACCGACCGGGGGGACGCGAGGGCGGGCTTCAGCAACTACGGTTCGGCCCTCGACCTGTTCGCGCCGGGAGTGTCGATCACCTCCGCTTCGTACACGAGCGACACCGGACGGGTGACGTACTCCGGTACGTCGATGGCGGCGCCGCACGCGGCGGGCGCGGCCGCGCTCCACCTCGCCGACCACCCAAAAGCCACGCCCGCTCAGGTCGCGCGGGCGCTGGTCACGGGGGCGGTGAACGGCAAGGTCTCCGGCCGGGGGACCGGTTCGCCGAACAAACTCCTCCAGGTCCCACCGTTCACCTGACGGGGCTCCCAGGCCGGCTCCGTTCCCCTCGAACGGGGCCGGTCTTGTGTGTTGACAAAGGCACGAGTAGTTAACAACGTGCCGGATTGCTCACCCGAATAGGGTGGAAGGCTCCTCCGGTACTCCCCCGCAGGACCCCCTCCCCACCACATCCATCCGCCTACCCCCCGTTGATGCGGACAGGAGCGGTCATGCCAGCCAGGCACCACCCGTCATCACCCCCGACGCCTCGCCCCAAGAACAACAAGAGCGGCAAGAACGGCAAGAGCGCCGACAGGGCCGAGAAGGACACGCCCGTCCCGGTGCTCCCGCCCGTACCCGGTCCGCCGGCCCCGGAGCGATCCTCCTCGGGCGGCGACGTCACCACCGTCGGGCGCATACCCGTCCTGGACGTCCGCCCGTTCGTCCAGCAGGGTCGCCGGCCCGCGAAGGCGGTCACGGGTGAGACCTTCGAGGTCTCGGCGACCGTGTTCCGGGAAGGGCACGACGCCGTCGCGGCCAACGTCGTCCTGCGGGATCCGGACGGCAACCCGGGCCCCTGGACGCCGATGCGTGAACTCGCCCCGGGCACCGACCGCTGGGGCGCGGACGTCACGCCGGACGCGACGGGCCGCTGGACGTACACCGTGGAGGCCTGGAGCGATCCGGTCGCCACCTGGCGGCACCTCGCCCGCATCAAGATCCCCGCGGGGATGGACACCGAGCTGGTCCTCGAAGAGGGCGTACGCCTGTACGAGCGGGCGGCCGGGGGCGTGCCGGAGGGACCCGACCGCACCGCGGTGCTGACGGCGGCCGAGGCGCTGCGCGACGAGAGCCGCCCGGCCGTCTCCCGGCTGGCGGCGGCGCTGACGCCGCGGGTCGACGCCGTGCTCGGCCGGTATCCGCTGCGGGAGCTGGTCACCGCCTCCGAGCCGCTGCCGCTGCTGGTCGA
>NZ_JBHWUW010000024.1:0-124808 GCF_042737245.1 Streptomyces sp. NPDC060002
AGCGCATGCACCAGGCCATCCTCACCGTCGACCCCCGCCTCGACATCATCGCCGACCCCCACCACACCCCCACCTACGACCTCTACACCACCTGACACCAGGCAGGAGAGACCTCACCGGACACCGGACACACCCGCATCCAGGCCTCGGTCACGACATGGACCGCAGTCGCGGGTGCTGCGTCGTTATCCCTGAAGGCTGGAGCAGCGGCGGAGGTTCGGGGCCGGGATCCTCGGTGACGACGACGCCTGCGGCCGAGAGGTCGAAACCAGCCGGCCAGCGCGTGTGCTCGCTGGCCAGCGCGCCGGTCAGACACGCCTGGTGCAGGTCGGCCGTACTCAGGTCGGAGCCGCGCAGGTCGGCCAGGCGCAGGTCCGCGCGGCGGAAGACAGCGCCCCCCGCATCGGCCTGGCGCACGTTCGCCTCGCGCAGGTCGGCGTCGGTGAAGTCCGCGTCACGCAGGTCCGTTTCGACGAGTCGTGCGCCCCGCAGGTCGGCCAGAACGCAGCGGGCCCGGCGCAGGACCGCCGTCTTGAGGTCGGCGTGCCGCAGGTTGACCGCGACGAGGGACGCCTGGGTCGGGTTGGCGTGGTAGAGACCCGCCGCCTCCATACAGGATCGGTCGAGGTTGACCTCGTGCAGCCACAGCCCGTCGCAGTCGGCCCGGCGCAGGTCCGTGACACCGAGGTTGACCCAGGACTGCTCCCGGGGTTGCAACAACAGCACGCCGAGGCCGGTCAGCGCCACCTGGGCGTCGGCGGCTCGGACCTCCAGCGGCACGACGTCGTTGATGGGCACGTCCGCCGCTGCGGCTCCCGGTCCGGCGGGCGGCCAGGGCAGGTGGGTACGCAGGTAAGCGGCCTGGATGGAGATGACGGCCTCGCGGTCGCGGGCGGAGTGTTCCGCGATCCGCCACAGCGCGTGGAGTCCGCCGATGCGCGTTTCCAGCTTGTCACTGCCGAGTTGATCGACGGCCGTGCTGAACCGGTCGGTGACATAGCCCTCCTGGGTGGCGCGCAAGCCGTCCTGGCTGACACGCAGTTGCCGCCAGGTGGCGTACGCGCCGAACAGCACGACCAGGCCGCCGACGGCCTGGAGCAGTGTCGTACGGACGTCGTTCACCGCTTTCAGCCGGTCCTGCGCGGCGACCCTCGCCCCGGCGAGATCATGGTCGACCACCACACCCGGCAGAAGGACCAGCACCGCGCCCAGAACGGCCAGCCCCGCCGTGCCCGTCAGCAGAGCCGCGGTCACACGATGTCCGACCAGCCGGGCGTACCACGGCCTGTGCCCACGGTCCGGCTCCCCCATCCCCATGGGCATGGAAGCGTAGGCGCAGCCCAGAAAACGATCAAGAGGCAGACCCGGACACTCGATTCCAGCTGGTTCGAAGGGCATCGGATTGTCCGGCACGCGCTCGATACGATCACGGCATGACTGCTGACGAGCGCATCGGACAAGCCCAACTCCTTTACGAACGTACCGTTTTCGGCGGCGACAGCGGTGCGCTGGTGTCCGCCGACCGCAGCCTCGACGAGGTCGAGGCGGATCTCGCACTCGCTCGCGGCCAGGTGATCCACGCCCGCTTCCTGGACGAGCGGGTCGCGAACGCGCGGGAGCTCGAGCTCTTCGAGCGTGCGGCGGAGCTGTACGGGCGGCTCGGTGACGTGCGCGGCGAGGGCGAGGCGGCGTTCTGGGTGGGCGCCTTCCACCAAGTGGTCCGCGACGACGCCGACACCGCCGTGCCTTCCTTCGAGCGGGCCCTCGACCTCGCCACCCGGGCCGGCGACCGCCTGACGAAGTCCTACGCGTTGCGGCACCTCGGCTTCGCCGACCACATGCTCGGCCGCTTGGACGAGGCCCGTGCGCGCTTCGAGGAGTCCACCCGGCTGCGCCGGGAGCTGGGGTTCCTGCCGGGGGTGGCGGCGAACCTGATCGGGCTGGCTCATCTGGCCGCCCAGCAGGATCGGCGGGATGACGCGGCGGCGCTGCTCGCGGAAGCGACGGAGTTGGCCGAGAGCACCGACTCCCACGGTGTGCTGCGCTGGGTGGCACAAGCCCGCGAGGAGCTCAGCCTGCCGTCACGTTCACGCTGACGGCACCCGCACAACGGGACCCTGCGCACATCGGGGGCGTCAAGGCGTGGCACAAAAAGTCGCCGAAACAACCTTCGAGTTGACGGCCATCCGCTGAAATCGCGGCACGAAGGGTGTTGGCCGACTCGTTGGGGCGTCTATCATCCGTGGTTGCCGAAGAGTCGACCAATGTTCGGTATCACGAACACTACGAGCACCGCGACTGTCCGTGCGGCCGAGCCGTCCGCACGAGAACCGGAAATCCGCGTCTGCGCCGGGCGCCCCACAACGGTGCGCCCTCACCCCGACGACGGCCGTCATGCCACGAAGGGGCAGCGCTAAGGGCCCTGCCGCCGCGCTCAGGGAACCGGGCGCGGCGGCAGGGCCGGCGAACCACACGTCACCACCCGGCGGCACGAGGCGCCGGCCCTTCCCCGTCCTCGCTCCCCCGATCAAGGAACAGGTGAACGATGTCCTCCTCACTGAGCAGACGGCGCCTCCTGCAAGCTGGCGGAGCCACGCTCGCCGCTTCCGCGGCCGGCCCTCTCGTCGGCGTCTCTCCCGCCCGGGCCGCCGTCCCTCCCGCCCGCGCCGACATCGGGGTCTCCGCCTACGCCTTCGACTTCGGCCAGGTGCGGCTGACCGCGAGCCGGTGGCTGGACAACCAGAACCGCACAGCCGCCTATCTGCGGTTCGTGGACGTGGACCGGCTGCTGTACACCTTCCGCGCCAACCACAGGCTCTCCACGGCCGGCGCCGCCGCCGACGGCGGCTGGGACGCGCCCGACTTCCCCTTCCGCAGCCATGTCCAGGGACACTTCCTCACCGCCTGGGCGCAGTTGTACGCCGTCACCGGGGACTCGGCCGCCCGCGACAAGGCCGTCTACATGGTGGCGGAGCTGGCCAAGTGCCAGGCGAACGACAGCGCCGCCGGATTCACCACCGGCTACCTCTCCGGCTATCCCGAGTCCGACTTCACCGCCCTCGAACAGGGCACCCTGAGCAACGGCAACGTGCCGTACTACACGATCCACAAGACGCTCGCCGGGCTGCTGGACGTGTGGCGCCTGATCGGCAGCACCCAGGCCCGGGACGTCCTGCTGGCCCTGGCGGGCTGGGTCGACACCCGCACCGGCCGGCTCACCGGTCAGCAGATGCAGGCGATGCTGGGCGTGGAGTTCGGCGGTATGAACGACGTGCTGTGCGACCTCTACCAGCAGACGGGCGACACACGGTGGCTCACCGCCGCCCAGCGCTTCGACCATGCCGCCGTGTTCGATCCGCTGGCCGCCGGCCTGGACCAGCTGGGCGGGCTGCACGCCAACACCCAGGTCCCCAAGTGGATCGGCGCCCTGCGCGAGTACAAGGCCACAGGCACCACCCGTTACCGGGACATCGCCACCAACGCGTGGAACATCGCCGTCGGCACCCACACCTACGCCATCGGCGGCAACAGCCAGGCGGAGCACTTCCGCGCGCCGAACGCGATCGCCGCCTACCTCAGACAGGACACCTGCGAGAGCTGCAACACGTACAACATGCTCAAGCTCACCCGCGACCTGTACGCGGTGACCCCGGACCGGGCCGCGCTGTTCGACTTCTACGAGCAGGCCTGGCTGAACCACATGATCGGCCAGCAGAACCCGGCGGACGCCCACGGCCACGTCACCTATTTCACCCCGCTGAACCCGGGCGGCCGGCGCGGTGTGGGCCCGGCCTGGGGCGGAGGCACCTGGAGCACCGACTACGGCACCTTCTGGTGCTGCCAGGGCACCGGCCTGGAGACGCACACCCGGCTGATGGACTCCATCTACTTCCGCAACGGCACCACGCTCACCGTGAATCTGTTCGTGCCGTCCGTGCTCACCTGGTCCCAGCGCGGAATCACCGTCACCCAGACCACCTCGTACCCCGCCGGCGACACGTCCACGTTGACGGTCACCGGCAGCGCCGCCGGAACGTGGGCGATGCGCATCCGCATTCCCGGCTGGACCTCCGGAGCCACGATCAGCGTCAACGGCGTGACGCAGGGCATCGCCACCACCCCTGGTACCTACGCCACCCTGACCCGCACCTGGGCGTCCGGCGACACCGTCACCGTCCGCCTGCCCATGCGGGTCGTACTGCGGCCGGCCCCCGACAACGCGAACACCACCGCGGTCACCTACGGACCGGTCGTGCTGGCCGGCGACTACGGGGACAGCGCGCTCAGCACGCTCCCGCTGCTCAACACCGCCACCATCACACGCACCAGCAGCACTTCGCTCGCCTTCACCGCGACCGCGGGCGGCTCCGCCGTCGGCCTGGGCCCGTTCCACGACGCGCACGGCTTCAACTACACCGTCTACTGGAACACCGGCGGCGTCGCCTCCGTACACCTCGTCAACGTGGCCAGCGGCCTGGTGCTGGGCGTCAAGGACATGTCCACAGCCGACGGCGGTCTCGCCCTTCAGTGGACCGACAGCGGCACCGCCGACCACAACTGGGAGGTGATCGTCGACGGGACGGCGGTCCGGCTGCGGAACGTCAACAGCGGCAAGGTCCTCGGTGTGCTGAACATGTCCACCGCGGACAACGCGAGCGTGCTCCAGTGGACGGACAACGGCACCGCGGACCACCTGTGGACGCTGCTCGACCAGGGCGACGGCACCTACAAGATCCGCAATGTGCACAGCGGCAAGCTGCTCGCCATCGCGGGCAACTCCACCGCCGTCGGGGCCTACGCGGTCCAGGCGCCCGACGACGGCACCGCCGACAACCGGTGGCGCGTCGTGGGCGCCTGACGGCGGGCCCAGGTTCCGTGTGGCTGTCCGGCACCGGCCCGGACAGCCACGGCCGTCGTGCGTGATGGTGCGCCGTCGGCAGCAGCGGCAGCGGAGTGGGCGCTGAACGAAACCACGGTCCCGTGACACGTGAATCACAGCGGCGCGGCCTAGGTTCTCGTGCCCATGACAAGGCTCTGCTCATCCTTCACGCAAAGGACACCCCTGCCCTCATGAGCAATCACAAGAAGCACAGGTCCCGCCGCATCCTGGTGCTCGGCACGGTCGGCGCCTTAGCCCTCGGCGCGAGCGTCGCGGCGATGGCCTCGGCGACCGCGCCACTCGCGGCGAGGGCCGCCGACTGTTCGTCCGGCGTGGTCTTCACCCGGTCGGACACCCCCGCCGCGGTCGGCGACAACCCCCGGCACGTGGTGGCCGGCGATCTCGACGGCGACGGAAACGCTGACGTCGTCGCGGCCGACAACGACGCCGACTCGCTGTCCGTACTGCTCGGCAACGGTGACGGCACCTTCGGCACGGCCACCACGTACGCGGTGGGCGACAAGCCGTACCAGTCCGTCATCGCCGACTTCGACGCCGACGGCCACCCGGACATCGCCACCGCCGACTTCGACGGCGGCACCGTCAGCGTCCTGCTCGGGACCGGCGACGGCGCCTTCGAAACCGCCACCCGGTACACCGTCGGCGCGGGCGCCCGCTCGCTCGCTCCCGGCGATCTCGACGGTGACGGCCACCTGGATCTCGCGGTGGCCGAGGAGTCGGGCGGCGGCGTCAGTCTGCTCACGGGCGACGGTACCGGCTCGTTCACCGTCGAGGTCGAGGCGGTGACCGTGGCCAGGCCGCACGGCCTGGTCCTCAGCGACTTCGACGACGACGGCGACCTGGACATCGCCACCGCGAGCGTCGCCACCGCCGGCGGTGTCAGCGTGGCGCTCGGCACGGGCGACGGAACCTTCGGCGAGGTCACGGAGTACCCGAGCGTCGCCCGTCTGTACTCCCTCGCCCACGGCGACTTCGACGGCGACGGGGCGACCGACCTGGCCACGGTCAGCAACGGCTCCAACACCCTGGAGATCTACGCGGGCGTCGGCGACGGCACGTTCGACGGTCCCGTCGACTACACCACGTCCGCCCTTCCGGTCTCGGTCGGCGCCGCCGACATCGACGGCGACGACGTGACGGACGTACTGGTCTCCTCTCTCAACGGGGACTCCGTATCCGTGTTCCAGGGCGCGTCGGGCGGTGCGCTGACCGAACTCACCGACCTGGCGGCGGACGGTGCCTACGAGGCGACGGCCGCCGACCTGACGTCCGACGGCACGCAGGACCTCGTGGTGGCGAGCAGCGGCAGCGACCAGGTGGACATCTTCACCGGCTCCTGCGGCTGAGCTCCCGCCCGCACCTCCACCGGGCGTGGTCCCGCCGGTGGAGGCGCGGGTCACCGACGCTGCCGCCGACCCGGACCTGGCCGCCGTCCCGCGCACCGCTCACGGCCCGGAGAGGGTGTGCGCGCCGCTCATGCGCGCAGCCAGATCGCGGTGTCGCCCGGCAGTCGGCCCGCCGCGTCCAGGGGGCCGCCGGCGAGCAGGACGTGCTCGTGCTCGGGGAGGGCGGCCGTGGCGGCGGCCAGGTTGACCACGCAGACCAGGCCGGGCGCCCGGCGGAACGCGAGGACCCCGGCAGGGGCGGGCAGCCACTCCAGAGGGCCGTCGCCGAGGCCCGCCTCGGTACGGCGCAGCCGCAGCCGCAGCGCGGTGCGGTAGAGGACCAGCATCGAGCCGGGGTCGGCGGCCTGGAGATCGGCCGCGTACGCGGACCAGCCCGCGGGCTGCGGCAGCCAGGGCTCGGTGCGCGAGCCGAAGCCCGCGTACGGGGCGTCGGCGGTCCACGGCAACGGGACCCGGCAGCCGTCGCGGCTGGGGTCGGCGCCGCCGGAGCGGAAGTGCATCGGGTCCTGGATGCGCTCGCGCGGGATCTCCGCCTCGGGCAGGCCCAGTTCCTCGCCCTGGTAGAGGTAGACGGAGCCGGGCAGCGCGAGGGTGAGGAGGGCGGCGGCGCGGGCCCGGCGGGTGCCGAGCGCCAGGTCGGTCGGGGTGTCGTACTCCTTGGTCGCGAAGTCGAATCCGGTGTCCGCACGGCCGTAGCGGGTGACCGTACGCGTCACGTCGTGGTTGCACAGCACCCAGGTGGCGGGCGCGCCGACCGGGGCGTGCTCGGCCAGGGTGTCGTCGACGGCCGCGCGCAGCCGCTCGGCGTCCCAGGGGCAGGCCAGGAAGTTGAAGTTGAAGGCGGTGTGCAGTTCGTCGGGGCGCAGGTAGCGGGCGAAGCGCTCGGCGTCCGGCAGCCATACCTCCCCGACGAAGACACCGCCGTGGGCGTCGGCGACACTCCGCCAGGAGCGGTAGATCTCGTGCAGTTCGTCGCGGTCGACGTACGGGTGGGGGTCGCGGCCCTCGACGAAGTCCGGCAGGTCGGGGTCCTTGGCCGGCAGGGCCGCCGAGTCGATGCACGATCACCGGCTCGGCCCAGGGTGACGTCCTCATCGAACCGGGCTCGCAGTTCACGATCACCGGCACCCCGAACGGAGCGGCAGGGCGACGCGACGCCTACTGAGCACGACCCGGTGGGCCCCCGTAATAGGGGGCCCACCGCCTCCCGGCCACCGCGCTCCACCACTCCTCCACTCCACAGCTCGGCGAGCGCCCGATGCCCGCTCGGCCCCGCTCGCGGATCGCCCGCCTGGACGCGAGCGGCGTGCAACCCTGCTAGGCGGCGGCCTTGTCGGCCGTGACCAGCAAGTACTCCCATTCCATGGCCCCGTCCGCGAGGTGCCCGGCGGCCAGCTCCGTGAGCGCCGTGTCGAGGGCGGTGACCTTCTCGGGGTCGTCGGCGATGGCGGAGTAGACGGCGATGGCCGGGCCGTAGCAGCGCTTGAAGAACTCCCGGAATTCCTCCGGACCGGAGAACGCGTCGATGCGCAGCAGCTGACGACGGGCGTCGACGCCGGTCACGCGGTCGCCGAGCAGAGAGCGCACATGGCTCTCGTCGCCCCACAGCGGCGGCGGCTGCGCTCCGGGCGGCGGCGGGGGCGCGTACGGGCGCATGGCGGCGAACATCTGCCCGATGAACCCTTCCGGCGTCCAGTTGACGAGGCCGATCTTCCCGCCGGGTCGACAGACGCGGACCAGTTCGTCGGCGGCCCGCTGGTGGTGCGGGGCGAACATCACGCCGACGCAGGACACCACGGTGTCGAAGTCCGCGTCCGCGAACGGCAGTTCCTCGGCGTCGCCCTCGCGCCACTCCAGCTTGGCACCGCGTTCCGTGGCGAGCTGACGGCCGGCCTCCAGCAGTTCCGGGGTCAGGTCCACAGCCACCACGTCTGCCCCGGCGAGGGCGGCGGGGATGGCGGCGTTCCCCGAGCCGGCCGCGACATCGAGTACGCGGGACCCCGGCCGGACGCCGCTCTCCCGCACGAGCTCCGGTCCCAGGTCCGGGATGACGTCCGCGGCCACGAGTGGATAGTCGCCCAGTGCCCACATGGCACGATGCTTCGCTTTCAGCGCCCGGTCGGCCTGGGTGGCCTCACTCGCCTCGGACATGACGGATCCCTCCGCTGCGGCACCGTATGCGTACGGTTCCGGGCGGGGGCCACCGCCCCGGACCGCTGCGCCCGAGCCTCGCCGACTCCGGCGCCTCATATGACTGTCTCACGGTTCGACCCGCCGGGCAGGGTCCCGGGACGAGGCCACCACACCGATCTGTCGCGCCGGGCTGCCCCGCGCCGCCGACGCTCCATGGTCGCGCGGGTCGCGGCCCCGCGTCGAACTCACGGCCACGGAAGCACCGTTGACGCGGACCGAATCTCCCGCGGTGCCGCGTGACGGCGGTGCGGCGG
Organism: Streptomyces sp. NPDC060002; assembly: GCF_042737245.1. Taxonomy (NCBI): domain Bacteria; kingdom Bacillati; phylum Actinomycetota; class Actinomycetes; order Kitasatosporales; family Streptomycetaceae; genus Streptomyces; species Streptomyces sp. NPDC060002. Next base: position 8,754 of record NZ_JBHWUW010000024.1, read on the forward strand.
AGTGCTGCGTGAGGTCTGGACACTCCCCTGTGGGCGTGCTGTCATACCGCTGTCACAGAATTTCCAACGTTGAAAAGGCCGCCCGACCGAGCGTCCCGTCGCCGGTGTGCAGTTGCCTTCCCCGGGCTGCCGGCCAGGAGCCCTCGCTCCCGCCGGGCGTGGTCACGGCCTCTGTACGAGGAAGGGCTCGATGACACGACACGACACCCGCCCCAGAGCCAGAGTGTGGGCGCTGCTCGCCGCGGCGGCCCTGATCCTGCCCCCGAGCGGGCTGCTTCCCACCGCGGCGGCCGCGGAGGCGCCGAGCAGCGCGTCGGCCCCCGCCGCCGAACAGGCGGCCGTCGAGACACACGGCCTGAAGGGCGAGTACTTCAGCATGTCGGCGCCCGGCGCCCGGGACTTCGACCGACTCGGCGGCACCCTGCTCGACCCACAGATCGACTTCTCCGGACTGACCAGCACCTTCCAGGAGTTGACCGGCAGGACCGAGCACACCACCGCGCGCTGGACGGGCCGGATCGAGGCCCCGGCCACCGGTGACTACACCTTCCACGCCATCGGCGACAACGGCTTCCGGCTCTTCATCGACGGCGAGCCCGTCATCGACCACTGGGTGGGCGACTGGGACCGTGAGCAGACCAGCGCCGCCGTCCGGCTGACCGCCGGCGAGCAGCACGACTTCCGTCTGGAGCTGTTCCAGGACACCGGCGGCGCCAACATGTACCTGCGCTGGTCGACGCCGACGATGGCCCAGCAGATCGTGCCGATGTCCGCGTTCACCCCGCCGGCCGACTTCGAGGTGTACCCGGTCGAGATGTCCGTCGCCGAGAACGGGCGGCGGCTGCGCGCCCGGTTCGAAGGCAGGGTGGGCAGCCTCCAGGGCCTCCAGGACCATCTGAAGGTCGAGGCCGACACGACCGCCATGCCGATCAAGTCGGTGACGGCCGTCCCCGGCGACCCCACCTCCCTGAACATCGGCCTCGCGGCGCCGATCCAGAAGAACCAACTGGTCAGGGCCTCCTACGACGGTGAGGGCGGACTGACGGCCGGCGGCGAGAGCGTGCCGAAGGTCATCCGCTACGCCGACAACGCCTCCACCCACCGGCTCACCACCGAGTGGGGCGACGACCTCGACGCGAAGCACCCGCTGCCGGAGTACCCGCGCCCCCAGCAGGTGCGGTCCAAGTGGCAGAACCTCAACGGTCCTTGGCAGTTCGGCGCGGCCGAGCCGGGAGAACAGCCGGTCTTCGGCAAGAAGCTCGACGAGAAGATCATCGTGCCGTTCCCGGTCGAGTCCCAGCTGTCCGGACTCGAACGGCACGAGGACCACATGTTCTACCGCAAGGTCGTCGACGTCCCGAAGAGCTGGAAGGTCGGCAAGAGCGGCCAGGCCAACCGGCTCAAGCTCAACTTCGGCGCCGTCGACTACCAGGCCGCCGTCTACGTCAACGGCACGAAGGTCGCCGAACACACCGGCGGCTACAACGCCTTCAGCGCCGACATCACCGACGCGCTCAAGGGCGCCGGCCCGCAGGAGATCATCGTCGCCGTCACCGACACCGGAGGCGCCGACCAGCCCACGGGCAAGCAGTCCACCAACCCCGGGGGCATCTTCTACACCCAGACCTCCGGCATCTGGCAGACCGTCTGGATGGAGCCGGTCGCACCCGTCTCGGTCGAGGGCATCGTCACCACGCCCGACATCGACACCGGCACCCTCGCGGTGACGGTGAACTCCGCCGGCGCCTCCCCCGCGGCCCGGGTCGAGGCCGTCGCCCGCGACGCCCGCGGCAAGGTCGTCGGCAGGGTCGGCGGAGCCGCCGGCAAGGAACTGCGCCTGCCGGTGGCGGAACAGCACCTGTGGAGCCCCGACGACCCGTACCTCTACGACCTCGACGTCACACTCACCGACGGCAGGTCGACCGACAAGGCCGGCAGCTACTTCGGTATGCGCGAGGTCGGCATCGAGAAGGTGGGCGGCTTCGACAAGCTCGTCCTCAACGGCAAGCCGATCTTCTCCCTCGCCACGCTCGACCAGGGGTTCTGGCCCGACGGCCTCTACACCGCGCCCAGCGACGAAGCCCTCGCCTTCGACCTCGAGGCGCACAAGAAGCTCGGCTTCAACGCCGTCCGCAAGCACATCAAGGTCGAACCGCAGCGCTGGTTCTACCACGCCGACCGGCTCGGCCTGCTGGTCTGGCAGGACTTCGTCTCCGGGAACCTCACCGGCGAAACGGGCCGGAAGGCGTTCGTCGACCAGGGCAAGGAGATCGTGCGCCAGCACCACAACTCGCCCTCCGTCATCGGCTGGATCGTCTTCAACGAGGGCTGGGGCGAGTGGAACCGCGAGGAGACCGGCCGCATCACCGAGTCCGTCCAGGCCGCCGACCCGTCCCGCGTCGTCAACGCCCACAGTGGTGTCAACTGCTGCAACTCCAAGGGTGATTCGGGCAAGGGCGACATCATCGACCACCACGACTACAACAACACCGACCCCGCCTTCCCCGGCGACGGCCGGGCCGCGATGGACGGCGAGCACGGCGGCTTCGTTCTGCGCACCCCGGGCCACATGTGGCCGGGTGCCCCGACGGTGATCTACAGCGGCGTCAGCACCAAGGAGGAGCTGACCCGCAAGTACGTCGAGAACACCGGGCAGTTCTATCTCGACCAGGCCGGCGCCGAACTGTCGGGTTCGGTGTACACGCAGATCACCGACCTGGAGAACGAGCTGAACGGCCTGTACACCTACGACCGACGCGAGCTCAAGGTCGATCCCGTCCAGGTGCGGAAGATCAACCACCGGGTGATCGCCGCCGGCGCCGCCGCGGGCCGCGAGGGACCGCTGAAGGCCGGCGGGCACTGGAGCCTCGACGAGGGCACCGGCACCACCGCGCGGGACGAGGGCCCGAACGCCAGGCCTCTCACGCTCCGCGAGGGCGCCTCCTGGACCCCCGGCGTCAGCGGGAGCGCCCTGAAGTTCGACGGCCAGAAGCAGTACGCCGAGACCGCCGGACCGGTACTCGACACCAGCGGCAGCTACTCGGTGTCCGCCTGGGTGCGGCTCGACGCGATCCCCGGCAACTACGCCACCGCGGTCAGTCAGGACTCCCGCGCCACGGTCAACTCCTTCTACCTCCAGTACGGACACGGCACCTTCGCCTTCAGCACACCCGGCGAGCACCGCGCCCAGGTCGCCGTCTCCGCGGAGACGGGCCGCTGGTACCACCTGGTCGGCGTGCGGGACGCCACGAGCAACCAGATCCGGCTGTACGTCGACGGAAAGCTCGCGGCGACGGCCACCGGCGGCTCCGCACTTCCGAGCACCGGTCCGCTGACCGTGGGGCGCGCCCACTGGAACGGCGCGAACGTCGACTTCTGGAACGGCGCGGTCGACGAGGTCCACGCCGCGGACCGGGCGCTCGGCGCCGAGGAGGTGAGCGGCCTGTACGCGGAGGCGAAGCCGTAGGGCGCCGCTTCGGGCGGACGGTGGCGGCCTTGCCCTCTCGTGGGCGAGGCCGCGCCGCCGTTACCGATCGGACGACATCGGCGGCATGCGGAGCGCGCACGGACCGAGTGCCGAGCGGATCCACCGATAGCGGTTCAGCGCGCTGCCGGCCGTCAACCCCGGTGTCACCGCCGGTACGGCGATCCGGCCGCACCAGCCACCGGGCCCCATGGGGACCGGCCCCCTGATCACCTTCGCCGGCAGCGGTCTCACCACCCCCTGGTCCGCCGCGCACGCCTCGCTCCTCGAACTCGCCGAGGCCTGTGACATCCCCACCCGCTGGTCCTGCCCCACCTGCGTCACGCCTCTGGTGTCGGGTGACGTCACCCGCACCACCCCGCCCCTGGAACTCCCCGAGCCCGGCACCGCCCTCGTGTGCTGCGGCACTCCGGTGACGGAGGCCGTCCTCGACCTGTGACCGGCTGGCGCAGAGACGGAGGTCGGTCGGTCCCGGTGGCGGGAGGAAGACCTCCCCCGCCACCGGGTCCGCCGACGGGACTGCTGCCGTCGACGGCTACGCCGGAGTCACGGGGCCCAGGGCGCGTCCACGGACCACGTCGTGTCCTCGGCGAACAGGGCGGGGCTGTCCCAGGTGTGCGTACCGCCCGGGGTGGCCAGCCACACCTCGGCGTTGTAGTGGCGCAGACACTGCTCGGGGAAGTTGTACGCCGCCAGCCGCACCGCGCCGTTCGCGCCCCGGACGGGGCAGAAGGTGGCGTCGGCGCGGAACAGGTCGGTGCCGCCGGACTCCTTGTAGACGCGGTAGTCGCGGTGGCGGAGGTACTGGCCGGGGTAGTTGCGCGACTCGAAGCTGTAGCAGGTGCCGTTCGCCAGTCCGGGGACGATCTTCCAGGTGGCGTCGTTCTTCAGCAACGCGTCACTTCCGGCGGTGACGACCTCGGTGAAGGCCGCGCCGTCCCTGTGGCGCAGGTACCGGTCGGTGTAGCCGGGTGTCGTCACCCGCAGGGACCTGTACTGGTCGACGGGCAGGGTGATCGGGGTGGTGGAGGCCTGGGACGCGTCGATGAGCGCGCGGTTGGCGGCTCTGACCCGGGCCTCGTCGACCTTGACCACCTGGCGGTCGTAGGTGAGCAGGCCGTTGGCCTCGTTCTCGACGTCGGTGATCTCGGTGTAGACCGACGCGGACAGGCCGCGCGGCATACGCACCTCGCGGATCGCGTCGAGGAGGCCGACGAACCGGTTGTCCAGGTGCGCGGGGTCGGACTGGTCCTCGTAGCTGAAGCCGCCGCCGGGATACCACTCGTGTCCGGCGACCCTGTACCCGAGTCCGCCGAACTCGCCGAGCACGGCAACACGGGTGGCGCTGGGCACGGTGGTGCCGGGACCGACGTAGACGTGATGGTCGAGGAGGTCGCCGTTTCCACCGTCGACGGCTCCGCAGCAGTTGACGCCGCTCATGTTGTCGACGAGCCGGGACGGGTCGTACGCCTTGACCCTGTCGGCGATCCGGGCCTGGTCGTACTGGCCCCAGCCCTCGTTCTGGTCGACCCACACGATCAGCGACGGCGAGCTGCGGTGCTGGTCGATGATCCGGTCGTACTCGGCCTCCCACTGGGTGCGGGCCGCGGCGTCGGGGGTGCGTTCCATGGACGGCATGTCCTGCCAGACCAGCAGACCGAGCCGGTCGGCCCAGTAGAACCAGCGCTGCGGTTCGACCTTGATGTGCTTGCGGACCATGTTGAAGCCTAGGTCCTTGTGCTTCCGGAGGTCGTGGCGCAGGGCCGCGTCGGTGGGCGCGGTGTAGATGCCGTCCGGCCAGTAGCCCTGGTCGAGGGTGCCGGTCTGGAAGACGAACTTCCCGTTCAGTACCGGGCGTTGCATGCCGCCCACACTGGCCAGGCCGATGGTTCGCATGCCGGTGTAGCCGCCGACGGAGTCGACGGTCGTGGTGCCGGAGAGCAGGTCGGCCCTGACGTCGTAGAGGAACGGGTCGTCCGGGCTCCGCAGGTGCGGGTTCGGGACGGCCACCGTGAACTCGGTGCCGACGGCGCCGGTGGCCGTGCCCACGGTGACGCCGCCGGTGGAGACCGTGACGCGGGCCTGTCGGCCGTCGGTCCCGGTGCCCCGGACGGTCACCTCGAGGCGGCTGTTCGCCGGGTCCGGGACCAGGTCGAGGCGGCTGACGTACGCGGGCGCGGTGGGCTCCAGCCACACCGTCTGCCAGATGCCGGACGCGGCGGTGTAGAGGATGCCGCCGCCGGCGTGCGGGGCGACGTCGCGGATGCGCTGCTTGCCGATGGCCTGGGTGCCGACCTCGGTGGGATCCCAGACGGACACGACGAGGGTGTTGGTGCCGCCGCTCAGCAGCCCGGTGATGTCGTAGGAGAACGCGTCGTAGCCGCCGCTGTGGACGGCTCCCGCCTGTTGTCCGTTGACCCAGACGGTCGTACGCCAGTCACTGGCACCGAAGTTGAGCTGAACCCGGCGACCGCTCCAGCCGGAGGGAACGGTGAAGGTGCGCTGGTACCAGAGCCTGTCGTTCTGGGTGATCTTGCGCTGGATGCCGGAGAGCGCGGACTCGGCGACGAACGGGACCCGGATCTGCTCGGTGAACGAGGCGGGCCGGCCGGCGTCCGCCGAGGTGACCGCGAAGTCCCAGATGCCGTTGAGGTTGGCCCAGTCGGGGCGGGTCAGCTGCGGGCGCGGATATTCGGGGAGGGGGGTGTCGGTGGGGACCTGGTTCGTCCACGGGGTGGTCATCGGCGACGGCTTGGGCGTCCACGCCTGGGCGGCGGCCGCCGCGGGGCCGGTGGCCGTCAGTGCCGTGCCCCCGACCAGGGTGAGCACGGCGAACGCTGTGGTGGCCCACCGCGCTCGTCGTCCCAGCCAGGCGAACGGACTTCGGCCTGCGGGTGTTCGACGCATCGTGCCTCCTTGACTCGTGGGGTGGGGAGACGTGCGCGTGCGCGAGGCGGCCGGGGGAGGTCCGGCCGCCCGGAACCGGATGCGGCGGCGGGGCCGGGCGGGAGGCTCCGCCGCCGTCCAGGGCTTGTTCAGTGCTTGCTCGGAGCCTGCTCGGAGCTTGTACAGGGCTGGCTCGGGGCTGGTTCGGTACGTGTTCGGGGCTGGTTCGGAGCCTGCTCGGAGCTTGTACAGGGCTGGTTCAGGCTTGTTCGGAGCTTTTCGGCGCTTGTCACATGAGTTGTCGGCGGCGGCCCAGCCAGGTCTGGGCGATGACGACCACCGCCAGGAACGCGCCGCTGACGACCTGCTGGTAGGAGGAGTCGAGCGAGCCGATCTGGTTGATGACGTTCTGGATCACCTTCAGCAGCAGGACCCCGGCCAGCGAGCCGCTGACGTAGCCCAGCCCGCCGGTCAGCAGGGTGCCGCCGATGACGACGGCGGAGATGGCCTCGAGTTCCATGCCGCTGCCGAGGATGGTCACGCCGGAGGCGAGCCAGGCGGCGTTGAGGGCGCCCGCCAGCCCGGCGAGCAGTCCCGACAGGGCGTAGACGAGGATCTTGGTGCGGGCGACCGGCACACCCATCAGAGCGGCGGCGTCCTCGTTGCCGCCGACCGCGTAGACGTGCTGCCCGAAGCGCGTCCGGCGCAGGACGACGGCTCCGGCGACGAACAGGGCCAGCGTGATCCACACCGGGTTGGCGAGGCCCAGGGTGCTGCCCTGGCCGAGCTCGGCGAGGAAGGAGCCCTTGGCGATGAGGTAGGTGTCGGCGCCCTCGTCGGTGAGCGCCAGCATCAGTCCGCGCGCGCCCAGCATGGCGGCGAGGGTGACGATGAAGGGCGCGAGACGGGAGCGGGCGACCAGCAGCCCGTTGACGACGCCGATCAGCCCGCAGACCGCGAGCGGCAGCAGCAGGGCCACCAGCGTTCCGTGGCGCGATCCCCAGGCCGCGAGGACGCCGCCGAGGGCGAACAGGGAGCCGACGGACAGGTCGATCCCGCCGGTGATGATGACGAAGGTCATGCCGAGGGCGACGATCGCCAGAAAGGCCGAACTGGTCGCCATGTTGCTGATGTTGTCGCCGGTGGCGAAGGCGTCGAAGGAGAACGACGCCACCAGGGACACGATCAGCAGGACGGCCAGTGCGCCGTGCTGCTGGACGAGGGCGCTCGGCCGTTCGGAGCGTGCGGAGCCCGCCGGGTGGGCGTCCTGCGGCGGTTCGATACCGGCAGTGGTCACGGGTGCTTCCGTGTTCGTGGTGGTCAACGCTTCCCCCGTCCCCGTGCCGCGTAGACCGCGGCGACGATCACGATGGCCTGGGCGATCTGGGTCCAGGAGGGCGGCAGATCGTGCTTGATGAGGGTGGCGGTGAGGAGCTGGATGAGGACGGCTCCCGCCACGGTGCCGCCGATGTTGACCCGGCCGCCGGTCAGCGGGGTCCCGCCGACGACGACCGCGGTGATCGCGGACAGCTCCATCAGGTTGCCCAGCGAGGTGGGGTCGCTGGCCTGGAGGCGGGCGGTGGCCAGCACGCCCGCGACAGCCGCGAGGAGCGCGCAGACGACGTACACGATGATCAGCACACGCCGCACGGGCAGGCCTGCGAGCCGGGCGGCGGGGCGGCTGTCGCCGATGGCGAGGAGCTGGCGTCCGAAGGTGGTGCGGCGTACCACGAAGGCCACCAGCAGGGCCAGGGCCGTGGCGATGAGGATGAGGTAGGGGATGCCGAGGACGTCGCCCGAGCCCAGGGAGGCCAGCGAGGGGTTGCGCAGATCCTTCAGCTGCGGCAGCAGCACCAGGGCGACCCCGCGACCGCCGACCATGAGCGCCAGCGTGGCGACGATCGGCTGCACCCCGACGAACGCGACCAGCGCGCCGTTGGCCAGCCCGACCGCCGCGGCGAACAGCGCGACCGCCAGCAGCGCGGGCAGCAGACCGTAGCCGAGGTAGAGGGCGGTCACGGAGGCCGCCAGCGCCATCACGGCGCCCACCGACAGGTCGACGCCCTCGGTGCCGATGACCAGGGCCATGCCGAGGGCGACGATGATGACGGGGGCGACCTGGACGGCCTGGGTGCGGAAGTTCTCCGCGGTCAGGAAGTGCGGGGTGATGACGGTGTCGACGACGAGCAGGGCCGCCACACCGGCGTAGACGCCGTAGGCCTGGAGCCACCGCAGGAGTCGGGTCTTGTCCAACGGGGCGCTGCGGAGGGCGACTTCAGCCATCGACGGCCGCCTCCTCGCCGGCGTCCCGCGCGGGGTCGTTCCCGGCGATGGTCCGCATGAGCCTGTCCTCCGTGACGTCGTCGCCGGTCAGCTCGCCGACGACGGCGCCGTCTTTCAGTACGACCACGCGGTCGGACCCTTCGATGAGTTCCTCCAGGTCGGAGGAGATGAGCAGGACGCCCAGGCCGTCGGCGGCCAGTTCGTCGACGAGTTTCTGCACCTCGGCCTTGGCGCCGACGTCGATGCCGCGGGTGGGCTCGTCGAGCAGCAGCACCTTGGGATTCATCGCGAGCCACCGGGCGAGCAGCACCTTCTGCTGGTTCCCGCCGGAGAGTTCACCCACCTTCTGGTGCGGTGAGGAGGCCTTGATGCGCAGCCGCTCGATGAAGGTGTCGACGACGCTGTCGACGCGGGCCTCGGAGACCAGACCGAAGCGGGACAGCCGGGGCAGCACGGCCAGCGCGATGTTCTCCCGCACCGACAGACCGGGGACGATGCCCTCGCTCTTGCGGTCCTCGGGCAGCAGGCTGATCCCCGCGCGGATGGCCGCCGGCGTCGAGCCCGCGCGCAGCGGCACACCGGCCACCGTGACGCCGCCCGAGCGTGCGGTCAGGGCGCCGGCGATGGTCTTCGCCGTCTCGGTGCGTCCGGAGCCGAGCAGTCCGCCGAGGCCGACGACCTCGCCGGGGCGGATGCTCAGGGAGACGCCGTGCAGCTTGTGCGGCACCGTCAGGTCCGTGGCGGTGAGCACCGGTTCGGCGTCGGCCGGGCCGTGGTCGCCGGTGAACTTGGTGAGGCCCTGCGCGCGGACCTCCCCCAGGTCCCGGCCGAGCATCGTGGACACCAGGGAGAGGCGGTCGAGGTCGGCGAGCCGGCCGTGGTGCACCCGCCGGCCGTCGCGCAGCACGGTGACGGTGCCGCACACGGCGTACAGCTCGTCCAGGCGGTGGCTGACGTAGACGACCGCGATGCCCGCGTCCCGCAGGCTCCGGATCACCGAGAACAGGGTCTCGACCTCACGCGGTTCGAGGGAGGAGGTCGGTTCGTCCATGACGACGACGCGCGCCTCGGTGGCGACCGCGCGGGCCAGGGCGACCATCTGCTGGGCGCCGACCCCGAGGGTGCGCAGCGGCCTGCGGACGTCCACCCTCACCCCGTAGGTGCTCAGGGTCTGTTCGGCCTCGCGGTGCATGCGGCCCATGTCCAGCACGCCGAACCGGTTGCGCGGCTCGCGGCCGAGGAACAGGTTGCGGGCCACGCTGAGCAGCGGGATCAGGTTGACCTCTTGGTAGATGGTCGAGATCCCGGCCTTCTGGGCCTCCAGCGGGGTGGCGAAGGAGACCTTGCGGCCCTGGAAGACGATCTCGCCGGCGTCGGGCCGGTACACGCCGGTGAGGAGTTTGACGAGGGTCGACTTGCCGGCGCCGTTCTCGCCGATCAGGGCGTGGACCTCACCGGCGTGCAGGGTCAGGTCCACGTCGTCCAGGGCCCGGACGCCGGGGAAGGTCTTGCCCAGTGCGCGGACGGCGAGCACTTCGGCGGGGGGTGCCACCTGTGCCTCCAGGATGCGATGCGAGAAGTGACGGGAAGCGGGAGGGGCCGGCCGGGCGGGCCGGCCCCTGACGGCTGGTCAGTAGGTGTGGCCGCTGCCCGCCTTGGCGTTGAAGACCGGCCGGGTAGGCCTTGCCGATACCTGCCCTGACACTGACGACCGGTCAATAGACCTTGGCGATATCTGTCTTGGCGTTGACGCCGGTCAATAGGCCTTGGTGATGCCTGTCTTGGCATTGACGCCGGTCAATAGGCCTTGGCGATGCCTGCCTTGGCGTTGTCCGTGGTGTAGGCGCCGTCCTCGATGACGATGTCCTGCGCCACGCTCTCGCCCTTGGTGAAGGTGTCCAGCGTCTGGAAGGCCAGCGGCCCGAAGCGCGGGTTGGACTCGACGACGCCGCTGATCCAGCCGTCCACGATGCCCTGGACGGCGTTGCGGGTGCCGTCCACGGTGACGATCTCGACGTCGCCCGCCTTCTTGCCGGCGCCCTTCAGCGCGGCCACCGCGCCGAGGCCCATCTCGTCGTTCTCGGCGTAGATCCCCTTGATGCCGGGCTTCGACTGGATGAGCTGTTCGGTGACCTGCTGGCCCTTCTCGCGGGCGAAGTCACCGGTCTGCTCGAAGACCACCTTCAGGTCCGGCGCCTTCTCGGCGATCCGGTCCTTGAAGCCCCTGGTGCGCTCGGTGGTGACGTTGTTTCCGGCCGAGCCCAGCAGGATCGCGACCTCGCCCCTGCCGCCGGTGGCCTCGATCATCCGGTCGGCGGCGCGCCGGCCCTGCTCGACGAAGTCGGAGGCGATGAAGGAGACGTAGTCCTTGCAGGCCGTGGCGTTGATCTTGCGGTCGATCGTGACGATCGGGACCTTCTTGGCCGCGGCGGCCTGGAGCACCGGGTCCCAGCCGTCGGAGTTGAGCGGGGCGATGACCAGCAGGTCGGCGCCCTTGGCCAGCAGGTCCTGGACGTCGCTGATCTGCTTGGAGAACTGTGACTGGGCGTTGGCCGTCAGCAGCTTGACGCCCCGCTTCTTCGCCTCGTCCTTGATGGACTGTGTCTCGGCGATGCGGAACGGGTTGGCTTCCTTCTCCGACTGGGAGAAGCCGACGGTGGCGTTCTCGAGGTCCAACTTCTCACCGCCGTACGCGTCGACGGTGCAGGTCTTGCCGCCCGGCGCGGGCGAGGCGACCTTCTGTGCGGCGTCGGCGGCCGCCGAGGACTTGGTGTCGCTCGACGTGTCGCCCTCCGACTTCGCACAGGAGGTGGCGGTCAACGCCACCGCCGCGGCCAGGGAGACGACCACGGGGCGGGCGAGAAGACGACGACGGTGGGTGGTGCGCTGCATGGTGACCCCGATCCGGGCGACGCTGAAAGGACACTGGGGAGGTGGTGAACGAGCGGGTGTCGAGCAAGGCGAGCAAGGTCGTGCCGTAGCTGAGCAGTAGCCGTGCAGTAGCCGAGCAGTAGCTGAGCCGAGAAAACGCTTCTCCCCTGGCGGGAAAGGTCGTTCGACCCGCCGCACAGTGGTTTTTACATCGTTGGAAGAGCGCTGTAAACCCCCTGTGCACGCACTGTGCGGCTCGCCGCGAGCGGGTCGGGGAACACCACCCGCCTCTGCGACCTCAAGAGTGGCGGCGGGGAACGCGTCACGGCCGGGGAATCCAGGTGCCTCGCGGCGCCGTCGGGCGGCGGACACGCTCACGAAGACGCCCCGCCCGCGACCACGCCACTCACGACCGCACACGCAAAGAGCAACGCCGTTTCAACCAAGTGGAGTTGGCCGATCGCTCGACTTCGGACGTCAGAAGGCGTGCGGCCGTCCGGTCAACACGGCGGGCAGGGCGAGCACTTGATAGGGCTGTCGAGGCGACGGGCGGGTCACACAGTCCTGCGAGGGCTCGGGCGCAAGGTGATTCACACACGCACCGCCCGGGAGGTCAGCCGCGCCCGCCGCCGCCCGCCGCCGCGCGCCCCAGGGTGCTCTCCCGCTCCACGAGGCGGTGGTCCGCCCGGACGCGGCGCGGCTCGGGCACTTCGTTGCCGCCGAGCCGTGCCAGCACCGACTCGACCGCGAGACGGCCGATGGCCGCCTTGTCCGGTGACACGGACGTGAGGGTCACCGCGCCGAAGCGTCCCTCGACCACGTCGTCGAAGCCGACGACGGCGATGTCCTCGGGGACGCGCAGTCCCCGCTCGTGCAGGACGCGCATCGCGCCGATGGCCATCGGATCGTTGTAGGCGAAGACCGCGTCGGGGCGCCGTCCGGAATCCAGGATGCGGTTCATGGCGGCCGCCCCGTCCGCGTGTCCCCACCCGTCGGTGGCGGCGACGAGCCCGTCGTCGGCCGGGAGGCCGGCCGCGGTGAGCTCCTCGCGCCAGCCGCGTACGCGCAGTTGCGCGGGCTCGCTGCGCCCGCGCCGGGCGCCGATGAAGGCCACCTCCCGCCGCCCGAGCCCGTTCAGATGCCGGACGGCGGCCCGGGCCGCGGCGACGTTGTCGATCGCGATGTGGTCGTACGGCAGGTCGTAGTCGCGTTCGCCGAGCAGCACCAGCGGTACGTTCTCCGCCCGGTCGCGCAGGTCCTCGGTCTCGAGCTCGATGGGACTGAGGATGAGGCCGTCGATCACCCGCGCCCGGAAACCCTGGCTGACCAGGATCTCCTGCTCGCGGTGCCCCCCGGTGTGGTCCAGCAGCACGATGTACTCGTGCGCTGCGGCGGCGTCGATGACGGCGGCCGCCAGCTCGGCGAAGTAGGGGTTGCCCAGTTCGGGCAGGGCGAGCGCGATGATGCCCGTACGCCCCTTGCGCAGATGCCGGGCGGCCAGGTTGGGCCGGTAGCCGAGCACGTCGATGGACCGCTGCACACGCTCGCGCATGGCGGGCGTGATGTGCTGGTAGTTGTTCACCACGTTGGAGACGGTCTTGATGGAGACCCCCGCGTGCGCGGCGACGTCCTTGAGGCTGACCCGCACGGCATTCCCTTTCGCAGCGTCCCGACGGGATGATGGCCGGGGCGGCTACGGGGTCGTCACCGTGGGCGAGCGCCGAGCCCCATACTCGACTTTTACAACGTTATACAGGCGTTCTCGCCACACTGACAAGGCGGGTGACGGACGGCTGTCGCACGGGGCCGCGAGCCTGCGCCGGCCGGCTGGACCACTGAATCCGCGGCTCCTGCCGTGGTCCGGCCTCATGACCGACGCGCCCCGCACCTGCCCGTCGACTACAGTTTTCCCTGAGACGTGCTCCTACCGGTCGCCGTTCGCCGCTGCCCTGGCCGTCGACCTTACGTGCGCCCGCTGCCGGGCGCGGCACGGTTCTCGATAAACCCGATTCGAGCGTCGAACCCGCCTGCTGCGGAGTTCCGGAACGGCACGAGAGGGAAAAGCCATGCCCTTTGCTTCCGCCAAGGACGGCACGGACATCTACTTCAAGGACTGGGGCTCGGGACAGCCGGTCGTGTTCTCCCACGGCTGGCCGCTCACCGCCGATGCCTGGGATCCGCAACTGAAGCTGATGGCGGACAACGGATTCCGCGCCATAGCCCACGACCGGAGAGGCGGCGGCCGCTCGGGACAGAGCTGGGACGGCAACAACCTCGACACCTACGCCGACGATCTCGCCGCGGTCATCGAAGCACTCGACCTGCGGGACGTCATTCTGGTCGGCCATTCCACCGGCGGCGGTGAAGTGACGCGCTACATCGGGCGACACGGGTCGAGCCGTGTCGCCAAGGCCGTCCTGGTCGGCGCCATCCCCCCTCTGATGCTGAAGACGGACGCGAATCCGGAGGGGCTGCCGATCGAGGTCTTCGACGAGATCCGCGAAGGCGTGGCAACGGACCGTTCCCAGTTCTACCAGGACCTGAGCGCGGCCTTCTACGGCGCCAACCGTGCCGACTCGACCGTCACCCAGGGAACGCGCGACGAGTTCTGGCTGTGGGGAATGACGGTGGGCATCAAGGGCGCGTACGACTGCGTCAAGGCATTCTCCGAGACGGATCTCACCGAGGATCTCAAGAAGATCGACGTCCCGACGCTGATCGTGCACGGCGACGACGACCAGATCGTTCCCATCGTCGCTTCGGGCGACAAGAGCTCGAAGCTGGTCAAGGACGCGGTGTACAAGGTGTATTCCGGTGCGCCCCACGGATTGGCGATGGTTCCGAAGTTCGCCGAGAAGTTCAACAGGGACCTCCTCGAATTCGCACGCGGCTGAGCTACGGAGCGAGGGCGGGCGGGACCAGATCCCGGTCGAAGACGGCCATGGCCCGGCCGGGGCCGTTGTAGTCGTCGACGATCTCCACCTCGAAGCCGAGACTGCGATGGAAGGCGATCGAGCCGGTGTTCGCGACGGACGTGATCGCCTTCAGCCGCCGTGCGCCATGCCGTTGCGCCGCTTCGGCGAACGCCGCGTACAGACGATGCCCGAGACCCGTGCCCCGGGCGTCGTCCCGCGTGGCGATCAGATGGACGTACCCCGTGCCCTGCGGCGTGACGAACCCGAAGACGTACCCACGGATTCCGTCCTCGGCGCGGGCGACCAAACAGGTGGGACCGAACTCCTGCACCAGTGCCAGAAGATGCAGCGACCGAAGGTCGCGTTCGCCCCAGTAGCGGGCGTGATCGGTGAGGACCTGGTGGAAGTCGGCGACGCCGGCCGGAGCGATCTGTATGCCCATGACGACGATCATCGCAGGCGCGCCTCGGCCGTTGCCGGCGAAGGTCCGTGCAGGTAGGGCGAGTTCGGCGACCTGCTCAGCGTCCCGGTCGCCGGAAGTGGGCGTAGGGCGGGTACGGCTTGAAGCAGATCAGCACCTCCAAGGGGTGCCCGCCGCCGGGTTCCTGGACCAGCGTGGGAAGCGCCGTCATCAGTGCCGAGTGGCCTTGGACGACGCCCTTCTGGCGCGGGCCCCAACCCGCCGCGTCGGCGAGGCAGGTGGCGGTCTCGGCGAAGAGCTCCCGGTCGCCGAAGAGGAAGAACGTACGGGCGTGGGTGGCGTGCCGCAGCTCGTCCCGGCAGTCGGCCCGCCGTCCGCGCTCACGCCATCCGGCGGCATCCCTGGCCGTGCGTTCTTCGTGGGTGCCGACGGTCAGCGGAGTGCCGTTCACCAGCTTGCGCCGCAGCTCGGGCCACTTGCTGGGGCGCAGGCCGAGCGTGTCGTGGACGAGGACGAGGTCGACCGGCGTGCCGAAGCCCTCGTCGGGCCGAATGCCGTCGCGCAGCGGCACATGGACGATCGTGTGCCGGGAGTAGGCGGCGAAGGAGAACAGACCCGCGAGCCGGCTCAGCCCGTCATGGTCGCCGAGCAGCAGGCCGATGGGCTCGGGGGCACTCAGCGACGTGTGGCGAAGAGGCTTCCTCGGCTGGACGACGCGGTGCTCGTGCGGCCCGGTCCGGGGCCTGAACTGTTGCAGCCTCAGCCGCATACGGAGTACCTCATCGCCTCAGGATCGCGGGCGCCGCGGCCCCGGGCAACGGAGATTCCGCCCGGCAGCGATCAGCGGGCGGGACATCCTGTCCCGGCTCCTGTACGGCGCCCGCCCCAGTCTGCCGGCCCCCTCCTCAGCGGCACCGTCCTGGCCGGCGGAGGCGACCGGTCCAACACCCGCGGCACCGTCTGCGAACTCGAGGCCCGCTGCCTTCCGCGGGCCGACGACGGTGCCGTGATCGACATCGTCAACCGCGGCTACTACCACGAGCACACCGGCAGCCCCGACCTGTACGACGGCGACCTCCGCCTCGCCGAGGCCGGCACGTACTTCCGCACCGCCCCCGTCTTCCGCACGGACGCCCCGCCACACCGCTGGCTCGCGCGCACGGTCTTCGTCGGCCTCGCTCGGGAGGAGGACGGACACATCGTGATCCGCTGCTGCACGGTGGACTGAACGACGTCGACGCGAGGCCTGCGGAGACGCGCGGCGGGGGCGGGCGGCGGGGGCGGCGCGTACGGCCGAGTGCGCGAACCGAGGGGCGGACGGCCAACGGGCCCGCGCGCCTGGCCCGACCGAGGACGCGACGTCGCCGCCCCGGTGGGAAACCACCTCGGCGGCGGCCGGCCAGCACGAAGGGCTCCACGATCCGGGGCACCCGGCGTCGCCGCGTACGCCGGTGATTTCGCTGATTGCGCCCTCGTCCGGCGCCAGGACTCTGGTCAGGTCCAGCCACCCGCATCCTCGTCAGGAGGGCTTCATGCGTCATGCCCCGCGCCGGCTCCTCGGTGTTCTCGCGGCCGCCACCCTCGCGTTCACCCTGTTCTCCGCAGCGCCGACGGCCGGCGCCACCACGGCCGCCAAGACCGCCCCGACCGCGTCGGGCGCCTTGGCCACCCAGCCGCTGTCGACGAGCACACCGGTCGTCTTCGTCCACGGTTACACCGGCAGCGCGTCCAACTGGACCACCGCCATGAGCGTCTTCCGGCTCAACGGCTGGTCCAGCTCCAACCTCTTCGCCTACGAGTACGACTCCTACGGCGACAACATCACCAACGCGCAGGGCCTCGCGACCTTCGTCAACACCGTGAAGGCGCGGACCGGCGCGAGCAAGGTCGCCATCGTCAACCACTCGATGGGCGGCCTCGTCAGCCAGTACTACCTGAAGGTCCTGGGCGGCAACACCAGCGTCAGCCACCTCGCCTCGATCGCCGGCGCGAACCACGGAACGACGTACGCCGGCGCCTGCCTCGTCTACACGACCTGTCAGCAGATGTACCCGGGCTCGTCGTTCATCGCCCGGATCACCGCGGGCGACGAGACGCCGGGCACCACCGCGTACGCCACCTGGTACTCGGCGTGCGACGGCGTCATCATCCCGTACACCAGCACCCGGCTGACCGGCGCGACGAACAACAACGTGCTCTGCCAGACCCACATCGGCTACCTGACGGACACGGTCGTCCTCGGCCGGATCGCCGACTTCATCGCCTCCTGACCCCACCGCACGAAACAGCCCCGCAAGCCCCGTTCCCGGCATGGCAACCGCCGGGAACGGGGCGCACGGCATGGGTGGGTCACCTGGTGCCGCTCCGTGTCGGCGGCGAACCGGCCGGTGCCCAGCACGGTGAGCAGAGCCCGTTTGGATGGACAACGCCCTGAAACGCCCTCCACCCGGCGCTGGACGCAATGAAGCCCGGCTCGACTACCCCGCGTCCAGTGGCCGTTCGAAGAACGTCTCCAGGACCACGGTCGCCTGTGTCCCGCTGACTCCGTCGATCGCGTACAGACGGCGCAGTACGTCCTGGAGTTGTTCCGTGCTCGCCGTGCGCACCTTCACCAGGACCGCCGCGCTGCCCGCGATGACGTGGGCCTCCTGGATCTCCGGTACGCCGGCGAAGTCCTCGGCCCGGTCACCCATCCAGGCCGTCGAGTCGATGTGCACGAAGGCGAGGACCCCGCGGTCGAGGGCCGCGGGGTCCACGTCGATCGTGGTGGCCCTGATGACCCCGTGCTCCCGCAGCCTGCGCACGCGCTCATGGGCCGCGCCCGCCGACAGACCTACGCCCCTGCCCAACTCGGCGTAGGACCGGGTCGCGTCCCGCTGGAGCAGTCCGATCAGGCCACGGTCGATGTCATCTATCGGTTTCATGATTCGACCATATCCTGTTCGGTGATCTACGTGTTACGTTGAATCAGATTCTGATCAGCGTATGCGAGGGGACGCTATGCCCGCCGATGGCCTGTACGAGATCCTGGACGAGCGCTTCCGTACCGGACGCTGCACGAGCGGCGACGGCAGGCTGGAGGTGCTGTACGGCGACTGCCGTTGGGCCGAGGGTCCGCTGTACCTGCCCGCCTGGCGCCAGTTGATCTGGAGCGACATCCCGAACGACCGCATCCTGCGCTGGGACGAGGCCACCGGGACGGTCGGGGTCTTCCGTGACCCGGCCGGACACAGCAACGGCAACACCCTCGACCGGCAGGGCCGCCTGGTCACCTGTGAGCAGGGCAACCGCCGGGTCACCCGCACCGAGCCGGACGGTACGGTGACGGTCCTGGCCGAGCGTTTCCAGGGCAAGCGGCTCAACAGCCCGAACGACTCCGTCGTGCGATCCGACGGCACTCTCTGGTTCTCCGATCCCGACTTCGGCATCACCAGCGACTACGAGGGCCATCGGGCCGAGCCCGAGATCGGCGCCTGCAACCTCTACCGGATCGATCCGGCGACGGGCCGGGTGCACCTCGCCGCCGACGGCTTCGACGGGCCCAACGGCGTCATCCTGACACCGGACGAGAAGCGGCTGTACGTCTCCGACTCGCGGGGCGCCCGCATCTACGCCTTCGACGTCCACGACGACGGCACTCTCTCCGGGCAGGAGGTCTTCGCCGAAGCACGAGCGGGCGTCCACTTCGACAACATCCGCCTGGACGACCGGGGCCGCCTGTGGGCGGCCGCCCTGGACGACGGCGTTCATTGCTACGACCCCGACGGCACCCTCATCGGACGGCTCCGGGTGCCGGAACCGGTCTCCAACATCACCTTCGGCGGGCCGAAGAACAACCGCCTGTTCATCACCGCCACCACCTCGCTGTACTCGCTGGTGATGTCGGTGACGGGAGCGCCCCGCGTCTAGCGCGCATGTCCGACCGCGGTCGGGGGACACCGTCCTGCGCGCCCCGGCGCCGGACGGTCGAGGCTGTCCGAGACTGATCTGCCGGCGATCCTCCCCGTCCCCGAGAGGTGGGGCGCCGGCACCATGTGAACCCGAACCAGGAGCAGATGTGAACGAGCCGGCCCCCCTCACCCTTCAGCAGGAGATCGCCCGGGAACTCGAGGTCGCCGAGACCTTCGAGGCCGAGGCGGAGATCGAGCGCCGGGTGGCCTTCCTCGCGGAGCGGCTGACCTCCACCGGCCTGTCCTCCCTGGTGCTCGGCATCAGCGGCGGCGTCGACTCCACCACCGCCGGCCGGCTGTGCCAGCTCGCGGTCGAGCGAGCCCGCGACGCCGGGCACGAGGCGCGGTTCTACGCGATGCGGCTGCCCTACGGCGTCCAGGCCGACGAGCACGACGCCCAGCTCGCGCTCTCCTTCATCAGGCCCGATCACGTGCTGACCGTGGACATCAAGCCCGCGAGTGACGCCGCGCTCGAGGCCGTGCTGGGCGCCGAGGTGAGTTTCCGCGACGCCTACCACCAGGACTTCGTGCTCGGCAACATCAAGGCCCGCCAGCGCATGATCGCCCAGTACACGGTGGCCGGCGGGCACCACGGACTGGTCGTCGGCACCGACCACGCCGCCGAGGCGGTCTCCGGCTTCTTCACCAAGTTCGGTGACGGCGCGGCGGACCTCGTCCCGCTGACCGGCCTGACCAAACGCCGGGTGCGAGCCGTGGCGGACGCGCTGGGGGCGCCGGCCGAGCTCGTGCACAAGGTCCCGACGGCCGACTTGGAGACCCTCGATCCCGGCAAGACCGACGAGGACGCGCTCGGGGTCGCCTACGACGACATCGACGACTTCCTGGAAGGCGAGCCCGTGGACGAAGGCGTCTTCAGGACGATCGTCGATCGCTACCGGCTCACGGAGCACAAGCGCCAACTGCCCATCGCTCCCTGACTCTCCCTGACTCTCCCTGACTCTCCCTGAGACGCGACGGACTCGACGTTGTCCGCTGCGGCCCGGTCGCCCGTCAGCCGCACCGCCAGGCGCACATCGCCCGGCCGGAACGCCGCTCCGGTACGACGTCCCGCTCAGCGGCCGAACAGCTGCGCCGCGTTGTCGTGGCACACCGCCCGCAGCCACTCGTCCCCGAGGCCCAGCCGCTCCAGGGCGTGGAGCTGATGCACGTACGGATAGGGGATGTTGGGGAAGTCGGAGCCGAGCAGGACACGGTCGCCGAGCCCGGCCAGCCGGGGCACGGCCCGGCGGGGGAACGGCATCATCCCCTCGGCGAAGTCGGTGAACGCCATCGTCGTGTCCAGCCGCACCTCCCCGAACCGCTCGGCGAGGCCCAGGAACTCCTCGTACTCGGGCATCCCCAGATGCGCCACGACCAGTCGCAGCCGGGGGTGCCGCGCGAGCACCCGCGCGATCGGCTCGGGGCCGGTGTGCTTGCCGGGTGCGGGCCCGGAACCGCAGTGGATCACGACGGGGATCCCCGCCTCGGCCAGCAACCCCCATGTCCGATCGAGGAGTTCGTCGGCCGGATCGTACGCCCCCACCTGCACATGCGCCTTGAACACGCGCGCGCCCGCCTCGACGGCCTCCCGGACGTACGTCTCGACGCCCGGTTCGGGGTAGAGGGTGGCGGTGTGCAGGCAGTCGGGGGTACGGCGGGCGAAGTCGGCGGCCCAGTCGTTCAGCCACCGGCCCATGCCCGGCTTGTGCGGGTAGAGCATCGCGGTGAAGGCCCGTACGCCGAACTCCCTCAGCAGGGACGTTCGTTCCGTCTCCTCGTCCCGGTAGGTGATCGGCCACTCGAGCCCGCCGGTCTGCGGGCCGAGCGCGTCGAAGTAGGCCCAGACCTTGCGCAGGACCCGCTCGGGCATGAAGTGCGTGTGGACGTCGACCAGGCCGGGAAGACCGAGCCGACCCCAGAAACGGCGCACCTCCTGGGCCTCCTCCCCCACGGAGGCGGGTCCGGCGGTACCACCAGGGTCGACGGATTCCATGCGGTGATCACCCATGGGCCCACGATCGGCCCGGGTGGGGCCGCGGGTCCACTCCTTTGCGCGCGGATTTTGTGAGGGATCCGTCACCGGGCCCCCGGCCGTGTGGCCGGGGCAGCACAAGCCGTCATAGGCGACCTCGCAGGCCATCGTCTTCCGCTGCCGCCCGAAGTCGCCCGGTTGGTCCGTGCGCGACGCGACCAGTGCCAGGAACGCTGGCGGCTCGATCAGACAGCCAGCACAACACTGTGGCGCTTCCCAGGGCAGGATCCCGCCCGCCCTCTCGGAGCCACCTACCTCAACTTGAAGCTCCGCCGACACGGCATCGCGCCCCGCGCCGGCCGCAACAACGCTCGTCTCGCACTGGCCACAGACCTGCCGGCGTCCGTCCTCGCCGATTTCACCGGCACCAGCATCAGCAACGCCACCCGCTGGACCGGATACGCCAGCCACGTTTGACAGTCGCGCTCCAGTTGTTCCTCGACGGCCCGAACTGCGGCTTCTCTCTCGATCACGCCTGCAGCATCCCGTACCGGCCCCCTGCCGACCAGCGAATTCGCACGGCCCAGCGCCACGTACGAGGGGCCTAACCGCCGGTACGGAATGGCATTGCCGCTCTACCGCTCGGCGGTGCCGTCCGCACCGTCAATCTCGTAGATCCGCCCTTGAAGCCGTTCACCGGCCCAGTCCAGTCCGACGCCCAGGTCAAACCAATGCCGATCCTTGCGGACGCCGGGCGGTGAGAGGTTCACCGCCGCACACGAGAACACCCCCAGGAGGATGGAACGCCCGTGCTGCGTGGTGCGCACGGACAACGCAAACGGTGCGGCGAGTGCCGCGCGGGTCACCAACATGACCTGTTCGTCCTCAGAATGCCGACGCCCACCTGTGAGAAACCGCGGCGTTTCCAGGATCTTGACCCACTCGACCGCTGCGTCTGCCACCTGGGCGCGCAAGGACTCTTCGATGCCCTTCCGGACAGCGGTCGCGGGATCATCCCCGAGCCAGCTAAGCCAGTGATCAGGGTCGGTGAGCTTGCTGAAGTCGTCCTGCGGCACCCCGTGACGGGGATTCTCCTGGTACTCACCTGTCAGATTCCCGCTGCTGTCCACCAACCACGCGCCGCGGATCGCCTCGGGCGGTACGTAGCCGTTCGGGTCGTCGATATACGTCGGGTCGATCTCGGCGACGCTGCCACCGGGATTCTCAGCAGCCGCCGCCAGCAGTGCCGGCTCGTTCGGTCTGCCCTTACGTCGGCTTCGCGAGCCAAAACGCCCCACGTTCCCACCCTCCACCGTTGCCTGCCCAGTTGACCGCGATTGTGCCGCACCGGTCATGACCGCATGAGGGGGCGTGACGGCGACGGGCGGGTGGGGAATCTCAGCGAGCCGCTCTCCCACCCCCAAGCCAGGGGTGGGGGATTTCCAGAGAGCGTCATCACAGGAATACGACAGCCACGGAACAAGTGCTCTGCGCCAGTAGCCATCGACGCAGGTGGTCGTAGTCGTAGCCCTTGTCTGCGCCGAGGGTGTGCGCGGGCCGGGCCGGCGGGGATGGGATGAGGGTGAAGCGGAGGGCCGAGAAAGCGGAGCTGAACAGCCGAGGGAAGACAGTGAAGCTGATTCCTCCGATGTATCCGGGACGACGTGGACGTAACGACGGCGTTGCCGACGTTGAGAAGAGTCCCGTCCCCAACGATTTCCACAGCGTCACCCCGCTCGCGGTCACCAGTCCGGCGGACGACCTTCGTCACCTCTGCCCGATCGGTACTGAGCTGCGCTTGTCCTCCGCCGCCCCCTCGGGACGCGACGGGTTCCGGAGTTCACGATTCGGCACAGCCCCGGTGCGGAGGCGATGTCCGGACGCCCAGGGCGTCCGTCGCCGCCACGGCGGGCGCGCCGAGCGCCTCGACGGCCGGGGACGTGGCGCCACTGAACCGAAGGAGCCTTCGATCCGCCGGGTGACACACCCGAAGGCCATTCGTCCGATGGCCCACGCCCGGCCGGCGAGGCCGACCCGACGAACACCGACACTTCGCTGCGGACTTCGGTAAGAGCGGCCGGTCGCGCCGGATACATCCGAGGACTGCATTGCCCGGACGTCCGTCAGCCCTTACAGTCACGGAGTCGTCATTCCTCCGATGAATATGGGTCGAGTCCAGGCCGTGCGCGTGATCCGGCCGGTGACCTGTGCAAAGAGGCCGGCCCGGCTCGCCCGGCGGCCCTTCGCGGCACGGGATGCGCACTCGCGGACGAAGCACCCATGAAGCCCCCATGGCAAGGGAGTTGCCCAGTGAAACTGCTACGCGTCGGTCCCCCGGGAGAGGAGCGGCCCGCGGTCCGCGTCGACGACGACCGGCTGCTGGACCTGAGCCCGGTGACGCCGGAGATCGACGGCGTCTTTCTCTCCTCGGGCGGTGTCGACCGGGCGCGGGCGGCGGTCGAGGCCGGCGATCTGCCGGAACTCGACGCGAAGGGCCTGCGCGTCGGCGCACCCGTCGCCCGGCCGGGGAAGATCGTCTGCGTCGGTCTGAACTACCGTGACCACGCCGCCGAGACCGGGGCCGCGATCCCGGCCCGTCCGGTGGTCTTCATGAAGGACCCGGGCACCGTCGTCGGCCCCGGTGACGAGGTGCTCGTCCCACGCGGCTCCCTCAAGACCGACTGGGAGGTCGAACTCGCGGTCGTCACAGGACGGCGCGCCCGCTATCTGGCGGGTCCCGAAGAGGCACCGCAGGTGATCGCGGGATACGCGGTCAGCCATGACGTCTCCGAACGCGAGTTCCAGCTGGAGTACTCGCCGCAGTGGGATCTCGGCAAGTCCTGCGAGACCTTCAACCCGCTCGGCCCGTGGCTGGTCACCGCCGACGAGGTCGCCGACCCACAGGACCTGGGACTCCGGCTGACCGTCAACGGCGTCAAGCGCCAGCACGGCCACACCCGCGACATGATCTTCCCGGCCCACCACCTGGTGTCGTACCTGAGCCAGTACATGGTCCTGGAGCCGGGTGACGTGATCAACACCGGTACGCCCGCGGGTGTGGCACTCGGCCTGCCCGGCACTGCCTACCTCCGTCCCGGCGACACCGTCGAGCTCGAGATCGACGGGCTCGGCGGCCAGCGGCAGACCTTCGGCCAAGCGTGAAAGGCACCCCCTTGTCTGCAACCCCCGCCCGGATCACCTCGGTCGACACCTACGACATCCGCTTCCCGACCTCCCGGGAACTGGACGGCTCCGACGCGATGAACCCGGACCCCGACTACTCCGCCGCCTACGTGGTGCTGCGCACCGACGCCGGCGACGGGCTCGAAGGCCACGGCTTCACGTTCACGATCGGGCGCGGCAACGACGTTCAGGTCGCGGCGATCGGCGCCCTGCGCCCTCATCTCCTGGGCCGCTCCGTCGGGGACCTGTGCGCCGATCCGGGATCGCTCAACCGTGATCTGATCGGTGACAGCCAGCTGCGCTGGCTCGGCCCCGAGAAGGGCGTCATGCATATGGCGATCGGGGCGGTGGTGAACGCGGTGTGGGACCTCACCGCCAAGCGGGCCGGTCAGCCGCTGTGGCGTCTGCTCGCCCACGCCGATCCCGAGTGGCTGGTCTCCCAGGTCGACTTCCGCTACATCGCCGACGCCCTCACCCCCGAGGACGCCCTGACCCTGCTGCGGGACGGGCGCGACGGGCTCGCCGAGCGCGAGGCGGCCCTGCTGGAGCTCGGCTATCCCGGATACACCACCTCGCCGGGCTGGCTCGGCTACTCCGACGAGAAGCTGACCCGGCTCGCCGAGGAAGCGGTCGCGGACGGCTTCACCCAGATCAAGCTCAAGGTCGGCGCCGACCTGGCGGACGACATCCGGCGGCTGCGCACCGCCCGCGCCGCCGTCGGCGACGGCATCCGGATCGCCATCGACGCCAACCAGCGCTGGAACGTCGGCGAGGCGATCGAGTGGGTCCGGGCCCTCGGGGAGTTCGACCCGTACTGGATCGAGGAGCCCACCAGTCCGGACGACATCCTCGGCCACGCCGCGGTCCGCGAGGGCGTCGCGCCCGTGAAGGTGGCCACCGGCGAACACGTCCAGAACCGCATCGTCTTCAAGCAGATGCTCCAGGCCGGCGCCCTCGACGTCCTCCAGATCGACGCCGCTCGCGTCGGCGGCGTCAACGAGAACCTGGCGATCCTGCTGCTGGCAGCGAAGTTCGGGGTGCCGGTGTGCCCGCACGCCGGCGGTGTGGGGCTGTGCGAGCTGGTGCAGCACCTGTCGATGTTCGACTACCTGGCCCTGTCCGGCACCACCGAGAACCGGGTCATCGAGTACGTCGACCACCTCCACGAACACTTCCTCGCACCGGTGGTGATCCGCGACGGCCACTACACCGCGCCGCTGTCCCCCGGCTTCTCCGCCGCGATGCACCCCGGCTCCCTCGCCGAGTACCGCTACCCCGACGGCACCTTCTGGGCCGCCGACCTCGCCGAAGAGGACCAGGTCTCATGAGCGGCCCTTCGGGTCTCTGGGCTGTCGTGACCGGCGGCGCGTCCGGCATCGGACTGGCCACGGCCCGACTGCTCGCCGCGCAGGGCGCCGAGGCCGCCGTACTGGACCGGGACCCCGCCGGGGTGCCACAGCCGTTGCTCGCGCTCAAGGCCGACGTCACGGACGACGCCTCGGTACGGGCCGCGATCCAAGAAGCGGCGGGGCGGTTCGGCGGCCTGGACGTCCTCGTCGACAACAGGGAACCGGCGCCGCGGGAACCGTCGAGGACAACCCCGACGAGCAGTGGCACCACGTCCTCGACGTCAATGTGGTCGGCATGGTGCGCACGACCCGTGCGGCCCTGCCGTATCTGCGGCGCTCGTCCCACGCCGCCGTGGTCAACACCTGTTCCGTCGCCGCCACCGCGGGCCTGCCCCAACGCGCCCTGTACTCCGCCACCAAGGGTGCCGTGCTGTCACTGACCCTGGCGATGGCCGCCGACCACGTCCGCGAGGGCATCCGCGTCAACTGCGTCAACCCCGGCACCGCCGACACCCCCTGGGTGGCCCGGCTGCTGTGCGCCGCCGACGATCCCGAGGCCGAACGGGCGGCTCTCCACGCCCGGCAGCCGATGGGCCGTCTGGTCACCGCGGACGAGATAGCCACCGCCATCGTCTATCTCGCGAGTCCCGCCGCCGCCTGCGTGACGGGCACCGCTCTGGCCGTCGACGGCGGTATGCAGGGACTCCGGCTGCGCCCGGCCGCCGGGTCATGAGACCCGGCCGGCCTGCCGGCAGGCCGGCCGGGTCGCGGGGAGGGCTCCCGGGCCCGGCCGCCCCTGCCCCTCACCGCTCCGCCCGTCGACGCGCCGGCGTCTCCTTCTCCGGCGACCCGGCTCTCCCGGCCCTCCCGGCCCTCTCCCCCGGCTCGGCTGCGGAGACAGGGGCCCGTGGAGCGGTACGGGTCGGTGGTGCGGTACGGGTCGGTGTGGTGAGCACGGCGAGACAGCCGACGACCAGGGCGATGCCGGTCCAGCCGAGCGGGGGCAGGCGTTCACCGACGACCAGGACGGCGAGCACGGCCGCGACGGCGGGTTCCAGCAGCGAGAGCGTGGTCGCGGTGCTCGCCGGTACGTGTGCCAGGCCCCAGCCGAACAGGACGTAGCCGGTGAACATGGGGACCAGGGCCATATAGGCGCCGACGGCCGCGTTGGACCAGGAGCCGACCAGCGGGGCGCCCGTGGACAGCAGCACGGGCAGAAGCAGCAGGCCGCCCAGCCCGAAGACGGCGCCCATGGCCGCGCCGGAGGTCACCCCACGCCTGATCAGACGGTGGGCCGCCCAGGAGTAGAGGGCGTAGGTGAAACCCGCCACCAGGCCCAGCCCCACGCCGAGCACGGTCGTGCCCACCGACCGGGCCCCGGAGCCGGACTGTGACTGGGCTGCTTCGGCCACGCACAGCAGAACGGTTCCCGACAGGCCCAGGGCGGCGCCGGTCATCCAACGGCGCGTGAGGCGGCGTCCGTCCACCACCCGCTCGATCACGGCCGACGCGAGGGGAGCGGAGCCGATCGACACCACGGTGCCGGCGGCCACCCCGGCCAGATGCATGGAGGTGTAGAACGCCAGCGGGTAGGCCCCCACCGCCGGCGCGCCGAGCAAGACCACCCCGCGCTGCGCGCGCAGCGCGGGCATCTCGCGGGCGATACGAGGGGCGGCGACGAGGGCTTGGAGAAGTCCGCCCAGGCCCATGGCGGCGGCCCCGATCGCGAGGGGACCCACGGCTGGGGCGAAGGTCGCGGCGGTACCCGTGGTGCCCCACAGCACCGATGCCACGAGCACACACCACGAGCCCACGCCCACCGAGCCGGCCGCAGGTCCGGTGGGCCGTGTCAAAGCCGGTCCAGCAGGTTCGCCGCCATGGTCCGCGCATGCCCCAGCCGCGTACCCGCGCCCTCCAGGCCGGCGCGTGCCATCGCGCCCTCCAGCAGGAACGACAGCTGCTCCGCCAGCGCGGCGGCCTCCTCGGGCCGGTCGGGCAGCAGTTCCCCCAGATGCCCGGAGAGCAGCGACTCGACCTCCTCCTTGTGCCGGCGCACCACGTCCCGTCCCTCGTGGCCGGCCGGCAGTTCGGCAGCCGCGTTCAGCAGCCCGCACCCCCGAAAGCCGTGCTCGTAGGCGAAGGCTGCGTGATCGGCGTACGCGTCGAAGACGGCCAGCACCCCGCCGCGACCGTCCCGGACCTCCCCGAGCCGCCGCCGGTACAGGCCCAGCCACTCCTCGTGCCGCGCATCGAGGTAGGCCATCACCAGGTCGGCCTTCGAGGAGAAGTTGTTGTAGAGACTCATCTTCGCCACGCCCGCCTCGGCGGTGATCGTGTCGATCCCCGTCGCCGAGACGCCGTCCGCGTAGAAGCGGCGCGCGGCGGCGGCGAGCAACCGCGTGCGCGCCTTGCCGGGCCCCTTCCCGGGCCCCTTGCCTGGTCGCGACGCAGCGGCGGGGGTGTCACCCATTCCGTTCCTCTCAGATTTTAGGTAGGTCAGTCTACCTAAAATCTGACCATCGGTGTGCCGCGCGCGCTGACTCCGCCACGTGGGCACCCTTCGCTCAGGCATGTCGCGGGTCGCCGGCCGCCGGTCACGCGCCCGCCATCACCCCCACGACCGCGGGTACGGCCGTCGCGTCACCGGTCGCCTGCCGCAGCGGTCACGGTCGCGGGATCGACGCCGGTCAGTTCCACGATGCGGTGCGGCGGCACGCCGACGGCCAGTGCCCGCCCGATCAGATCGTCCCTGCCGTCGGCGCAGTCGCGGTAGGCGAGCAGTTCCTCCTCGACCCGGGCGTGCGCGGCCGGCGCCAGGTGATGACGTACACGGTTCAGTTCCTCCTCGCTCAGCGGAACCGGCAGCCGCTCCGCTCCTTCGGGAACGGCCGCCCTCTCCTCCGGCGGCACGAGTCGCAGACGGGGGGACGTGGCCGTGCTTCCCTGAGCGTCCAGCCACGCGCGTACCGCCGTGGTCTCCATGCAGGCGAGGTCACCGACGGCGGCCGGAGTCACGCCGAGCGCCACGGAGGCGTCGTCCAGCAGAAACAGGTAGGCCTCGTCGGTCATGCTCGGCTCCTTCTCGACGGCAGACATCCGGCCACCACGGTCAGGGGCCGATCGACGTCCCTCTACCCCACCGCACCCGGATTACCGTCGGCCCGCCCGGCGACCTCACCGATCCGTCGCTCCCACCCGTCAGGGTCCGGAGCCCCGGTTCACCGTACGGTGCACCACCAGGCTCTCCACCTCGTACGACAGCTCGGTGGTGACGGCGTCGGGAGGCGGGTGGTAACGGCCCGCGCACACCGAGAGGTTGACGATGAGGTAGGCGTGCCAGGACGACCCGACACCCCGTCCGTCGGCGAAGACCCGCTCCCCGTTCAGCGACCAGACCACGCTGCGTCTGCCGAACGTCACGCTCATGTCGATGACGCCACCGGGGCGGACGGCTCCGTCGCGCACGTAACAGTGGCCCTCGCGTACGTGGTTGCTCAACTCCAGCAGGTCGGGATTGTCCGGGTGGTACTCGAACACGTCCACCTCGTTGCCTCCGTCCCGCCAGGTCCAGATCGCCGGCCAGGAACCCAGCCCGGTGGGCAGGCGCACCCTGGCGTCGAGGCGGTCTCCGGTGCGGACCATGAAGCCCTCGTCGCTCTCCTCGGTGGTCAACAGGCCCGCGTTCCACAGCCCGTCGGTTCTGCGCGTGGCGCGGAACGTGCCGGTGCGGGAGTACGCGGGGTCGGCGGTGAGATGGTCCAGTTTGTTGTCGCCGGGGTTGGTGGGACCGCCGTCGGGATAGGCCCACGAACGGCCCGCCACCCACTGACGGTCAGAGGAGAAATCAGCTGTGAAGACGACTGCGCTCACCCGCGGGCTCCCTCTCTCGCCGGGTACGGCATCACATGCCGGATTTCTCCCCAGCCACGCCTCGGCCATGCGGCGCCTGAATTCACGCGACTCGCGATTCACCCGTTCGGCGCAGCGCACGCGCAGCGCGCGGAACCACGACGGCGCCCGTATCGGGCTCGGCCGCTCCGCCGTAGGCCCGCATGCGCTCGTTCGACGAAGGGCGCACGCTGTTGGCATGGGCCTTGCGCACCCCGTGGTGATCTATCCGCCCGCCGAGGACGGCGGGCGACGGGTGCGCGCCGGTGACCACTTCCTGGGGATGGCGTACGGCCTGCTGGACGTCGCCGAGTTCCTCCGGGAAACCGGATTGGACGACGCCGACGAGGCCTACGTCGAGTCGTCCGCCCTCATCGAGTGGCGAGGCGGCGGCCCGGAAACCTGGAAACACGGACCGGAAAGCCGGTGAGCGCGCAGCCGGGGCGCGGCCCCCGAGGAAACCTTCACCCACCATGTCGTGCCTGCGTGGGTCATTTCTCGGGGTCGTGGCCCCAGTTCATGAGGGAGTAGCGCCACGGAATGTCGGTGATGTCGCCGTCGGGGCGCTGTGCGACGTGACGGTGGACATAGCCGACGACCTTGCGCATGTGGGCGAGGTCGTCGTCGGTGAGGTCCGTCTTGTTCGTGTGCAGAAGCCGGATGATGCGCCGCCCGGAGGCGTGGCCGACGCTTTCGCCGCCGTCGCTCTGACCGACGCTCTTGGACTCGTCGGTGGCCAGCCACTTCTCCAGCCGGTCGGCGGTCATGTTGACCGCCTCGTGGAACGCGTCGACGGTCTCGTCACGGTCGGCGGGCCGCTGCTTCCCCGTCATCAGAACCGGTCGCCCTTCTTGCGCAGGGCGCCGGGCTTGTGCACGGCGGAGCGTCCGGACTTGTCGCTCTCCACCTCGTACTGCGGCTCCTCACTCGAGGCGTCGACCGTGCGGCCGGCCGCTTCCGTACGGTCGGTGATCTTCTTCTTCACCTTCCCGGTCACCTTCTGGCCGTGGCTCTTCCACGAGACCTCGTCACCCTTGCTCGGGTCGTCCTTCTTCGGCATGGCGTTCTCCTCGAACAAGGCGGTGCGAGTGGATCCGTCGTCACTCACAGGCTCGCGCCGTCGGCTCGTTCACGCATCCGCACGCCGGGCGGGTAGCCGATCGCCAGCGGGTTTGGGCCGGGCACCGGGGCACGCCATCAGGGTCACCGTGACCGCCCCCGACGGCACGGCGACCTGGAGGCGGACGGAGCGGGCAAGGCCGTGCGGCGCGCGACGGCCTCACCGGCTCGCTCACGTGAGCTGCCAGGTCTGCGGGGTGTCGACGCCGAGGCTGGTGGTGGCCTCCTCCGCCAGGGCGCGGATGCGTTCGCAGGGCAGGGAACGCGGGCCGAACCGCCTCGGGCGGGGGCGACGGGAGTGCGGTGCGTGGGCGCCCGCGGTGATCGTCATACGGGCGATCGTGCCGGGCCCGGGTGACGGCCGGTAGGCCTTGAAGTGACCTTCGCGAACCCGTATTCGCGCTGTTCACAGAGTGTTTGGCCCTGCATGGGTCGGGCGGACGGGCATGCGGGTGCGGTCACGCCGTGGGCGGGGTGGCGGTCGGGGGATGCGGCTCCCAGGCCTCGGCCAGACTGCCGTAGACGGTGAGGATGGCGCCGGCGCCGGTGACGGTCAGCAGGCGCAGCATCTGCGAGGGCGGTGCGGCAAGGACGAGGCCACCGCCGGTTTCCTGGGTGTGGCGACGAAGGCGCAGCAGGGCGTTGAGGCCGGAGGAGTCGCAGAAGGTGACGCCGGTCAGGTCGAGGATGGCGGTGCGGTGGTCGTGGAGGACGTCCTCCACGGTGCGGTGCAGGATGTCCGCGGTGTTCAGGTCCAGTTCACCGGCCACGGTGAGGGCGGTCGTCTGCCCGCGGGTGTCGGTGACATCGACGCGCAGGACGGAGTTCATGACGGGCTGCTCCCGTGCTGGGTGCTGTGGGCGGCGGGCAGGTCGGCGGTGGCCGACAGTCCCGTCAGGGCCGCCGCGGAGGCGGTGTCGTCCACGGCAGGGCCGAGCCATTCGCACATCAGGACGGTGGCATCGTCCTGGAGTTCCCCGCCGTGATAGTCGAGGACGGCCTGGATGAGACGGCGCAGGGTCTCGGGGACGGGCAGGCCGTCGGCGTGATGGCGGATGAGGAAGTCGGTGAAGCGTTCGAGGCCGAACTCGCTGTCGCCGGGGCGGCGGGCCTCGGTGATGCCGTCGGTGCAGAGCACGACGCGATCACCTGGCTGCAGTTGTTCGCGGCAGACAGTGCCGGCCAGCCCCAGGCCGGTGCCCATGGGGTGGGCCGGAGGGCAGTGCAGGTGGCTGCTCCGGCGATTGCCGCGGATGATGATCGGTGGCTGGTGGCCGCGGTTGACCCAGCTCAGCACGCCTGTGCGGGTGTCGAGAGTGGCGAGGATGCCGGTGACATAGCGGCGGTTCCCGTACTGGTCGATCAGCGCGGCTTCCACGGCCTCGCCCTTGGCGACGAGGCCGGTTCCCCTGTCGGCGGGAGTTGCGGCAGGCGCCCAGTGCCAGGGCCCCGCACAGCCCGGCCGCGGTGTCATACCCCATGGCGTCGAAGAGCGTCAGATGTACGAGGGGACCGTCGAGGGCGTACTCGTACACGGCGCTCCTACCCTTCCGGCGGAAAGCGGCTCCGGATCTTCCTGCGGCCCCGGGTACCCCATCGCGGCGCGGGGACGCGGGCGCCGACGAAGCCCCGGGCGATGCGGTGCCGCGCGGTCCCCGGCACGCCCGTGTCCGTAGTGCCCGGTACAGCCCCGCGGGTGCGGTCGTGGCGGGTGCGCATGACATCGGAGACGCGAAGGCGGGTACCCGCAGCTGCGGAGGTAGCTGATGTTCGAGGCAAGCGATATCCGTGAGTGGCGCGGTCATGACGTGGTGGACCCGCAGGGGCACAGGATCGGCGTCCTGGAGTCGGTCTACGTGGACACCGGGACCGACATGCCGTGCTTCGCCACGGTGACCGTCGGTCTTCCCACCCGTCGTCGTCTGGTGTTCGTGCCGCTCCTCGGGGCGACGGTCGGTCCGGGTTACCTGAAGGTCGCCCACGACAAGAACGCGGTGAAGAAGGCCCCGTCGATCGACCTCGACGGCGAACTGCACGCCTCGGAGGAACCGAAGGTTTTCGCGCACTACGAACTGGACTACGCGCCGGGCGTCGGCGGCGAGCGACGCCTCGCCCGTCGTTGACACATCGAGGCCGGCGGGAGAGCCAATGAGCCTGTTTCTGTTTCTGATCCTTGTGGCCCTCGTCCTGGGCATCATCGGTTTCGCCGTCCATGGGCTGTTCTACCTGCTGATCATCGGCGCCGTCGTCCTCCTCGCCGATCTCTGCTACGCCGCGGTCCGCTTCCGCCGTGGCGGAAGGAAGCACCGTATCGCCCGCTGACCGGCCTCGTCGCGATGGTTCACCGGGCACCGACCGCCCGGGAGATGACGGTGTCGAAGGCGCGGTCGGGCAGGATCCGGCGAAGAGCGAAGAGCGACGAGGGGCCGGGCGCCGGAACCGGTGGCGTAGCGGGTCTTGGGGCGGCGGGCGGTGACGGCCCTGCCGACGGCGTCGGCGATGACGGCGGGCGGGGGGTTGCGCTTGGCGTCGGCCTCGCGGCGCAGTGAGGCGGTCACGGCGGTGGCGTGCGCCGCGTGGGGGCGGGCGACCCGCCGCCGTAGGCCCGTTCGGTGGACGGCGGGGCGCCCGCGAGGCGTTCAACTCGTCAACTCGTCAACGCGGCGCGATCGCCGCCTCGGCCGCCGCCTTGATGCGCGCGCCGAAGCCGGGAGCGTCCTTGCGGGCGGCCGCCAGCGCCAGGCCGACGAGGACCTTGCCCAGCCCGTGGCCTTCGAGAACGTTGAAGATACGGACCCGGGTTCCGCCGCCGGGCAGCGGCGCCAGGTCGTAACCGCCTTCACGTACCGTCACGGTGTTCTTCGAGACCTCGGCCCATCGGATCTTCACCGGGGCATCGAGAGCGGTGATGCGGAACTCTCTCGCCGTCTTCATCCCGGCGTCCTTGACCGTGCTCCGGAAGACGGTGCCCACCGTGGTCGGGGCCTCGGGAATCCGCTCGATCTTGAGCACCCGGGGGCTGAACTGCGGATCGTTGCGCCCGTCGGCGAGGTAGGCGAACACCTCCTCGACAGCCCGATCGACCTCCACCGTCGCCTCGAACCGTCCTGACATGAGCACTCCCCATCCTCGAGTCGCACGCGCGCGAAGGCCACGCCGTACCGCCCGTCATGTCGTAGCGGCACCGCGCCCCCATGGGACCACCGAACACCCCGCGCGGCAATCGGCAATCCTCCGCGAGGCGGGGTGCGGCGAGGCGCACCGACACCCGTGCGAGTCGGGCACACGTCCGGAGAGACGCCCCGGGCACGCGGTGAGCGGGCCCGGGGCGTTCTGCCGCGGACGAAGCTTCGTTGCACCGCTCACGTCGGAGTTCCGTGAGAACCGTGCCGGACGGTTCGGGCCGCCGAGGCTCGTCGACATCCCGCCCCGGCGCACGACGCGGGCCCGCCGCGTGTGCGGCGGGCCCGGTCTTCGGTGGCCGAGGCGGGATTTGAACCCGCGACCTCTGGGTTATGAGCCCAGCGAGCTGCCTACCTGCTCCACCCGGCGGCCTTCACTGTAGGACGCCGGGGGCGTGGCGGGCCATGGATTTGTCGGTCCCTCAGGCGTTGGCGTGGCGGCGCGCGGCCGTCCTTCGCGGAGCGGCGTGGTGCACGGACCTGCCCTCACCGGCCGTCTGCCGACGCCACAGCCACAGCGAGGTCACCGACAGCAGACCGGCGAAGACCACCAGGAAGAGCACCGACACCCACATCTGCCGGCTCCCGGGGTCGTCCCATCCCGTCCAGGCGGCCGATGCGGCCCACAATGCCGCACCGCCCGCGTAGACAGGGCGGATACGCCGCAGCTGCCGCACGGCACGCACGGATTCGACGTGATCAGTTTTCTGTGCCATGTGGGCCCAGGTACCCCGATCCGCGCTCTTCATCAGCAGCAGTCAGAGGAGATGCGGCACAGGAAGGTTGGCCGTGGCACCGGTTCACGCTGTGACGTCGACGTCCACCTCGACGTCCACCTGGGCGTCGGCGGCCTGGTCCTGGGCACGGAAGCCGCTGTGCAGGACGACGAAGAGGCCCCGCGTGCGAGTACCGTCCGGCAGCCGCCAGAAGCCGGCGACGTGGCCGATCGCCTGCGGGGGCAGGAAGGGCTCGTCGTCCGGGGCGGGGCGCAGGACCCGGTGCAGGCGGAGGGTCGTGCCCTGCGGTGCGGGCAGCGCGGTGCCCTCTTGATCGTCCATGGCACCGGCGGTGAAGTCCGTGGGTGCGAAACCGGCACCGGTGCAGGAGCGGGTGACCTCCCGGTCGGGGGCGTCACTCGTGTACTGGTCCTGGGCCTGGACCCGGCCCTCGACCAGGGCCGTCAACTGGGCGGCCAGCAGCGGATCATGGCAGCCGTCGTAGGCCCAGCGCCGCCCCAGCACCCCGTGCTCCATGGTGCCGACGAGGGCATGCTCCGCCCCGTCGAGCGGGGCGCCGCGATAGGTCAACGGAATCAGGTAGGTGACCGGACGGCTGCCGGAGGTGTCGGTGACCACCAGGAACTCGATCCCGACCTCGCCCTGGGGGTCGTCCAGCCGGAAGCCGCCGGCCTTCGCCAGTTCCGGTCCGTTCGTGCCGCCCGCGTACCACGGCCGGGAGGGCAGCCAGGAGGTGAGCAGTTCCAGCTTGGTAGGCCTGAGGGCGGTGCGGTGGATGACGGCCATGCCGAGGATCCCCTTCCGTGATGCGGTTGTTCCGGGACAGGTCAGGCGGACCGGTCTTCGTCCGTGGGCGCGTTCCAGGCCGGCAGGGGCAGTCCGGCGGAGGTCGTCACCTGAAGCACCTCGCACCCCATGAGCGGCACGGCGGCGAAGAGGCGCTGCCGAACCCGTTCGCCGTCCTCGGGCGGAAAGGCGATCCGGATCTGGTGGGGGCCGGCTGTCTCGTAGGTGAGATGCCAGTCGGTGTCGACGGTCGCGAAGTGGTCCTGGCTCATCTCGTCGTGCGCGGAGCGCCATGAGCCCCGGTCGACGGTGGGAGCCAGCGCGTCGCGCAGGATCCGCAGGCGCTCGGCGTGGGCGAGGGGTCCTTCGGACAGTCGCAGGCATCGGTCGGTGCGGGGGCGGAAAACGTTGAACCACGGTTTCAGGTCCGGCTCCATGTCCGACAGCAAGCCGGAGCTGACGTGTCCGCCGACCCATCCGGCGAGGAACTCGGCCGCG
This sequence comes from Streptomyces sp. NPDC060002, assembly GCF_042737245.1. Classification (NCBI taxonomy): domain Bacteria; kingdom Bacillati; phylum Actinomycetota; class Actinomycetes; order Kitasatosporales; family Streptomycetaceae; genus Streptomyces; species Streptomyces sp. NPDC060002. The sequence goes on from NZ_JBHWUW010000024.1 coordinate 44,278, forward strand.
CCCATGTGATGCGTCTCGTACCGGCCCTCGCTGCTCCACACCACGACCGGCCACACCTCGGTGGCCCCGCCGGTGAGCCAGCACAGCCGGTCGGCGTCCATGGTGGTGCCCCAGATCAGCAGCGCCTCCGGGGCAGCGCCGGGGGTGGGGCGCAGTGGATGCGGGCGGCAGTCACGCTCCCGTGCGGGAGCCGCGGAAGCTGCGGAAGCTGCGGAAGCTGCGGAAGCTGCGGAAGCTGCGGAAGCTGCGGAAGCTGCGGGAAATGCGGAAGCTGCGGGAAATGCGGGAGATGTCGTGAGGTCGGCGCTCCGCCATTCGATGCCGTTGTGCCTGCTCGTACCGAACGGCGTGCGGAGGTAGAGGAAGTCGCAGAACTCCCCCCAGCCGTAGGTCTCCACGAGCCGTCGGTAGTCGACGGGCAGCCGACTGCCGATCCCGGCCTCCACGGCGGTCCAGTCCCCGCGGGCGTGCACCGGTTCGGCCGGTGGCGCCACGAGCCGGACCAGTCGTTCACAGCTCGTGGCGGCAACATCCGAATCGGCCATGGCGGCAGCGTAGTTGCCCTCCCCGCCGGCTTCTCCGCGGCCTCGGCCTCAGCCTCGCCCCGGCCCGACGGTCGCGGCGATCTGCCGCTTGAGGATCTTGCCGCTGGGGCCGGTCGGCAGGGTGTCCACGAGCCACACCTCGCGCGGGTACTTGTACGCCGCCACCCGGCTCTTGACGAACTCCCTCAGCTCGTCCGGCGTGGCATGGGCGCCCGGGCGCAGGACGACGGCGGCCGCGATCTCCTCGCCCAGGTGGGTGTGCGGCACGCCCACCACGGCGGCCAGGGCGACGGCCGGGTGCTCGTGCAGGACCTCCTCCAGCTCGCGCGGGTAGACGTTGTAGCCGCCACGGATGATCATGTCCTTCTTGCGGTCCACGATGTACAGGTAGCCGTCCTCGTCCTGCCGCGCGAGGTCGCCGGAGCGCAGCCAGCCGTCCTGGACGGCGGCCGCCGTCTCCTCGGGCCGGTTCCAGTAGCCCTTCATCACGTTCGGGCCGCGCACGACCAGTTCGCCCACCTCGCCCGGGGCGACGTCCTGGCCCTTGTCGTCGAGGAGCCGCACCCGCACGTCACGGATCGGGGTGCCGACGGAGCCGGCCTTGCGCGGTCGGTCGGGGTGGTTGAAGGTGACCACCGGGCTGGTCTCGGACATGCCGAAGCCCTCCAGCACCGCACAGCCGAAGCGCCGCTCGAAGCCGTGCAGTACCTCCACCGGCAGCGAGGCCCCGCCCGAAACGCACATCCGCAGCGTGGACACGTCCGCCTGCGACGGGTGCTGGAGCAGCGCCGCGTACATCGTGGGAACGCCCTCGAAGACCGTGGCCCGGTCGCGGGCGATGGCGTCCAGCACGGTCTGCGGTTCGAAACGGGGGATCAGGGTGAGGGAGGCGCCGGCGCGGACGGCCACGCTCATCGTGCAGATCTGGCCGAAGATGTGGAACAGCGGCAGACAGCCCACCACCACGTCCTGCGGTGTCATCCGCTGGACGTGGACCGTGTTGACCTCGGTGTTGTGCCGCAGCCCGCCGTGCGTGAGCGTGGCGCCCTTGGGGCGGCCGGTGGTGCCGGAGGTGTAGAGGAGCACGGCCACGTCGTCGACGCCGGTCTCGGCCGTCTCGGGCAGCGGCTCGTGCCCGGCCAGCAGTGCGGCGAAGGCGGCGGGTTCGACGGCCAGGTGCCGCACTCCGGCGGCGGCCGCGCCCTGGGCGCCCTCTCCCGGCGCCTGGTGCCACTCGAACAGCAGCACCGCCCCGGAGTCGTCGAGGTGGTACTCGGTCTCCCGCGTCTTCAGCAGCGGATTCATCGGTACGACGATCCCCCCGGCGCGCAGCACTGCGTAGTACAGGACGACGAACTCGGGAACGTTGGGCAGCATCAGGGCGACGCGGTCCCCCGGCCGCACGCCCTCGGCCCGGAGCAGCGTGGCGGCGCGGGCACTGCGCTCGTCCAGCTCCGCGTAGCTGGTGACCTGCTCGCCCAGGCGCAGCGCGGGGCGCCCCGGCTGCCGCTGTGCCGTCTCCACCAGGAACTGCGCCAGATTGGCCATGACCCGCCTCCACGAACGTCACCGATGAAATCCGCTGTTCACCTGCGCGACATCGTGCTGCCACGCATGGCGACGGACCATGGGCGACGGGACAGCGCCACCCCTCCCGGATTGTCCCGGGGAACAAAACGATGGCGTTAAGCTGCGGGAATGGAGATCTCGGGCGTGGCCGCGGCCCTTCATTCCAGACTTCCGGAACTGGGTGAGCGGATCGCGCAGCGTATCCGCTCGGACGTCGACGCCTACGACGAGGAGTCGCTGATCCCCTTCGACTCGCTGCGCCGCTCGTGCACCGCCAACGCGGACCTGGTGCTGAGCCACCTCGGTGACGCGGATGCCCCGGATCCGAGCCCGGCCCGCGAGACCGGCCGGGTGCGCGCCGAGCAGGGCGTGCCCCTGGCGGACACCCTGCACGCGTACCGGGTCGGCTTCGAACTGCTGTGGACGGAGATCCTGCTGGAGTCACGGACGCATCCCGAGGTCTCCGACGACCAGTTGGTGTCCCAGTCCGCGGAGATCTGGGCGTTGTTCGGCCTGTACGCGGAGGCGGTGGCGGTGGCCTACCGCGAGACCTCCGCCGAGTTGACCTCGCAGCGCCACGCCCGGCGCTCGGCACTGGTGGAGGCGCTGTTCACCGGCGTCATCGCCGACCGGACCACGCTGTGGGAGGCGGCCCGCGAGCTGGGCCTGCCGGAACACGGCCCCTACGCGGTGGCCGCGGCGGCGGCCGGCGCTCCCGGCGAGGAGCCGCCGGCGGGCATCGAAGCCGTGTTGCGCCAGGCCCAACTCGCTTCGGCCTGGCGGCTGTTGCCCGACCATCAGATCGGTGTGATCGCCCTGCCCACGCCGGCGGCGGAGAGCACCTGTCTGCGGGTCCTGCGTCAAGCCCCGGCCCGCGTGGGCGTCAGCCCGTGCTTCCACTCCCTGCGGGACACCCCACAGGCGCTGCGCTTCGCCCGTCTGGCCCTGGCCGGGCTGCGGGGCACCGGTCCCGGCGTCGCGCGGTTCGACGACAACCCGCTGGCCATGGTGGTGGCCGCCGCTCCGGCGGAGGCGGCGCACCTCGTGGAAGTGGTCCTCCAGCCCCTGGTCGACCTCCCGGTCGCGGAGCGCGCTCGCCTGCTGGAGACCCTGGAACACTGGTTCGGCGCCGCCGGCTCGGCCACCGACGCGGCCCGGGGCCTCTTCGTCCACCCCAACACCGTCCGTTACCGGCTGCGCCGTGTCGAGGAGTTGACGGGCCGTTCCCTCTCCGACCCGCGCGCGGTGGCCGACATCGGTGCGGCGCTCCTGGCCGTCCGCAACGCCGGCGTCGGACCGGGCGAACAGCCGCCGCCCGCACCGGACTGACGTGGCTGCTCACGGACGCGCTCCGGCGGGTCACGCCATGGCGAGGTCGTGCCGTCGCGGTCCGGGCAACCGCTCAACGATCCAGGCGCCGGGGGCCGCCCCGACGGCCGGCGGTGAGGCTGGCACCAGGCGGAACGGGGAGCTGACCGGAGTGAGGCGGGGAGCGAAACGGCCTGGCGTCGGACCGCATGGGGCTCCTCGACGATCCGTGCACGGCGACGGCGTCCCTGGCCACCGCGTTCGTGCCGGCGGCGTCCGCGACCCCGGTCTCCGCATCGTCCCCGCCCGCCCTGACCCGACCCCCCTCACGGACGAGGCGCGGCGGTCGTTCGCCGCCTCGATCCGCACCATGGGTCGGGCCGCGCAGGGCCGCCCGGCCGTACCGGACTCCGACTTCGCGGAAACCCTGGACCTCCTGCCGAACGGAGGCGACCACGGTTCCCTCCTGGTCACCGTCACCGGCTCCGACCGGCACGGCGTCTACGGGCCGTACGGCAGCACCTGCGTCGACGGCACGGTCAACGCCTACCTGCGCACCGGGAGGCTGCCCGCCGCGGACGTCACCTGCGCGGGCGGGCCCACCGGCGCGGCGGGAGAGCCCCGCGCAAGGAGCTGAGACCGCCACGCCGACCACCCTTTCGTGCGGCTTCCTCCGCAGGTGAGGTGGATGCCGCCGGCCCTCGGCCACGGCCGATTGCGCCGTGGCCGATCGGGGAACGCGTCCGTCTCGAGAGACGCGGTTTCCAGGCCCCGCCGCGATCTCCCTTCTATCGTGGAACGGCACAGTGAGGCTCGGCACCGAGACAGGCGGCAGGACATGCGGAAACCACTGATCGACTATGTGGCGGTCTTCCGAGCCCTGCCCGGCATGGTGGCCCTCCTCACCCCCGACCTGATCTACGCGGACGCCAACGACGACTTCCTGCGGCTGGCCGGACGCACCCGCGAGCAGCTGCTCGGCCGGTACATCTTCGACGTCTTCCCGGAGAACCCGAACGATCCGGCCGCGGCCGGCATGCGGGAGACCCGGGAGTCGATGCTGCGGGTGGTCGCCACCGGCGAACGCGACACGATGGCACTACTGCGCTATGACATCGAGGACCCCCACCGGCCCGGCGTGTGGCGCGAGCACTACTGGAGCCCGGTGAACGCGCCCGTCCACGGCCCCGACGGGCACGTGGCGCTGGTCGTGCACCGGGTGGAGGAGGTCACCGAACTCATCCACGCGCGCGGCGGCCCGAACGGCGGGGCCCGAGCCCGGGTCCTGGAGGCCGAGCTGTACACCCGGGCCCGCGAGCTGCAAGAGGTCAACGAACGGCTCCGCCGGTCCCACGCCCACGAGCGGGAGGTCGCTCTGGCCCTCCAGGCGGCGATGCTGCCCGCGCCCGGCCCGACCGGGCCGCACGCCGCTGCCGTGCGCTACAGGCCCGCGGTCGGCGCGCTGAACGTGTGCGGCGACTGGTACGACCTGGTCGACCTGCCCGGCGACAATCTCGCCGTCGCCGTCGGCGACGTCGTCGGGCACGGCCTCGCGGCGGCCTGCACCATGGGACAGCTGCGCAGCGCCCTGAGCGCCGCCTGCCGCGTGGCCGACGGCCCGGCCCAGGCCCTGGAGGCCCTCGGCCTGTACGCCCGCTTCGTCGAGGGCGCCGAGGCGACCAGCGTCGTGACGACCTTCATCGACTGGGACAGCCACACCATCACCTACAGCTGCGCCGGCCACCCGCCGCCCGCCCTCGTGCACCGCGACGGGACCGTCACCTTCCTCGACCAGGCCACCGATCCCCCGCTGGCCGCCCGCCCGGAGCACCTCCCCCGCCCTCAGGCCCACACCGGCTTCACCGAGGGCGCCACCCTCGTCCTGTACACCGACGGCCTGATCGAGCGCCGCGACGAGGACATCGACACGGGCCTGGCCCGGCTCTCCGCTTCCCTCACCCACCACAGACACTCGGCCCCCGAACCCCTGGCCGACGCCCTCCTCACCGACCTCCTCCCCACCACCGGCACCACCGACGACACGGCCCTGATCGTCCTACGCCTGTGACCCGCCCGGAACCGGCGGCGGCTGGCCAGTTCGGCGGCGTGCGGGTCCTCGCCTCGGCTGCTGCCGGCACACCGCTGCGCGGCCTACGCGGTTGACGTTCCTTGCCTTCTTCGCCGTGAACCGGCCCCTGACGGCCAGTGGGCTGGTCGACTTCAGCCTGTGGGGATGGCTGCTGTACGTCCCTCTCCTCGCCGCCGAGGCAAGACTCCGTGCCGCGCGCAAACCGGCCGGGCAGCGGGTGGTCGCCCGCATCGAACCCCGCCTCGCCAGTTCCTCCGCACCCTCGACCACGCCCTGACACAGGACGTCGAGGGTCTCGTTCCGTTTCCGTCAGTCGAAAGGGCCGGACGGGTCGCGGGTGCCGGGGGTGGCGGGGGTGGCGGGGGTGGCTGTGTGATCAGGGTGGTCGCGGGTGCGGCGGGCTTCCTTCAGCTCCGCCTCGTAGAGGTGGTCGCGCCCTTGGGCGAGCTGTTGCACCGCCTCGTGTTCCAGCTGTCTGAAGACCCGGTAGTACGTCCCGTCGTAGGCTTCGACGAGCTGGAACGTCCAGTGTCCGGGGATGACGTTGCGCCCCAGGATCTCCGTCTCGACACGTTCTGCCCAGGTCTCGTGGCCCGCGCTGCGCAGCAGTGCGACCGCCCGGTCGAGTTCCAGGTCCGCGGTGCCGGTGAGCTGGTGGAACGAGTAGAGGTGCCCACGGGCCCGCTCGACCGTCTCCAGCGCTTTGGAGAGTGAGCCCAGCGCTTCCACCGTCGCGTCGCCGACGCCCGGGGGACGCCGGTGCTCGTGGTCCGGACCGTGGAGGTCACCCATCTTCGCCCCTTCCTTCGCGCCCGGGACTCCCGCCCGTCCCGCCCAGCACAGCACGGCACGGTCGGCGGCACCGGTCGTGCCGTCCGGATGCACGAGCGTCGCACCCGTTCGAGCGGGTCTCAGCGCACGACGTCGACGAGGTGGGGCACCACCCGGGTGAGCCGCACCACGGCCCAGAGGATGAGGAGTGCGCCGATCGCCTCGGGCAGCAGCCACCAGCCCGTTCGGATGCTTTCGTCGAACAGCGCCACGCCCAGCAGGAGGCTCACCGCCGCGTCTCCGATGGTCAGCGCGGGCTGTGACGCGGCCAGGGGGCCGGCCTGCAGGGCGTTCTCCAGCAACAGGAGGGCCAGGACCCCGGTGATCGCGAATCCGTAGGTCTGCCAGGCGGTGAGGAACGCGGGCAGGCCCGCGTCGGCGAGGCGTCCCGTGGCGGACTTCAGCAGGGCGGCGGTCAGGGCGTTGCCGACCGCCGCGGCCGAGGCCAGCGCGGCGGCTCGGAACAACGGTGAGGAGGCGGAGCGGGCGAGGAGGAACGCCACGGCCATCGCTCCCAGGGTGAGCGCCAGGACCGGGATCCAGCGCGCCATGGAGGCCTGTTCCCGGCTGCCGGAGGGGGCGGCCGCCGCCAGGAGCACGGCGAGTCCGGCCACCACTCCCCCGACCGCCCACCAGCCTTCGGACGACAGCCGGCGGTGCATGAGGGGCACCGCCAACAGCAGCGCGAAGGGGAGCTCGAGGATGAACAGGGGCTGGACCAGCGCCATGGGACCGTTGATGAGGGCCAGGGCCTGGAACACCGCGGCGCCCACCACGCCCGCGATGCCGATCGACCAGGCGGGCCGCCGCACGAGGGCGAGCAGCAGCCGTACTCCGCCGCCCTGTTCCACCGTGGAGGCGGCCTTGCGCTGGAACGCCGTGCCCACCGCGTTACTGACGGCGCCGAGGACGGCGAACACCACGGCGAGCACCATCAAGACTCCACTGTGCCTGACTTGCCCGGCCTGTCCGGCCTGCCTGGCCGGACGGCCGTCGTACCGGTGTGGGCGGGGACGGCCGGTGCGGGCGGGGACCGGACGGACCGATCGCTTCGGCCGCAGTCTCACGCCCGGCGGCATGATCCGCAGTTCGGCGAAGGGCGCCGCCCGCCCGGTGAGGCCGACGGCGCCCGTCCCGCCGTCGGCTACTTCTTGCCGCGGCGCAGCAGCAGGTAGGCGACGGCGACCGCCGTGGCGGCCCCGATGAGGGCAGCGCGGTGGTCACGCACCTGGCGGGGCGCCTTGTCCTGCCACATCTGCTCGGCCTGCCCGGCCTTGGCCCTGACCTGGACAGCGGCCGCGGCGGCCGTGTCCTTGACCGGGGCGGGCACCTTCTCCTCCAGCAGATGGGCCGCCTCGGCCGCCTTCGTCCTGGCCTGCTCGGACAGATGCGCCGCCGTGGTGCCGGCCTGTTCCTTCAGCGCGGTCGCCTTCTCCTGCGCGCGGGCCTTGACGTCCGTCTTGGCGGCCAGCGCCTCAACCGTCTCGCCGAGTTCATGGCGGGTCTGCTCTACCTGTCGGCGCAGTTCCTCGGGGCCGGCCGCGGTGGGCTCGTCGTGGGGTGGCTGGGTCATCGTCGTGCACTCTCCTTGATCTCCGACACATCGGCTTTCACGCTGTCGACGGTCCGCTCGGGCACCGGTGGGGCGGCCGCGCCGACCTGCTTCTTGCCGGTCAGGGCCAGCACGGCGGTGATCACCGCCAGTACGGCCGTGACGATCAGGGCCGCGGCCCACACCGGGAGCGGTACCGCGATCGCGGCGATCGCGGTGGCGACCAGCGCCTGAAGGGTGAGGAAGCCGAAGAGTCCGGCCCCGCCGAACAGTCCACCGCCCTTGCCGTAACGCTTGCCCTTCTCCACCATCTCCGCCCGTGCGAGCTGCATTTCGCCGCGCACCAGTTCGGTCAGCTGCTGCGAAGCGCGTTGCACCAGGTCGCCGGCCGAGTCACCGCCGTCGGCGGTCCGCGCGTCGCGCTCGCCGTCCGTGCCGTACCGTCCTGCTTCAGCCATCGCCTTCACCCCTTCCTCTTGGTGCCGCACCGGGTACCCGATGACCGGCGGGAAAGACATCCCCGCCGCGAACGGGACACGTCGGGCCTGCGCCCGGGTCTTCCCCCACGCGGTACAGGACGCAGCGCTCGCGACTTCGCCCGGCCGTGGCGGTCGGAGGTCGTCCTGCCGCGCCGGCGCCGGTACGCCACCGCCGGCGGCCCGGCGGATCGGGGCGGGTCCACTCGGATGGCCGCTCGCCTCGCGCGACGGCGCCGGTCTTTGCCTAGCGTCGAAGCGACGGCCGCCCGGCCGGGAGGAGACACCCATGCCCCATCGCACCGTCGTCGCGGGCATAGCCGCGACGATCATGACCTTGGCTCCGCTGTCCGGAGTCGCCCACGCCCAGGACCTCGACTGCCGCGACTTCACCTACCAGGAGGACGCCCAGGCGGAGTTCGACCGGAACACCAGCGACCCCAACCGCCTCGACGAGGACCAGGGACCGGACGACGGCATCGCCTGCGAGGTCCTCCCTCGCCGGTCGCTGCCCACCCTCGTTCCCGCCACGAGCATTCCCGCGCCGGTCCCGACCGGCGCGGCGCCGGTCGCGATCAGCCCTGCGGCGCTGCCCAGCCTCGGTGTGCGCGGCGGCGTCGGCGGCGCCGTGACCGCGGGTCCGTCCGGCTGGGACATCGGCATGGGGGTCAGCCTGACGGCGGCGGGCCTGCTGGCCGCCGCCGCTTGCGTGAGGGGGCGCCGGCGCCGCCTCTGACCGGCCCCGCCCCTGCCAGGGCCTCGCCGGCACCGCTGTGCGGGCCCCCGTGCCGACGGACCCGCGCCACGCTTCAGGAGTTCGTGCCGCCGGGATGCCGTCCGGGGCCCTGGGTCCGGTTGGTCAGCGGGGTCGGGGACAGGACGGTGTCCTCTTCGCCCGGCTCCAGGAGGGTGGCGGCGGCGCCGACGACCAGGGGGTCCGGACTGCCGACCGCCTCGGCGTCCTTGGCCGCGTAGTCGATGCGGTGCAGCAGAATGCGCATGGCTTCGAGGCGGCCCCGCCGTTTGTCATTGCTCTTGACGACCGTCCAGGGGGCGTGCGCGGTGTCGGTGACGCGGAACATCTCGACCTTGGCGGTGGTGTACTCGTCCCAGCGGTCGAGGGAGTCGACGTCGGTGGGTGAGAGCTTCCACTGGCGTACCGGGTCGACCTGGCGGATCGCGAACCGCGTCCGCTGTTCGGCCCGGGAGACGGAGAACCAGAACTTCACCAGGATGACGCCGTCCTCGACGAGCATCTCCTCGAAGAGCGGGCACTGCTTGAGGAACAGTTCGTAGGCCTGTTGGGTGCAGAAGCCCATGACCCGTTCGACGCCTGCCCGGTTGTACCAGGAGCGGTCGAAGAAGACGATCTCACCCGGCCCGGGGAGATGGTCGACGTAACGCTGGAAGTACCACTGGCCTTTCTCCCGGTCCGTGGGCTTGCCGAGGGCCACGATCTTCGCGCCGCGTGGATTGAGGCGTTCGGTGAATCGCTGGATGGTGCCGCCCTTGCCCGCCGCGTCCCGTCCCTCGCAGATCACGACCACGCGGGCGCCGGTGTCGTTGACCCAGCGCTGGAGTTTGAGCAGTTCGATCTGGAGGACGCGCTTGGTGCGTTCGTACTCCTTGCGGCTCACCTTGCGGTCGTAGGGATAGTTCTCCCGCCACGTCGTGATCGGCTGACTGGCGCCGTCGAGCAGCACCGGTTGCTCCGGTCTGCGGTCGTCCACCGTCAGCCCGTCGAGCAACCGGGCCTCGACCTCTTCACGATCCATCGGTTCCGCGCCTCCTTGGAATGCGTCCCTCGCGTCTGCTGGGTTTCGTGCCGGCGGCCGCCCAAACGCGCCGGTACGCGTCCGCCTCGCCGCGCGATGACTGCCGGAAGGCCGTTTGGTCCGGCCCGGCGCGGAAACCCCGATGGTCCGACCGAACCCGGCGCCACGAGGTTCACCCCATCGGTACGCGCCTGGTGCGCGGCCCTCCGGGCCGTGAGAGCGTGACACACCAAATGTCCTTTTTTATACATTTTCGGTTCCCATCGGAGGACTGTCATCCCATGACCGAGACCAACCCCCTCAAGCGGGCGGCCCAGAAGATCACCGACAGCCTCCAGGGCCACGGAGGGAAGCCGGAGGACGGCATTCCCGGCAAGCCCGCGCCCGAGTCCCCGTCCGTCGCGGAGCCGACGGAGCCCCGCGATCCGCTGCCGCCCAAGCCGGACCAGAGCGGCCCCGACACGGTGTCGCCGACCGGACAGCCCACGGGCGCCGACCAGGCCCGCTCGGCGCAGTCCGGCAGCTATCTCACGACCGCCCAGGGCACCCGGCTCCACGACACCGACCACTCGCTCAAGGCGGGGCCCCGGGGGCCGGTACTGCTCCAGGACCACCATCTGCGCGAGAAGGTCATGCACTTCGACCACGAGCGCATCCCGGAGCGCGTGGTCCACGCCCGGGGCGCCGCGGCGCACGGCACGTTCCAGAGCTACGGCACGGCGGCCTCCGTGACCAAGGCGGCGTTCCTCGCCGAGGACGAGGAGACGCCGGTGTTCGTGCGCTTCTCCACGGTGCTGGGGTCGCGGGGCTCGTCCGACACGGTGCGGGACACCCGGGGATTCGCGACGAAGTTCTACACCAGCGAGGGCGTCTTCGACCTGGTCGGGAACAACATGCCCGTCTTCTTCATCCAGGACGCGATCAAGTTCCCCGACATCATCCACGCCGGCAAACCGCACCCGGACCGGGAGATCCCGCAGGCGCAGAGCGCGCACGACACCTTCTGGGACTTCGTCACCCTGCACACCGAGGCCACCCACCACACGCTGTGGAACATGTCCGACCGGGGCATCCCGCGCTCGTACCGGACGATGGAGGGCTTCGGCGTCCACACGTTCCGCCTGGTCGACGCCGCGGGTGCGACGACGCTGGTGAAGTTCCACTGGAAGCCCAAGCTGGGTGTGCACTCGCTGGTCTGGGAGGAGGCGCAGATCATCAACGGCGTCGACCCCGACTTCCACCGGCGGGACCTCGCGGACGCCATCGAGGCGGGCGCGTACCCGCAGTGGGAACTGGGCATCCAGACGTTCCCCGACACCCCGGACCAGATGTTCGAGGGCATCGACCTGCTGGACCCGACGAACCTCGTGCCCGAGGAGCTCGCGCCCGTGCAGCCGGTCGGGCTGCTGACCCTCGACCGCAACCCGTCGAACTTCTTCGCCGAGACCGAGCAGGTCGCCTTCCACGTCGGCCATCTCGTGCCGGGTGTCGACATCACCGACGACCCGCTGCTCGCGGGCCGGCTGTTCTCCTACCTGGACACCCAGATCACCCGCCTGGGCGGCCCCAACTTCCCGCAGCTGCCCATCAACCGCCCGCACGCGCCCGTCAACGACATGCTGCGCGACGGCTTCCACCAGACGGCCGTGCACCGGGGGGTCGCCCCCTACCGGCCCAACTCGCTCGACGGCGGCTGTCCGTTCCTCGCGGGGGCGGACACCGGGGCGTTCATCGAGGCTCCGGTGCGTGTGCCGGAGAGCACCAAGGTCCGCGAGGCGCCCGAGTCGTTCGCGGACCACTTCAGCCAGCCCCGCCGGTTCTGGCTCAGCATGTCCCCGCTGGAGCGCGAGCACATCATCGGCGCGTACACCTTCGAGCTCGCCAAGTGCTACGAACAGGCCATCCGGGAGCGGGCCCTGCAGGTCCTGGCCAACATCGACCCGGAGCTGTGCGGCGAGGTGGCGACGGGCCTCGGACTGCCGGCGCCCGCGCCCACCGTTCCCCTCGCCGACGTCGAGCCCAGCCCGGCCCTGTCGCAGCTCGGCCGTAACTGGCCGACGGACGGCCGCGTCATCGGCATCGTCGTCGGCCCGGACGGCGACCTGGACGGCGTACGCGCGGTGCGTGAGGCGATCGTCGAGGGCGGCATGGTCCCGCTGGTCGTCGCCCAGGCGGGTGGCGTGCTCGGCTCCGGTGAGGGCGCGGTGACCGTGCAGCGCACGTATGCCACCGCGCGGTCCGTCGAGTTCGACGCGGTGCTGCTGGCCGGTCTGCCCGGGGTGGGCAGCGACGCGTACGGCGCCCGTGACGCCAAGGCGTTCCCCGCGGCGGCACAGCAGCTGACGGGCGATCCCCGGGTCACCCTGCTGGTGTCCGAGGCGTTCCGGCACGGCAAGGCCGTGGGCGCCTGGGCGGGCGGCGAAGCCGTCCTCGAAGGGGCCGGAGTACCCACCGGCGCGCCGGGTGTGGTGGTCGGCGACACCGGTACGGCCGCACTGGAGCAGCTCGTCACCCTGTTGGGCGAGCACCGCGCGTGGGACAGGTTCACCGCGGCCTGAGCGGTCCGGCCGGGGCGGCATCCGTCGATCGGTGTGCCGCCCCGGCCGTGTTGTGGAAACGCTTGCGGCGTACGGGGGTTGGACCATGCAGACGTTCCTGCCGTACCCGGACTTCACCGAGTCGGCAGCCGCACTGGACGCGCGCCGACTGGGCAAGCAGCGCGTCGAGGCGCTCCAGGTGCTGCGGGGGCTGACGGTCGTCGGCTACGGATGGCGCCACCACCCGGCGGTGCGCATGTGGACCGGGTATGAGGAGGCGCTGGTGCGCTACGGCCTTGAGGTCTGCGGTGTGTGGACGGCGACCGGACGTGCGGACACCTGCGCCGCCTCGCTGGTGACCGGCTTCGCCGGGCAGTCGGCCGGTATCCGCACCCAGGAGCGGCTCGCCGAGGCGGGCGAACTGCCGCCGTGGCTCGGCGATCCCGCGTTCCACCGCAGTCACCGGTCGGCGCTCGTGCGCAAGGATCCCGAGTTCTACACGGCCCTGTTCCCCGGCGTGCCCGACGATCTGCCGTACGTCTGGCCGGCGTCCGACCGCACCACTCCCCTGGAGGGTTGAGCCTCCGCCCTCCCCCTCCCCGTCGCACAGACCCTCGTCGTCAGGTGCGGTCGAGCACCGTGAGGTCCACCGCGTCGGCCGTCGTCTGCATCCCCTTGCCGTTGGGGTGCAGATGGTCACCACGAAGGGCAGGATCCGCTCGGGGTCGCAGGGGCTGCGCAGGATACGGTCGAAGTCGGTAACGGCCTCGTACTCCCCGCTGTCACGGAGGAACGCGTTGACGCCCCGGCGTACGGATCCGGCGGCCGGGTCCCACTCCGACCAGCCCTCGAAGGGGGCCACGGTGGCGCCGACGACGCACTTCCCGGCCGCGTGCGCACGGCGGACGATCTCAGCGTCGTGTCCGCAGGCGGGCCAGCAGGCCGCGCGCCTGGGCACGACGGCGCGGATCTGCCGCCGCACGGCGTGCCTGTTCCATCGTGCGCCGCCCCTGGGGGCTCCTGGCGAACTCCTTGATTCGCTGGATGACGCTCATCTTTGTCCTCCCCTTGTCTGACGGCGTACCGCCTCTTCCGGTCGTCCGGCTACCCCCGAACGCGCCGATCAGACCGGTTGATCGGGTCGGGGGGTTCGTTCTGGACGTTCCGGACTTTCCGGACGATCGGGGCGGGCGGATCCATCGGGTCGGGCGGGTTCGGGTCGGGCGGGTGGTTCGGGTCGTTCGGACCGCTCCGCCGCCGGCCGATCGCTCACGCCGCTCGTCCCCTCGCCGCCGTCGTCCGAAGCGGCGCGGCCGCGGGACGGGCGCCCGCGCCCTGGGTGCGGGCGGCGCGGACCCGGTAGGTCGTCTTCGTCGGGTCGGTGACGGGATCGCCGACCGTGATCCGGCCGGCCGCGTACAGCTCGTCGCACTCGGTGGCGGACAGCGCCACATAGCAGCCTCCCCGGCCGCTGTCGGCGTCGAGCGGCCGCCAGTAGCCGTACACCCGGCGTCCACTGGCGTGCTCGGTGACGAACACGGGCGTGCGCGGATCGGCGAGGATGCGCAGCACGTCGGCCCCGGCGCGGGCCGGCGAGGCGCCGGGACGGGGCGGGCGGGCGGGCCGCGTGTCCCGGGCCGCGCCGCCGTCGCCCGTGCGGGCCGCACGCGGTACCGGATTCGTGGCCGGTCGTGCCTTCTCCTCGCGGCCCGTCGGGAGCGGGCCACGCTGGCGCGGCACGCCGGCCGCCAAGACGACCGCGCCCGCCGCGCCGGGTACCTCCTCGTTACGACGCCACCAGGGATGTGCGTCGGAACGTACGTCGAGGATCTGCGGCTGGACGGCGGTGGGCGGCATGATCGGTGACCTTTCCTCGGCAGGGACATGAGACCGACTACCCGGCTGAGCCGAAGTTGATCTCATGTGCGGCATCCTTCCTGAAGGCACTGACAACGGGCGGGTTCATCGGCGCCGCGGCCCGAGCTCCCCGGCGGTTGACCTCCGGCGATACGGGCACTCGGCGAGCCTCGTGTCAGCGACTACGGGAGGTGCGCGGTGGCGGTACGGCATCGGCTGGTCAAAGCGAGTCCGCAGACGGTGTGGGACGTCCTCGCCGACGGTGACCGCTACGCGGAGTGGGTGGTGGGCACGTCGTCGACCCAGGAGATGACGGGCGAGTGGCCACACGTGGACGCGAAGATCGCCTACGCGGTCCGGGTGGGACCCGTCAGCCTGTCCAACGAGACGGTCGTACGGCGTTGCGAGGAACCGGACGTGCTGGAGCTGGAGGCACGGGCGGGCGTGCTCGGCACGGCGCGGATCGCGTTCGAGCTGCGGCCGTGGGGCCGCCACTGCCTGGTGATCCTGGACGAGCATCCGCTGCAGGGCGTCGGCGGGCTGCTGCACAACGCCGCCGTGGAGGTGGTGACCCAGATCCGCCACCGGGCCCTGCTCGGCCGGCTGGCGAAGGTGTGCGAGTCCGAGGCGCGCGGCGGACGGTCCGACGACCGCCGGAAGACGCCCGCGGCGGCGCGCCCGCACGCCGAGGGAGGCGCCGATGCCTGACGCGGTGGTGATCGGGGCCGGACCCAACGGGCTGGTGGCGGCGAACCTGCTGGCGGACGCGGGCTGGAGCGTGGAGGTCCTCGAGGAACAGCCCGAGCCCGGCGGCGCGGTACGGCACGACCGGTCGGTGGATCCCGACTTCGTGAGCGACCTCTTCAGCTCCTTCTACCCGCTGGCCGCCGCCTCGCCGGTCCTGTCCAGGATGCGGCTGCACGAACACGGTCTGCGCTGGAACCATGCACCCGGTGTCGTGGCCCACCCCCTCACCGACGGCGCCTGCGCGGTCCTCGACCGCAGGCTCGACGTCACCGCCCGCTCCCTCGACGCCTTCCACGCCGGGGACGGAGCCGCCTGGCGCCGCCTGCACGAGGTGTGGGAGCAGCTCCGCCCGGACATCCTCGACGCCTTGTTCACCCCGTTCCCGCCGGTGCGGGCCACGGCCCGGCTGGCGGCCAGGCTGCGTGCCGCCGGCGGCCTGCGACTGGCCAGGACGCTGGCCCTGCCGGTGCGGCGGCTGGGCGAGGAGGAGTTCGGGGGCGAGGGCGGCCGGCTGCTCCTGGCCGGCAACGCCCTGCACGCCGATCTCGCTCCGGAGGCCGCGGGCAGCGGCGGTTTCGGCTGGCTGATGGCCATGCTCGGCCAGTCCTACGGCTTTCCCGTGCCGGTCGGCGGCTCCGGCGCCCTCACCGAGGCCCTGGTCAGGCGGCTGCGCGCGCACGGCGGCGTACTGCGCTGCGGGCAGCGGGTCAGCCGGATCGTGGTCCGGGACGGGCGCGCGGTAGGGGTGCGCACCACCGACGGGGAGCAGGTCGCCGCAGACCGCGCGGTGCTGGCCGACGTCTCCGTCCCCGCGCTGTACGGCGCTTTGGTGGAGCCGGAGCATCTGCCGTCCCAGCTGCTGGCCGACCTTGAGCGTTTCCAGTGGGACTTCGCGACCTTCAAGGTCGACTGGGCGCTGAACGGGCCGGTGCCCTGGCAGGCCGAGGCGGCGCGTCGTGCCGGGACCGTGCATCTGGCCGACGGCCTGAATGAACTCACCCGGTTCGCCGCCCAGCTCGCCATGCGGCAGGTTCCCGACCGCCCCTTCGCGTTGTTCGGCCAGATGACGACCTCCGATGCCAGCCGCTCCCCCGCCGGGACCGAGTCGGCCTGGGCCTACACCCATGTGCCCCAGCTGGTGGAGGGCGACGCCGGCGACGAGGGGATCACCGGTGCCTGGGACGCGAGCGAGCAGGAACGGATGGCCGACCGGGTCGAACACCAGGTCGAACGATTCGCACCCGGCTTCCGGTCCCTGATCCGCGCCCGTCGTGTCCTCGCCCCGCCCACGCTCCAGTCCCTCGACGCCAACCTGCACGGCGGCGCGATCAACGGCGGTACGACCGCGCTGCACCAGCAGCTCCTGTTCCGGCCCCTGCCCGGCAGCGGGCGCCCGGAGACCCCGGTGCGCGGGCTGTTCCTGGCCTCCGCCGGCGCCCATCCCGGCGGTGGCGTCCACGGCGCGCCGGGCGCCAACGCCGCCCGGGCCGCGCTGCGCCGGCACCGTCCGCCCGGCGGGACGTTCGTACAGCGGGCGCTCGCCCGCCGGGACCGCACCGGCGCGAAGAACCCGCCTGCCGGCTGACCGGTGCCCTCCCGCCGAAGCACCGAGAAGCCGAGGAACCGAAGAGCCAAGGAGCCAAGAAGCCAAGAGGCCGGAAAGCCGAGAAACCGACGAACGGAGCACGCCGTGCATGACAGTCCCCTCGAAGACCGCACCGTCGTGGTCACGGGAGCCGCCCGCGGGGTGGGAGCGGCGCTGGCCCGGGAGTTCGCACGGCGCGGTGCGCGCCTGGCGCTGATCGGTCACGAGGGGGCGGCGCTGCGGTCCGAGGCCGCGTCGCTGCCCACTCCCGCGCTGGCCGTCGAGGCCGACGTCACCGATGGCGAGGCACTGGAGCGGGCCGCCGAGGTCGTCCGCTCACGGCTGGGGCCGCCCTCGGTCGTCGTCGCGAACGCGGGAATCGCGGAGGGCGGCCCGTTCGCCTCGGCGGACATGGCCTCCTGGCGGCGGGTGATCGACGTCAATGTCACGGGCAGCGCCCTGACGGCACGCGCCTTCCTGCCCGACCTGGTGGAGACGGCGGGCTACTACCTCCAGATCGCTTCGCTGGCCTCGATGGGGGCCGCACCCCTGATGAGCGCCTACTGCGCCTCGAAGGCCGGCGTGGAGGCCTTCGCGCACGCGCTGCGGGCCGAGACGGCCCACCACGGCGTGGCCGTCGGCATCGCCTATCTGAACTGGACCGACACGGACATGATCCGGGACGCCGACCGGCATGCGGTACTGCGGGAGCTGCGCGCCCATATGCCTGCGCCCGCCCGCCGCGTCTACCCGGCGGAGTTCGTGGCGACGCGCCTCGCCACGGCCGTGGAACGCCGGCGCACCGCCGTCTACGTCCCGGCCTCACTGCGCCTGGTCCAGGTGACGCGTGCCGCGCTGCCCGCCTTGGTCCTACGCCGGTCCCGCCGCGCGCTGCCCCGTCTGGAGGCCACGGAACCGTGGCGTCCCACCGGGCCGCTCGGCGCCGGCGGCCGGGCCGACCAAGCGGCGGTGGCACAGCGGCGTGGCACGCCGAACGAGCGGTGAGTGCCGGGGCCTACGCTTGCCTGGCCTCGCGGGCCCACTTCTCGACGACGGGCACACAGGTCTCGGCGAAGTACTCGTAGTCGTCGGGTGTGTTGTAGACATGGGCGGACAGCCGGAGGTAGCCGAGTCCGTCGAAGCTGGTGAAGGCGGCCTCCACGCCCAGTTCGGCGGTCGCACGGTCGCGCAGGGCGTCCGCCGCGACCCGGCTCGTGCCCAGGCCCTCGGGCAGCCGGACCAGCCGCATCCCCGGGACGGGCATCCCGACGTCGACGGAGCCGGCCGGGGTCCCGGTCCGGCCGAAGGCCTCCGTCACGACCCGGGCGCCATGGTCCGCCAGTTCGCCCATGTACCGGCGGGCCGTGTCCCAGCCCCAGGTGTCGTCGATGAAGTCCAGTGCGGCGGGCGCGGCCAGGAAGCCGGTGGCGTCGAGCGTGCCCTGGTGGTCGAAGCGGTCCGGGAAGGGTTCGGACGCACCCCAGGAGTCGATCAGCGGGTGAAGGTCCGCCCGCAGCGGACCGTGCGCGACGAGCGCCGCCGTGCCGCGCGGGGCACACCCCCATTTGTGGAGGTTGCCGACCCAGGCGTCGCAGACCAGGCCGTCCAGGGGCGCGGCCAGCAGACCGGGGGCGTGCGCGCCGTCCACGAGCAGGGTGATCCCGCGCCGCGCGGCCTCGGCCCCGACGCGTCCGACCGGCAGCAGCCGGGCCGTCGCGGAGGTGATCTGGTCCAGGACGATCAGGGCGACGCCCTCGTCCACCTGCGCCATCACCGCTCGGTAGGCCTGCTCGGCGTCGGCCGCCAGAGGCACCCGGGCCGTGCGTACACCGGTCCCCCAGCGGCGGGCCAGCCGCTCCGCGCCCATGGTGACGGCGCCGTAGCCGTGGTCGGTGACCACGATGTCCCCGCCGGGCCGGGCCGCCAGCGCGGCATAGACGGCACTGGCCCCGGCACTGGCGTTCGGCACAAGCGCCAGGTTCTTCGCGTCGGTCCGCAGCCGACCGGCCACGGCCGCGCGGGCGGCGGCGATCCGGCCGGGGAGCGACGGGAACCACGCGACCGGGGCGCGTTCCATCTCCGCCCGCAGCGCGTTCTGCCGCTCCTGCGCCACCCGTGGGACGGCGCCGAACGAGCCGTGGTTGAGATGCCGCAGGTCCGGGTCGAGCGTCCAGGCCTCCAGCGCGGGCCGCCCGTCGGGCAGCGTCAACGGTCGGGGCACTGTGACGACTTCGCCCTCGCTCACGGATCTCCTCGGGTCATCCCTGGTCGGGTGCCCTGCCGATGCCGGGCGGGCCCACGATACCCAGCGCGGGCGGGGACTCCGGACGCATGTCCTCGGGACCTCGGGACCCGAAGGACCTCGGGACCCGAAGGAGCTCAGGACGTCAGGACCTCAGGACGTCACGAGAAGAACGACCGCTGCGCGGGCAGGCCGGGGGTGAAGGAGGACGGGGCGCTCATGACCCGGTCCAGGTCTCGCTTGATGCGTTCGGCCTCGCCCTTCACCTGCGCGGGCACATCGCCGCGTTCGGTGATGAGGCGGTGGTAGATCGGGGTGTCGTCGAAGACGGGGATCACCGAGGGGGCTCTGCTTTCGTGGACGGTCGGGCAGGCCGACGCGGCAGGACTTGCTTCGGACACGGCCGACGATCCGACGGGTCGAACCGGCGCTTTTGTGACGCCTCCTGACGGTTCGGCAGCCGAACCGCCCGCGGTGACGTCATCGTATTGTCCCCGATGGCCCGGGTGCGGGTGACCATGGGGGCCCGCAAGCGGTCGCGGTGGACTGCGAAGAGACGCCCGGGACATGCCCCGGCCGCCCTCAAAGCGACCCGTTGCCGGACGGAGTCGCGTCCCCTCACTGTCACCACGGCAGGGGGCCGTCCGCCGCGCAGGCCTCGCCCGCGAGGCCTTCCATGACCCGCTCCGGTCGCAGGAGTTGGGCGACGATCGCGGCGGTGGCACGGTGCCAGTCGGCGCAGCGCCGGAGCATGGCGTGGTCACCGCGGCGGACGAGGACGAGGCCCGCCTGCGCCGCCGTTCGCCGGGCCCGCCGGACGTAGTCCGCGGACTCCCCCGGATCGGTCACCCGGTCACGGTCTCCGTGCAGCACGACGATCCGCTTCCCGCCGAGTTGGTCGACGGGTTCGCCGGGCGGGCACCACGGCGCCAGCGCGAGGACACCGTGCACCATGGGGTCGGCCGCCGCCCGTAGCGCCGCCCGGCCGCCCATCGAGTGCCCCACCAGGGTCACGGGCACCTCGCCGACCGTCCGGCGGAGTTCGTCGAGGGCCCGTGCGGTGTCGTGCACGGGGTCGGCGGTCGCGTTCCAGCCCCGGTAGCGGTAGCGCACCTCGCCGACCAGCACGTCCTGGCGGTCGGTCGCGGCCACGGCCGCCCGGAGGACGGGACGCATGCGCAGGGCGGCCAGGTGCCAGCCCCGCGACGCCTCCCGGCTGTGCTCCCGGCCGCCGTGCAGAACCACGACCGCGGCGCCCGGCGGGCCGGCCGGCCGGTGCCGCACCACCAACGCGGACGCGCTCCCCGCGGCGCCGCTTCCTCCTCCGCCCGCTTCCTCGACCGCTTCTCCGCCCGCTTCTCCGCCCGACTCCTCGCGCACTGCCCGCCACCTCTCTCGCCGTACACCCGGATCTTCCGGACGGTCACCGGATCAGCCCGCCACGAACTCCGGCTCCCACGGCCTCGGGCCCGTCGCGTCCTGCCAACGCCCGAGGTCCTCGCCGTCCACGCACACGATGCCGCATTGCTGCGCGTACTCGACGGCGGGAGCCGTGAAGTCGGCGGTGGTGACGACCGCCGCGACCTCGGCCCCGTGCACGGGGAAGCACGTCCCGCCGAAGCGCTGCATGTCCTGGGAACCGACGCGGTTGGTGTCGCCGTACCGCTTGCACTGGACGACGAGCACGCGTCCGTCCGGTGTCCTCCCCACGACATCGGCGCCCAGATCGCCGGCCCCGCCGACGACCTCCACCTCGGTGCAGCCGTCGCGTCGGCACAGCTCGGCTATCGCCTCCTCGAACTCGTAGGGGTCCAGCTCCTCGTATTCGATCTCCTCGGTGGCGGCCGGCACGTCGTCGAGCGAAGGGCCGGAGAGCTGGTCGAGGGAGTGACCGAGCGGGATCGTCGGTTCCACGTCGAGTCCCCCGCCGACGAACTCCGCCCGGGACACGGCCGGGCCCGAGGCGACGACCGGCGGCGCGGTGTCGAGGGCCTCGACCACCGTCTCCGTGGCCGCCTCCAGGGACTTCGCGGCGCGGCGCGCGAGCCTCCTCGCCGAGATTCCGCGCCGTCCGCGACGGCCGGCGACGACACTGGCGGCTCCGACGAGAACGAGCGCGACAGCCCAGCCGGGGCGGCTCTGTGCCGCGGCCGTGGCGGTACGGGCGACCGTGCCCAGCAGCGTCAGCAGGATGGCGAGCAGCACGAAGTACACGGCCGTGGAACGGAGTTCGAACCGCCGCGGACTACGCGCGGGCTGCGGAACGTGCGGGGGTACGGCCATGGCGGTGCTTCCTCCCGAGTACGTGAAACGAAGATCATCGAGCGTGTGCCCAGGTCCGGGAGGTTCTATCGGGAGGCGAGCGGTGGGGAGGAGTTCGTGCCCGAGGACCGAGGGCGATCACGCCCTGTTCTGCGCGCCGCTGCTGATGCCTGCCCTAGGAGAACGCCGGAAGGGAGAGTCCGGCGGAGTCGCTCAGTTCGGCCCAGACCGTCTTGCCGCGGCGGGCGTGGCGGGTTCCCCAGTGTTCGGCGAGCTGGGCGACCAGGAGCAGACCTCGGCCGCCTTCGTCGAAGACGCGGGCCCGGCGCAGGTGGGGGGTGGTGCTGCTGCCGTCGGAGACCTCGCAGAGGAGGGCGCGGTCGTGGATGAGACGCAGCCGGATGGGGGGTTGGCCGTAGCGGATCGCGTTGGTGACCAGCTCGCTGACGACCAGTTCGGCGGTGTAGTCGAGCTCCTCGAGGCCCCAGTCGCTCAGCTGCCGGGACACGTCCGAGCGGGCCCGGGCGACGGCGGCGGGTTCGGCGGCCAGGTCCCAGGTGGCGACCTGGTCCGCGCCCAGGGCGTGGGTGCGGGCCAGGAGCAGGGCGACGTCGTCGTCCGGCCGGGCCGGCAGCAGGGTCTCGATGACGTTGTCGCAGATCGCGTCCAGGGAGGCGGCCGGCTGGGCGAGCGCGTGGCGCAGCCGGGCGAGACCGGCGTCGACGTCGTGGTCGCGGGACTCGACCAGGCCGTCGGTGTAGAGGGCGAGCAGGCTGCCTTCGGGGAGCTCGGCCTCCGCCGCCTCGAACGGCAGGCCGCCCAGGCCGAGCGGCGGGCCGGGCGGCAGATCCAGGATCTCGGCCGTTCCGTCCGGGGTCACCAGGGCGGGCGGCACATGTCCCGCGCGGGCCACGGTGAAGCGCCGGGAGACGGGGTCGTAGACGGCGTACAGGCAGGTGGCGCCCATGTCCCCGGCGGTTTCGCCGTCCACGTCGGCAATGCCTTCGCCGTCCACGTCGTCGCAGGCTTCGCCGGACGGACGCAGGACGATGTCGTCGAGGTGCGTGAGGAGTTCGTCGGGCGGCAGGTCGATGTCGGCCAGGGTGCGGACGGCGGTCCGCAGGCGGCCCATGGTGGCGGCGGCGTGGATGCCGTGGCCGACGACATCGCCCACCACGAGGGCGACCCGGGCTCCGGACAGCGGGATGACGTCGTACCAGTCGCCGCCCACGCCGACCCGGTCGCCCGCGGGAAGGTAGCGGTAGGCGACCTCGACAGCGGACTGCAGCGGCGCGCCGCGTGGAAGCAGGCTGCGCTGGAGGGCGAGGGCGGTGGCGCGGGCGTAGCTGTAACGGCGGGCGTTGTCGACGGCCACGGCCGCCCGGGCGGCGATCTCCTGGGCGAGGAGCAGGTCCTCGTCGTCGTAGAGGACGGGGTTGCGGTGCCGGGAGAACCGGGCGACGCCGAGCGTGGCGCCGCGGGCGCGCAGCGGCACCACCAGGACGGAGTGGATGCGGGGGGCGTCGGCGTCGGCCGGGTCGCCGTGGTGCTTGGCGGGCTGTCCGGTGGCCAGGGCGCGAGCCTCGGGCGATCCGTCCGGGCAGATGTGGAGCCGCTGCGGTGCGGCGCCCGGTTCCGGATCGCCCTCGGCCACTGGTGCCCAAGCGGTCCGGCGGAGCAGGAGGGGGCCGTCGTCGGGGGATTCGTGGCCGTGCAGCGCGGCGTCGAGCAGGTCGACGGTGACGAGGTCGGCGAAGTGCTCGACGGCGTGGTCGGCCAGCTCCTGTGTGGTGCGGCCGATGTCCAGGGTGGTGCCGATGCGCACGCCCGCCTCGTTCACCATCGACAGCCGCCATTGCAGCCGGCGGTCCCGCTCCTCCTGGAACGCGACGACGCCCTGCTCCGAGGTGCGGTCCACGTACGCGGCCGACGTCTCGATCACCTGCCGGGTGGCCGCGCTGACCAGCTCGGCGTCTTCGGTGAACCGGGGCATCTCCGCGAGCAGCCGGTCGAGGACGATGGCCTGCGCCAGCCGGAAGGCCCGCAGCATCGTGCCGAGCGGGGTGCCGTGCCGGGCCAGCCGGCGCGCGCGCTCCACGTCGGCGGGCGGTGGTTCGATCAGGCTCGGCTCGATGGCGTGCTCGAGGCCGAACAGTCCGGCGGCGATGTGATCGGCGACGTTGTCCGACGC
The DNA here is from genome assembly GCF_042737245.1 of Streptomyces sp. NPDC060002. Lineage (NCBI taxonomy): Bacteria > Bacillati > Actinomycetota > Actinomycetes > Kitasatosporales > Streptomycetaceae > Streptomyces > Streptomyces sp. NPDC060002. Next base: position 67,844 of record NZ_JBHWUW010000024.1, read on the forward strand.
CATGCGCGCGATGTCGGGGTCGTCCCACAGCTCGGGAAGCTCTCGCCGCAGGCGGCGCTCCACCTCGGCGATCAGCTCGTCCGCTCGTGAACCGAGCTCGCGTACGACACGGGACACGAGACCGGCAGCCGTCAGGTCCACAAGGACGACGTTACGCCGTACGGGCGCGCAGGCCTCGTCGAAAGGCGTTCCGTCCGGGGGCGGCGACGCCTGCCGGACCCGGTCCGCCGAAGGATCGACGGGACCAGCCGGCCATGCCTCCCGTAGCGGTCGTTCCAGACGCTCACGCGGACGCGGGGCCCTCGCCTCCGCCCGGCCCGGAAGCCGTCGTCCGGGCCGGGAGGCTGTGTCCGGCCGCGCGGGTCAGTCGCCTGCGCCGGTCCGCCCGGCGCGTCGGCGCCCGCCTCCTCTTCAAGCTCGTCCAACCCGGAACCGACTGAGGAACTTTCCGTGAGCGCACGGCGGCTCAGCGCTGCGTGCGCGCCAGTTCCTCGTCGAGCGCGAGGGCGGACCCGATGAGAGCGAGGTGGGTGAACGCCTGCGGGAAGTTGCCGAGTTGTTCACCGGTGGGGCCGATCTCCTCGGCGAAGAGGCCGACATGGTTGGCGTAGGTGAGCATCTTGTCGAAGGCGTAGCGTGCCTGGTCGACGCGGCCCGCCCGGGCGAGGGCGTCGACGTACAGGAAGCTGCACAGGGAGAAGGTGCCCTCGCTGCCGAGCAGTCCGTCGGGCGAGGCGGCCGGGTCGTAGCGGTAGACGAGGCTGTCGGAGACGAGTTCCCGTTCCATGGCGTCGAGGGTGGACAGCCAGCGCGGGTCGCGCGGGGTGATGAAGCCGACCGCCGGCATCAGCAGGAGGGAGGCGTCCAGGACCTCGCTGCCGTAGTGCTGGACGAACGCTTCGCGCTGCCGGCTCCAGCCGCGTTCCATCACCTGGCGCAGGATGGCGTCACGGGCGGCGGTCCAGCCGGACAGGTCGGCGGGGCGGGCGAAGTCCCTGGCGAGGCGGATGCCGCGGTCGAAGGCCGTCCAGCACATCAGGCGGCTGTAGGTGAAGTCCTGCCGGCCGCCCCGGGTCTCCCAGATGCCCTCGTCGGGGCGGTCCCAGTTCTCCGTGAGCCAGTCCAGCAGCTTGGCCAGGCCCAGCCATCCGTCGTAGCCCGCGCCGTGGACGAGGTCGTCGGTGCGGGTGAGGGCGTGCACCGCCTCGCCGTAGATGTCGAGCTGGAGCTGGCCGGCGGCGCCGTTGCCGACGCGGACGGGGGCCGAACCGCGGTAGCCCTCCAGGTGGTCGAGGGTCTCCTCGTCGAGGTGGGGGTCGCCGTCGATCCGGTACATGATCTGGAGGGGTTCGCCGGTGACCGTGCGGCCGTCCCGCACGCGCTCCCCGAGCCAGTGCCGGAAGGCGAGGGCCTCGTCGGTGAAGCCCAGGCCGAGCAGTGCCTGCATCGAGAGCGAGGCGTCACGCACCCAGGTGTAGCGGTAGTCCCAGTTGCGTTCGCCGCCGGGCTGTTCGGGCAGGCCGGCCGTCGCCGCCGCGACGGGGGCGCCGGTGGGGGCGTAGGTGAGCAGCTTCAGCGTGATAGCGGACCGGTTGACCGTGTCCTGCCAGCGGCCCCGGTAGCGGCTGCGGCGGAGCCAGCGGTACCAGAAGCCCCGGGTTCCGTCGAAGTCCGCGCGCAGGCTCTCGGCGGTCGGCGGGGCGGGCGGCTCGGCTCCCGTCGCGCACACGGTCAGGACCACGGCGGCCCGCTCACCGTGGCCCAGCTCGACGGCGCCCCGGACGTCCTCGCCGTCCCGTTGCAGCGTCACCGGCCCCGCGCTCCGCAGGAACGCGTCGGTGCCCGGGCCCGAGAAGTGCGCGATGCCCGGGTGCAGGTCGAGGCGGTGGACGGCGCGGCCGTAGTCGAAGCGCGGGCGGCAGGCCAGCGCGAAGCGGACCCGGCCGCGGGTCACCCGCATGACCCGGACCAGCCGGTGCCGGTCCGTCGCGGTCTCCGGACGCTCGACCGGCATGAAGTCGACGACCTCGCCGACCCCGCCGGGGGTGAGGAAACGGGTGATCAGGACGGCGGTGTCGGCCAGGTACAGCTGGCGGGTGGTGACGTCAGCCCCGTCGACCGTGACGGCGAAGTGACCGCCCCGCTCGTGGTCCAGCAGCGCGGCGAAGAGGCTGGGCGAGTCGAAGCGGGGGGCGCAGAACCAGTCGACCACTCCGTCGGACGAGATGAGGGCGGCCGTCTGGAGGTCTCCGACCAGCCCGTGGTCCGCGATGGGGGGATAACGGCGCATGGTGATCCTCTCGGCCTGCTCCGAGTTCCGGCCGGACCGCGTCCGCCACCACAAGGATCACGCCGCCCGCGTGCCCCGGCACGTCGGATCCCCCCGGCGGGAGCGAGGACCGGATCGTCTACCACGCCAACGACTCCACGGGCGGTGGTTGCGACATGCACCGGACGACGAGGGCGCGGAAGTTCACCTGGAACGCCGACGGCACGCGGAACCTCGGCACGCCGGTGGCCCTCGGCGTCACGCTGACCGCCCCGTCGGGCGAGTAGCCGGACCCGTCGTCTGCGGGGCATCGCGTCGATGCCCCGCAGGACGCGTGTCGTCGGCCGTCGGCGCAGTGGGCGGGAAGCGACACGGTGTTCACGCCGCCTGGTCTCCCAACAGCTTTTCGGGCAGGGCCGGTTGGGGAATCGTGGCGGCGGAGACGGCGGGCTTGCGGATCAGGAGCAGCGCCGCGTCGTCGTGCAGTCGTCCCCCGACGTGCGCCAGCAGTTCGTCGTGGATCGCGCCGACCGTGAGCGCCGGATCGTCGCAGAGGTGGCGCTCGAGGCCCTCGACGAGCGGGTAGAACTCCCGGTCTCGGTCCCGGGCCTCGATGACCCCGTCCGTGTAGAGCAGCAGTTGGTCACCGTCGGCGAAGGGCAGCACCTGAAGGCTCGGGCTCTGGTCGGTGAGGGCGCGCAGTCCGAGGGGCGGGGCGGGCTGCGTGGGCTCCACCGCCACGACGCTTCGGGAGGCGCCCACCAGCAGCGGTGACGCGTGTCCGCAGTTCACCACCTCCAGCTGGCCGGATCGCGGGTATCCGGCGACCACGGCGGTCACGAAGTCGTCGGTACCGAGGTTGCGTGCGAGGCTCCGCTCGATCCTGTCGACGACGGCGAGGAGATCGGGTTCGTCGTAGGCGGCCTCCCGGAAGACACCGAGGACGAGTGCGGCGGTCCCCACGGCGGGCAGTCCCTTGCCCCGTACATCGCCGACTATCAGCCGTACGCCGTACGGGGTGGGCACCAGCGCGTAGAGATCGCCGCCGATCCGGGCCTCCGCGGCAGCGGCGCTGTAACGGACGGCGACCTCGAACGGACCGACGGTCGCCGCCACCGGCCTGAGCAGCGCGTGCTGGGCGGCCTCCGCGACCGACCGGACGTCCGCGAGCACCCGCTCACGGCGCCCGCGCAGCGCGCTGGCCAGGCCGCTCGCCAGGGTGACGGCGACCAGGGCGGCCAGTACGGCGGCCACCTCGCGGCCGGGGGCACCGGCCCTGGCGCCGAGCGTCGCGCCGACCACCGCGGCGAGGAGGCCGACGCACAGGACACCGCGCGGGCCGTTGGTCGTGGCGGCCAGCGCGGGCCCCGCCGACAGCAGGGGCAGCCAGATCATCCCCGCGTCACCGAAGAGGCCGACGAGCATGATGGCCAGGAGGATCAGGACCGGCAGCAGAGGCCCTGCCACCCGGTGTCGGAACGATTTCAACAGCCGTGTCGGGCAGTGATCGCCGCCGTGGTTGCGCGCATGACTCATGCTCTGTCCGCAGTCCTCACCTGTGCGTGCGCCGGGGCACTTCGGAAATGTCCGTTTCCTCTAGGAAACGGGTTCGACCCGACTCGTCACAAGGATCAGATTTTCAGATAGTGAACGATCACATGGTGAGCGAAAGACCCCTGGTCACGCGGCTCGCGGTCGGGAGCAGCCGGGCCCGCACCTGTTCGAGCCGCGGCAGCCGGTCGACCGGCAGCGAGACGCCGAGCGAGCCCAGGGTGTCGCCGCTGTACACGGGCACCGCGACGCAGACCGTGCCGAGTGCGTACTCCTCCAGGTCCGTGACGGCCGGGGCCACGGGCGAGGAGTCCAGTTGCCGCAGCAGTTCGGGGGCGCTGGTGATGGTCCTGGGCGTGAGATCGGCGAGGTGGTGGCGGGAGAGGTACTCCTTGCGGGCCTCCTCGTCCAGTTCCCGCAGCACCGACTTGCCGAGCGCGGTGGCGTGTCCCGCGTCCTCGAACCCGACCCACAGGTCCACGCGGGGCGCCCGGGGGCCGTCCACGATCTCGGCGACCCGGATCTCCCCCTCCTCGTAGAAGGTGAGGTAGGCGGCGGTGGCGAACTCGTCCCGCAGGGCGGCGAGGGCGGGCCGGACCCGGCTGAGCAGCGCCTGCCCGCGGCCCGCGGTGTGCAGCGTCTGGAGCCGGTCCCCCAGGATGAACCCGCCGTCCGGGAGTTTGCGCAGGTAACCGTCGTTCACGAGGGTCCGCAGCAGGTGGTAGGCGGTGGCCAGGGGCAGCTCCGTCTCGCGCGCCAGTTGTTTCGCCGGCGCGCCGTTCTCGTGTGCGCTCGCCGCCTCCAGCAAGCGGAAGGCCCGCTGCACGGAGGTGATGAGCGTGGGGCCGTCCCGCACACCCATAGGACCAGCCTGCGCCCGCCACCCGGCCCCGGCAAGGCGCGCGGGGCCCGGCTAGCGCATCCCGCCGGGGGCCCCGGCCGTGCCCAGCAGGGCCGACAGCTGCGGGGAGTACGTGGCGTGCAGGACGAGGGCCGCGCTGCCCACCACCGCCGCGTCCGTGCCGAGCCAGGACGCCTCCACCTCGACGACCCGGATGTGGCGGGACAACGGCCGGCTGGCCAGCGCGGCGGCGACGACCTCGACGTACCGCGACTCGAGGTGCTGGATGCCGTGGCCGCCGAGGACGATCAGGTCCACGTCTATGAAGTTGGCGATGTCGACCGCGACCGAGGCCACATGTTCCGCCGTCTCGTCGATGACCGCCGCCGCGACCGGGTCGCCGGCCGCCGCGGCCACCCCGATGGCGGCGTGGTCGACCGCTTCGGGATGTTCGGCGAACAGCTTCGCCAGCGCACTGTCCGGACGGGGTCCCGCGGCGAGCCTGCGGTGCACCTCGGCGACGATCGCCGTGGGGTTCACGAGCCGTTCCAGGCAGCCCCGGTTGCCGCAGTAGCACTCCGGGCCGTCCGGCAGCACGGAGGAGTGCCCGAACTCGCCCGCGTTGAGTGAACCGCCCCGGTACACCTGGTGGTTGAGGATGAGGCCGCCGCCGATGCCGGTGCCGAAGAAGAAGTAGGCGAAGTCCGCGACGCCCTTGCCCTTGCCCGACCAGCGTTCGCCGACCGCGGCGGCGGTGGCGTCGTTGTCGAGGGTCACCGGCAGGCCGGTCGCCTCGCTCAGCATGCGCTGCACCGGCACGCGCGTCCAGCGGGCGAGCTGGGGAGCGCCGACGATCGCGCCCGCCTCGAGGTCGATCGGCCCGGGGGTGGCGAGGCCCAGCCCGAGGACCTTGTCGCGGGCGACGCCCGTCTCGGCCAGCACGTCGGCGACCAGGTCCGCCATGTCCTTGACGACCTGGGCAGGGTCGGTGCCGGGGTCGGTGGGGCGTTTCTTGACGACCAGCGGCCGGCCGAGCAGGTCGACCACGGTGCAGCTGAGCTCCACGGGATCGAAGTGGAGGCCGACCGCGTTGCCCGCCTCGGCGTTGATCCGCAGGGTGGTGCGGGGCTTCCCGCCGCTGGACACCCTGCTCGCGCCGTCCTCCCGCACAATGCCCTCGTCGAGCAGACGCCGCACGATGCCCGAGACCGTCTGCGGGGTGAGCCCCGTGTGCTGGGCGATCTCGACCCGGCTGATGCCGTCGGCGAGCTGGACCTGGTCCAGGACGACGGCCCGGTTGTATCGCCCGACCTTGGGAAGGTTCGTTCCTGCCTGCCGCACGCACGGTCCTCTCTCGTTTCCCCCTACAACCTATCTCCCGCAGCCCATTGACTTAGTAAAACAAATGGATTTAGTGTCCGGTCCCGCAGACGAAATCTCGGACACGAAGGCACAGGGCAGTGCCATCGGAGGCAAGTTGATGTCCATGCAATGCCGCAGGCCCGAAGGGTCGGGTACGCCTCAGCGCGTTCCCGGCGGTGGGGAGCACCACTCATGACACCCACCGCGACGACCCTGCTGGAGATGCGGTCGATCACCAAGACCTTCCCCGGCGTCACCGCGCTCGCCGACGTCAGCCTCGTCGTACGGGACGGCGAGATCCACGCGATCTGCGGCGAGAACGGCGCCGGCAAGTCCACCCTCATGAAGGTGCTCAGCGGGGTGCACCCGCACGGCAGCTACACCGGCCAGATCGTCTACCGCGGCGAGCAGGTCCGGTTCCACGACATCCGGGCCAGCGAGCAGGCCGGTATCGCGATCATCCATCAGGAACTGGCCCTGGTGCCCGGTATGTCGATCACCGAGAACCTCTTCCTCGGGAACGAGCCGCGCCGCCGCGGCGCCATCGACTGGAAGACGGCCCAGCGCCGCGCCCTGGAGCTGATGGAGCGGGTCGGGCTCCGGGAGGACCCGGACACCCTGATCAAGGACATCGGCGTCGGCAAGCAGCAGCTCGTCGAGATCGCCAAGGCGTTCGCGAAGGACGTGAGGCTGCTGATCCTCGACGAGCCGACCGCGGCCCTCAACGAGGCCGATTCGCAGCACCTGCTCGACCTGCTGCGCGGCTTCCGCGAGCGGGGCATCACCTCGATCATCATCTCGCACAAGCTGAACGAGATCGAGGCGGTCGCCGACACCATCACGATCCTGCGTGACGGCCGCACCATCGAGAGCCTCGACGTACGGGCCGACGGCGTCAACGAGGACCGCATCGTGCGGGGCATGGTCGGCCGGGAACTCGACAGCCGCTTCCCCGACCGCACGCCCGACATCGGCGAGGTCTTCTTCGAGGTCCGCGACTGGACGGTACGGCACCCCAGTTCGGACGAGCGGATGGTGTGCAAGGGCTCGACGTTCCACGTCCGCCGCGGGGAGATCGTCGGCTTCGCGGGGCTCATGGGCGCGGGCCGCACCGAACTCGCGATGAGCCTCTTCGGCCGCTCCTACGGCACCTGGCTGTCGGGTCAGGTCTTCAAGGACGGCGAGGAGGTCCGGCTGAAGACCGTGTCGGACGCCATCGGGCACGGACTGGCCTACGTCAGCGAGGACCGCAAGTCGATCGGCCTCAACCTGCTGGACGACATCAAGACCTCGATGGTGGCCGCCAAGCTGTCGAAGATCGCCCGGCGCCGCGTCATCGACCCGGTGCGCGAGCACCGGATCGCCGAGGAGTACCGCCAGAGCCTGCGGATCAAGACCCCCAGCGTCGACGAGGGTGTCGTCAAGCTCTCCGGCGGCAACCAGCAGAAGGTCGTCCTCGCGAAGTGGATGTTCACCGACCCGGACCTGCTGATCCTCGACGAGCCGACCCGCGGCATCGACGTGGGCGCCAAGTTCGAGATCTACGGGATCATCCAGCGGCTCGTCGCCCAGGGCAAGGGGGTCGTCGTCATCTCCTCCGAGCTGCCCGAGCTGATCGGCCTGTGCGACCGGATCTACACGGTGTTCGAGGGCACCGTCACCGGCGATGTGGCGCGTGGCGACGCCGACCCGGAACTCCTGATGAAGCAGATGACCGCTACCAAGAAGAGCCCCACTCCATGAGCCGAATAACCGACCTTCAGAAGAACCTCTTCGGAGGCACGACCTCCAACGCCCGCCAGTTCGGCATGATCTCCACCCTGGTGGCGATCGTCCTGCTGTTCCAGATCTGGACCGACGGCCTGACGCTCACGTCCGGCAACCTCATCGCGGTCGTCAGCCAGTACTCCTACATCCTGATCCTGGCCATCGGGATGCTGATGGTGATCGTCGCCGGGCACATCGACCTGTCGGTCGGCTCCGTCGCCGCGTTCACCGGCATCGTCGTCGCCAAGGCGATGCAGGAGTACGACCTGCCGTGGCCCCTCGGCATCGCGCTCGGCCTGCTCGTCGGCGCGGCGATCGGGGCCTGGCAGGGCTTCTGGGTCGCCTACATCGGCGTGCCGGCCTTCATCGTGACCCTCGCCGGGATGCTGCTGTTCCGCGGCGGCAACCAGTACATCGGCAACGCCGACACGGTTCCGGTGCCCGAGGGCTTCCGCAAGATCGGCGCGGGCTTCCTGCCCGAGGTCGGGCCGGACACCGGGTACAACAACCTGACGCTGCTGCTCGGTGCGGCCGCCTGCGCGGGCGTGCTGTGGCGTGAGTGGACGGCGCGCCGGACCCGCCGCGAGATGAAGGCCGACCTGGCGCCGATGTGGGTCACGGGCATCCGCCTGGCCGTCATGTTCGGCGTGATCGTCTTCGCGACGCTCCGCTTCGCCGGCGGCCGGATCGGCACCAGCCTGCCGATCTCCGGAATCATTTTGATCGTCCTGGTCCTCGTGTACTCGCACTACACCCGCAACACCATCGGCGGCCGGCACATCTACGCCGTCGGCGGCAACGCGCGAGCGGCCGAACTGTCCGGTGTGAAGCTCAGGCGGGTCAACTTCCTCGTCATGACGAACATGTCGGTGCTGGCCGCACTGGCCGGCATGATCTTCGTCGCCCGTTCCTCGGCCTCCGGGCCACAGGACGGTCTGAGCTGGGAACTGGACGCCATCGCGGCCGTGTTCATCGGCGGCGCGGCGGTCTCCGGCGGCCTGGGCACCGTCAGCGGCTCGATCGTCGGCGGTCTGGTCATGGCACTGCTCAACAACGGCCTCCAGCTGGAGGGCGTCGGATCCGACATGGTCCAGATCATCAAGGGGCTGGTCCTGCTGCTCGCCGTCGCCTTCGACGTCTACAACAAGAGCCAGGGACGCTTCTCCATCATCGGCGCGCTGACGCGCCCGTTCCGCCGGGTCGACCCGGCGGCCCCGGCTCCACCGGGCGCCCCGGACTCCGACGCCGACAAGGCCAAGATCGCGGGCTGACCCCAGGGTCCGCACCGCCCCCGCCGCGCTCGACGGCACACCGCACTCCCGCAACCAGCACCGTACGAAGGGGTCAACTCCACCATGCGCACATCCGTCATCAGAAGCATCGCCGCTGTCGGCGCCGTCGCCCTGCTCACCCTGGGCACGGCCTGCTCCAACGAACGCGAGGGCTCCACCGGCAGCGACAGCGCCGACGGCAAGGGCTTCGCGAAGGACTCCCTGATCGGCGTCGCCCTGCCCGCCAAGACCTCGGAGAACTGGGTGCTCGCCGGTGACCTGTTCACCAGCGGCCTGAAGGACTCGGGCTTCAAGGCCGACGTCCAGTACGCGGGCGCCTCGACCACCGTCGCCGACCAGCAGGCGCAGATCTCCTCCATGGTCACCAAGGGCGCGAAGGTCATCGTCATCGGCGCGACCGACGCCTCGCAGCTGGCGACCCAGGTGAAGCAGGCCAAGGACGAGGGCGTCACCGTCATCGCCTACGACCGGCTCATCACCAACACCCCCGACGTCGACTACTACATCGCCTTCGACAACTTCAAGGTCGGCCAGCTCCAGGGCCAGGCCCTGATCGACGGCATGAAGGCGAAGAAGCCGAAGGGCCCCTGGACGATCGAGCTGTTCTCCGGCTCGCCGGACGACAACAACTCCAAGGTCTTCTTCGACGGCGCGATGGAGGTGCTGAAGCCGTTGATCGACAAGGGCGACATCGTTGTCGGCTCGAAGCAGACCGACATCAAGCAGACCGCGACCCAGGGCTGGAAGGCCGAGAACGCCCAGCAGCGCATGGACTCGCTGCTGACCTCGGCCTACGGCGGCAAGAAGACCCTCGACGGCGTCCTGTCCCCCAACGACACCCTCGCCCGCGCGATCCTCACCTCGGTCAAGGGCGCCGGCAAGGCGGTCCCGGTCGTCACCGGCCAGGACTCCGAGGTCGAGTCGGTGAAGTCGATCATGGCGGGCGAGCAGTACTCGACCATCAACAAGGACACCCGCAAGCTCGTCGCGGAGACCGTCAACATGGTCAAGGCCCTCCAGAAGGGCGACAAGCCGACCATCAACGACACCAAGTCGTACGACAACGGCGTGAAGGTCGTCCCGTCCTACCTCCTGCCGCCGGTCATCGTGACGAAGGAGAACGCGGCCGAGGCCTACGCGAACGACCCCAAGCTGGCACCGCTCACCAAGTAGTACCGACCACCGACTTCGCCCGCCCCGAAAGGCTCTCCGGGGCGGGCGAGGTCGGTCATGCTCCGGCAGCCGGCTCAAGCGGGTGGTGGCTCCGACCTCGTGGGCAGCACGCCGCAGCTGACGGCTCGTAGGTGGTTCACCTCACGGGTAGTTCACCAGGTTGGCCACGTGGGTGGTGGAGTTGGACGGTCCACCCCGGTCGTTGATGACGTGCCGGATGGTTCCGGTGCCGCCGAGCGAGACCGTCACCATGTTCTGGAAGCGCACTGGGCGGCCGTGCCGTTGCAGGTGTACTGGACCAGCTGGACGCTGCCGGCCGTCGAGGCGGACGGGACGTCGAGGCACTTGCCGCTGTTGCGGTTGACGAAGTGGTAGGCGCCACCGCCCTCGTCGACGGCCTGCCACTGCTGGTCGGCGCCGCCGCCGTACGTCCACACGTACACGGCCGCGTTGTCGGCGGTGGACACGTCGCTCACGTCCACGACCTGCTGGGCGTCGTTGCGGTTGTCGATCCGCACGAAGCCGTCGCTGGTCGGGGTGAACCTCCACTGCTGGGCCGCGCTGCCCAGTCCCACAGCTGGGTCCGCGTTCCGTCGGCGGTGCCGCCCGAGGTCACGTCCAGGCACTTGCCGAGCGCGCGGATCGTGCCGTCGGCGCCCACCGTCCACTGCTGGGCGGCGGTGCCGTTGCAGTCGTACAGCTGCACGGCCGTGCCGTTGGCCGTGGCGGCGCCCGCGATGTCGACGCACTGGCCGCCGATCCCGGTGATCTGCCCGGCGGCCGCCGCGGCACCGCTCGCCGGTGTGCCCGTCAGGCCGGTGAGCAGGGCGGCTGCGGACGCCGCGCCCAGCGCGCCGCGTGCCGCGCGGCTGTGCGGGAACCGCCTGGTCATCGGGTCACCGTCCATTTCTGCTGAGAGACACCGGTACAGGTCCAGATCTGCAGCCGGGTGCCGTTGGCGGAGCTGCCGCCCGCGGCGTCGAGGCACTTGTTCGCCTGCGGGTTGACGATGTCCCGGGCGGCGGGGACGGCCCACTGCTGGGCCGCGGAGCCGTTGCAGTCCCACAGTTGGACGGGGGTGCCGTCCGCCGTGCCGCCCGAGGCGACGTCCAGGCACTTGCCGAGCGCGCGGATCGTGCCGTCGGCGCCCACCGTCCACTGCTGGGCGGCGGTGCCGTTGCAGTCGTACAGCTGCACGGCCGTGCCGTTGGCGCTGTTGGCCCCGGCCACGTCCACGCACTTGCCGCCGAGGCCGGTGATGGGGCCGGCGCCGCCCGGCTGGGCGGTGTCGGTGCTCACGCGGACGTAGTCGACCAGGAGCTGCTGGGGGAAGACGGTGCTGCCGTCGGGGTCTCCGGGCCAGTAGCCGCCGACCGCGAGATTGAGGATCAGGAAGAAGGGCTTGTCGAAGACCCACTGCCGTCCGCCGAGGTCGGCGGGGGTGCGCCGCTGGTAGACGGTGCCGTCGACGGACCAGGTGATCGCGTTCGGGCTCCAGTCGACGGCGAAGGTGTGGAAGGCGTCGGCGAACGCCTGCCCGCCGGGCAGGGTGTACCCGGCCCCGATGCCCGCGGAGCCGGAGTATCCCGGACCGTGCAGGGTGCCGTGGACGGTGGCCGGCTCGAAGCCCACGTTCTCCATGACGTCGATCTCGCCGGAGGCGGGCCAGCCGACCTGGCCGATGTCGTTGCCCAGCATCCAGAACGCGGGCCACATGCCCTGCCCGCGCGGGACCTTCATCCGGGCTTCGACGCGGCCGTGGGTCGTGGTGAACTTGCCGGCCGTGTTCAGCCGGGCGGATGTGTATTCACACCGTCCGTACCAGCACTGGTAGTTGCCCGGGTTCTCCCGGCGGGCGGTGATCATCAGATGGCCCTGTCCGTCCAGAGCGGCGTTGCGGTTGCCCGCGGTGTAGTACTGCCGCTCGTGGTTGTTGACGTTGTCACCTGTCTCGGTCTGCCATCGGGCGCCGTCCACGGCGGAACCGGCGGGCCCGTCGAACTCCTCGGCGAACGTGACGGCGGCCGCCCGGGGCGCCGCGACGGCGCGGGCGGAGGATTCCGCCGCGGACGGGGACACGCCCAGCGCAGGCCCGGTGGACAGCGACGCGAAGACGAGGAGCGAGGCCAACGACAACAGCAGGCGCCGGGGGCGCGGAGAGGCCATGGCTCTCCCTTCATGACACATGACGGCTGTCACGACATGGCCATGACATCCGTGGGCGCGGCCGGGCGGCTCGCCACTGACCGCGCCTATTGGGTGGGGGGTGCGAACCAGCCCTGGCGGGGGCTTAGTTCACTACGTGATTTAAGAAGTGAGTAATAACCCTGTCAAGAGTTTGGTCTGGACCAGATTCTAGAGAAGGGGCCGCCGGGGCCGGAGCCGGACCTCACGGAGGGGGTGGTCCGCCGCCCGGGCGTCGCGGGAGGGCAGGATGGGAACATGAGCGTAGTCAAGATCAACGTACTGACCGTCCCGGCGGAACAGCGGGAGACCCTCGAGAAGCGGTTCGCCGCACGGGCCCACGCCGTCGAGAACTCGGACGGCTTCGAGTGGTTCGAGCTTCTCCGCCCCGTCGAGGGGACTGACGACTACCTGGTGTACACGCGGTGGCGTGACGAGGAGTCGTTCCAGGCGTGGATGGAGGGCCCGATGAAGGCGGCCCACCAGGGCGGCGGCGACCGTCCGAAGCCTGCGGCCAGCGGGTCCTCGGTGTGGTCCTTCGAGGTGGTGCAGCAGGCGGCGCCGAAGGGCGAGTAGTCGCCTCCAGGGCGGGTGGACGCCGTGCCGTCCACCCGCCTCGGGCTTCACCCGGCGCTAACAGGGCGAACTCCCTCGCGCCGGACGAAGGGCGACTCCGGGTTCATGACGGCCGTCCGCCGAACTGCCAGTCGTGGACTTCGACGTCGGCGTACCGGTGCGGGGCCAGGACGGCGCGCGCCGAGTCGGGGTCGGGGGCCCTGAGCAGCACCGCGGTACCCACCCGGGTGACACCGTCGTCGGACAGCAGCGGCCCGTACGCGATCAGCTCGTCCCGGTCGGCCGGCACGGTGAGGCCGTCGTCCGTTCCCGGGCCGAGGCCCAGCACCAGGTACCGGTCGCCGCCGCTGCGGCCACCGGGGAAGTCCCACATGGTGCGGCCCAGCATGTTGCGCCACCGGCGCAGCAGCACGTCCCGGTAGACGCCGGCCTGGTAGTTGGGCTCGTCGAAGGCGAACCCGCGGGCGGCGGCCGCATCCGGCAGGTCGACGATGTGCACGCTGCCGGTGGGCGCGTCGCCGTCGGCGGCGAAGGTCGGGCCCCGGGCGATCATCCGCTCCGCGTACCGGTCCATGTAGGACCAGTGCTTCTCCAGCAGTTCGTCGCGCAGGGCGGCGGAGGCGGGCCGATCACGGTGATAGCAGAAGAACTCCATACCGGCAGACCCTTACCAACTCGGCCCGGTATCTCAACAGGCTTTCGGCGAGGACGACCACGGGCGGGGCTTCCGGGGGGCTCGGTGACTCGACGGTCACCGATCCCGGAGAGCCCTCGCCCGCCTCGCGTCCGGCGGACGGCTACCTGCCGCGGAACTCCACCTCGATGATCTTCACCGGTCGCCGGCCCAGTCGCCGTTGACGTCTGCGGCGAGGGAGTGCTTGCCGTTCGTCGTGGTGAACGCCACGGAACCGGAGCCGTGGATGCCCGCGTCCAGGGCATGGCGGGCAACGGCCTCGATCACCCCGATGTTCGCCGCGCCGGGCCGGTCGTGCTCGCGCAGCACGATCCGGCGGAGGTTCTCCTGCGCGACCAGGGCCAGGCCCCGGCCGAACCTCTCGCGCAGACCGGCCGCCACCGCCGACTTGCCCGAGGCGCTGTTGCCGCGCAGGACGACCAACCGGGTCTCGGGGGTACCCACCGTCACGGCGGCCACGCTACCGGCACGGCGGACACCACCGGTACGCACAGGGCGAGGTGGGGGGCCCGGGAGAGCTGCGGCGGCTCGCGCGACGGTACGGACGCACCGGCCCGCATGGGGGCGTAAACCGGGAATCTTCCGTGAGGGCACTGTTCGAACCCATCGAAAATGTGAACGGGTGTACGTACCGGGGTCGTTGGGACGTAAGTTGTGGCTCGAACTGCCCACGCCTCGCCTGAAAGACGGACGCCCCTCATGACCGACCATGTGACCACGCCCGGACCAGCGGCACATCAGAAGATCGACACCTCCGTACCGCACTCGGCCCGCATCTGGAACTACTGGCTGGGCGGGAAGGACAACTACCCCGTCGACGAGCAGGCCGGCGACGCCTACACCGCCGTGTTCCCCGGCATCGTCACCATCGCCCGCAGCAGCCGCGCGTTCCTGCGCCGCAACATCACCTACCTGGTCTCCGAGGCGGGCATACGGCAGTTCCTGGACGTCGGCACCGGCCTGCCCACCGCCGAGAACACCCATGAGGTCGCCCAGCGTCTCGCTCCCGAGACCCGGATCGTCTACGTGGACAACGACCCGCTGGTCCTGGCCCACGCCCGCGCCCTGCTCTACTCCACCGCGGAGGGCGCGACCTCCTATGTCGACGCCAATGTGCTGGAGCCTGAGCGCATCCTGGCGAGCGCCGCCGAGACGCTCGACTTCAGCCGTCCCACCGCGCTCATCCTCAGCAACATCCTGGGCCACGTCGCCGACTACGACCAGGCCCGCTCCATCGTCACCGGTCTGATGGCGGCCCTGCCGTCCGGCAGCTACCTTTCCGTCAACGACGGTTCGCGGGGCATCGACCCGGTCTTCGAAGCGGCCCAGGACGCCTACAACGAGAGCGGCGCCGTCCCGTACAACCTGCGCTCCGTCGACGAGATCACGGCGTACTTCGACGGCCTGGAACTCCTGGAGCCCGGGGTCGTCCCGGTCCCCCTCTGGCGCCCGGAGGCAACCGCCCCCGCCCCGGCCGTCATCGCCGAGCACGGCGGCCTCGCCCGCAAGCCGTAGCCACTTACGCGGGCGCCCCCTCACCGGACGGGCGGCCCGCGCTCATCACACTCCGCCGCACCCGCCGTCACGGCGGGTGCGGCGGAGGTGTTCAACTCTCCTGCCGATATTGACGGATAATGTCAGCGCTCCGTAAGATCGACCCCGGCATTGAGTGTCAGCGTCAAGCCCTGGCTAGCTGACCGGCAACCCTCCTCCGCGGTGGGGTGCTCCAGGTGAAAGCCCGGCAGGGTCACCGACTCTGCAAGCGCGTGGCTCCGGTTCAGGGGCCTGAGAGGTGGAGGTCCAGCGTGCGGCACAGCGGCAACCTGAGTGCCTCGAGCGCGACCGCGGCGCCGTTCTCCAACTTCTCGCGCCGACGCCACATCGACCTGCAGCGTTCCGCCAGCTGTCTGTGTCAGGGCTGATCACGCCCCACCTCGCAGGCTGACCCCCGCCCACGGCGCGGTCACGCCGTCATCGACATGGCCGTCGACACAGTCATCGACGCCCCCTCCCCCTGAACAGTTCTGAGCAGTGTCGGTCCGTGCCCCGTGCGTGGCCGGCACCCTCCGCGCATCGCCATGGCCGCGTTCCGCTCCGGCATGTGCGCGGTGACCTTGGAGTAGGAGAACCTCCCCGTGACAGCGCATCCGGATTCCCGTACCCACCGGTGGGCGGCGCTCGCCGCACTCGTGACCGGCAGCCTGCTGCTCAGCGCCTGCTCGTCGGGCGACAGCGGCGGCTCGAGCGGCGCGGGCGGCAGCCCGAAGTCGGGTGGCACCCTGACCTTCGCGGTGGGTTCCGACGCCGGCTGCGTGGATCCGCAGCAGGTGGGCAGCAACGACACCATCTACTCACTGCGTCAGGTCGTGGACTCCCTGACCGACCAGGACCCCAAGACCGGCAAGACAGTGCCGTGGCTCGCGAAGAGCTGGGACGTCAGCTCGGACACCACGACGTTCACGTTCCACCTGAGATCAGGCGTCACCTTCAGCGACGGGACACCGCTGACCGGGCAGGTGGTCAAGGACAACTTCGACGCGGTGCCGGAGCTCGGCGCCCTGGGCACGCTCGCCCAGGGATACCTGAGCGGTGTGGAGAGCACCACCGCCGTGGACCCGCTCACGGTGCGGGTGAAGTTCAAGCAGCCCAACGCGCAGTTCCTCCAGGCCACGGCCACGCATTCGCTGGGCATCGAGTCGTCGGCGAGCGTGCTCAAGAGCCCGCAGGAGAAGTGCAGCAAGGGAGTGGTCGGATCCGGGCCGTTCGTGCTGGACGGCTACGTGCAGAACCAGTCGATCACCCTGGCCAAGCGCGCCGAGTACGCCTGGGGTTCCTCGCTGTGGACCAAGCAGGGCGAGGCGTACCTGGACAAGCTGGTGTTCAAGGTGGTGCCCGAGGCGGGCGTGCGCACCGGCAGCCTCCAGTCCGGCCAGGTCAACGCGATCGGCAGCGTCGGGCGGGCCAACGAGGCGGCACTCCAAGGCGGTGCGGTGAACCTCCAGGCACGGGCCAACCCGGGCGTGGTGTTCAACCTGGGGCTCAACAACTCCCGGCCGCTCTTCAAGGACGCGAAGGTACGTCAGGCCATCCTGTTCGCCATCGACCGGCAGCAGATCGTCGACGCCGTGTTCCCGACCGGCACCGAGCCGGCGACCAGCATCCTGGCGCACACCACACCGGACTACACCGACCTCGGCGCCGACCTGGCCTTCGACGCCGCCAAGGCGAAGTCCCTCCTGGACGCGGCCGGCTGGAAGGCGGGCAGCGACGGCGTCCGGGTCAAGGGCGGCAAGAAGCTGAGCCTGACCGTCAAGTGGTTCGCCAACGCGGCCACCAACCAGCCCGCGCTGGAACTGATCCAGCAGCAGCTCAAGGCCGTCGGTGTCGAGGTGGTGCTCAAGCAGCTCCAGATCGCCCAGTTCTCCCCCACCCTTCAGTCCGGTGACTTCGACGCGGTGTGGGGCAACGTGACCCGGGCCGACCCTGACATCCTGCGCAGCTCGTACTCCACCCAGCTGGCCAACTTCTACCACCTGCCGGCCACCGCGCTGGACACCGCGCTGACCCAGCAGGCCGCGACGACGGATGCGGCGAAGCGCAAGCAACTCGTCACCCAGGCACAGCAGTTGATTGTTTCGAACGCGTATGTCGTACCCGTGGTGGAGCTGCAGACCCAGCTGGGGGTGGCGAAGAAGGTGCACAACCTCGCCTTCGAGGCCTCCAGCCGGATCCAGCTGCACGACACCTGGATCGGGTAGCGGCCGGCATGCGTCTCTACGTGGTCAAGCGTCTCGCGCAGGCCCTCGGGGTGCTGTGGGCGGCCTACACGGTGTCCTTCCTCGTGCTGGACTACCTGCCCGGTGACCCCGTCTCGGCGATGGCCGGCGCGGGAGCGGACACGGGGCAGGTCGATCCGGCCCAACTCGCCGCGCTGCGGCACGAGTACGGCTTCGACAAACCGGTTCTCGCGCAGTACGCCGACCATCTCGGCAGGGCGGTGCGCGGCGACTTCGGCGACTCGGTGTCCACCGGCCGGCCGGTGACCTCGACGCTGGCCGACGCGCTGCCGCAGACCCTCCAGCTGACCGGGGCTGCGCTGCTGCTCGCGGTGGTCCTCGGCGGTGGCCTGGCGGTCCTGGCGACCCACACCACCCAGCGGTGGTTGCGGCAGCTGCTGCTGTCGTTGCCACCGCTGGGGGTGTCGGTGCCGACGTTCTGGGTCGGGCTGGTGCTCGTCGAGCTGTTCTCCTTCCGGACGAGGCTGTTCCCCGCGTTCGGCAACGACGGGCTGCGTGGCCTGGTGCTGCCCGCGGTGACGCTGGCGATCCCGACCGGCGCCCTGGTGGCGCAGGTGCTGGCCAAGAGCCTGCTCACGGCGCTGGACCAGGCCTATGTGGAGACCGCCCGGGCCAAGGGCGCCGGCCGGCTGCGGATTCATCTGCGGCACGCGCTGCGCAACGCCTCGTTGCCGGCTCTGACGGTCGTCGGACTGCTGGCCGGTCAGCTGATCGCCGGTTCGGTCGTCGTCGAGACGGTGTTCTCCCGCGACGGTCTGGGCCGGGTGACCGCCGCCGCGGTCACGGTCCAGGACATCCCGCTGGTCCAGGGGGTCGTGGTGTTCGGGGCGCTGATCTTCGTGGCGGCCAATCTGATCGTCGATCTCGTCTACCCGCTGCTGGACCCGCGGATCGTGGTGGCGGCGAGCAGGAAGGTGCGTCCCGCATGAGCCGGACACTTGCCGACGATGCCACCGCCGGAGCCGCCGGAACGGCCGCAACGGCGGGAGCTGCCGAAGCGGCGGGACCCGTCGAAGCCCTGGCCGGCCTGGCCCGGCCGGTCGATCCCGGTGCCGAGCCGGGCCCCGCGAGTGCCGGGCGCGGAGCCGGACCACGACGGTTCCCGCTGTTCCTGCTGCGCAGGCCCGGCCTGCTGGCCTCGGTCCTGGTAGTGGTGCTGGTGGTGCTGGCCGCGTTCTGGCCAGGGCTGTTCACCTCGCAGGACCCGCTGCACGGGGTGCCCGCGGAGAACTTCCGCAGCCCCGGCGGCGGACACTGGTTCGGCACCGACGAACTGGGACGTGACGTGTTCTCCCGGGTGGTGCACGGTGCGCAGCTGTCGCTGAAGGCGACTCTCATCGCGGTGGGGTTCGCGTTCGTGGTCGGCGGCCTCATCGGCCTGGTCGCCGGGTTCGTGGGCCGCTGGGTCGAGGACGTGCTGATGCGCTTCGTCGACGTACTGCTGTCGATCCCGTCGCTGTTCCTGTCGCTGGCCCTGGTCACCGCGCTGGGCTACGGAACGGTGAAGGTGGCCGTCGCGGTCGGCATCGCCAGCGTGGCCGGCTTCGCCCGGGTGACCCGCGCGGAGGTGCTGCGGGTGCGGCAGGCGGTCTTCGTCGAGGCGTCGCGCTCCTGCGGAGCCCGCTGGTACTCGGTGCTGGGCCGGCACGTCCTGCCCAACGCGGCGGGCCCGGTCGTCGTGCTCGCCACCCTCGAGTTCGGCGCCGCCATCCTCGCCGTGTCGTCGCTCAGCTTCCTCGGCTACGGGGCGCCCCCACCGGCGCCGGAGTGGGGCACGTTGATCTCCGACGGGCGCAACTACCTGGCCAACGCCTGGTGGCTCACCGCGCTGCCCGGACTGGCGATCGCGGCGACCGGCCTCGCCACCAACCGCATCGCACGGGCGCTGGACGGCGAATGGTCCCGACAGCGATGACCGGCCCCACGACGAACGAACCCGAGACGGACGTACCCGTGACGGAAGAGACCGTGACCCACGAGGCCGTGACCCACGAGGCCGTGACCGACCGGCCCGTGCCCGGCCACAGCGCGACCGACCACAGTCCGAGGGGTCGGCCCACCACCGACGAGGCCGCGACGGACGAGGCCCCGACGGACGAGGCCGTGGCCGACGCGGCTCCGGCGGACGCGGCTCCGGCGGACGGGTCCGCGCTGTTGGAGGTGCGGGGCCTGTCCGTCTCGTACCGCACCCGTGGCGGCACCGTGCGCGCGGTGCGGGGTGTGGACCTCGACGTATGGCCGGGGCAGGTCACCGCGGTGGTCGGCGAGTCGGGTTCCGGGAAGAGCACGACCGCGCACGCGATCACCCGGCTGCTGGCGGCCAACGGCGGCATCGACACCGGTACCGTCCGCTTCGGCCGGCACGACCTCACCGCGCTGTCGGAGCGCGAACTGCGTACCGTACGCGGCGCACAGATCGGTCTGGTGCCGCAGGACCCGACGGTGTCGCTCAACCCCGTCAAACGCATCGGTGAGCAGGTCGCCGAGGTGCTGCGCATCCACGGGCTGGCGACCCGCCGCTCCGCTCCGTCGGCCGCGATCGCGATCCTGGACCAGGCGGGACTGCCCGACGCGGCCACCCGCGCCCGGCAGTACCCGCACGAGCTGTCGGGTGGGATGCGCCAACGGGCCCTGATCGCGGTCGCCATCGCAGCGAAACCGCGGCTGATCATCGCCGACGAGCCGACCAGCGCGCTCGACGTCACCGTGCAGCGCGTCATCCTCGACCACCTCCAGCACCTCACCGAGGAGTCCGGCACCGCCGTGCTGCTGGTGACGCACGATCTCGGCGTGGCCGCCGACCGGGCGCAGCGGATCGTGGTCATGGCCGAGGGCCGGGTCGTCGAGGCCGGCCCCACCCGGGGCGTCCTGGGGAACCCGCAGCACGCGTACACCCGGCGGTTGCTGGCCAGCGCGCCCAGCCTCACCACGGCCCGGCCGCGCGCCACGGCCCCGGTCACCGCGCCTGCTCCCGACCGGGCGCCGCTGGTGGAGGCGCGCAACCTGGTCAAGGAGTTCCGGCTGCCCGCCGCCGCGGGCGCGGCCCGCACCCTGCGCGCGGTCGACGACGTCAGTCTCACCCTGCACCGCGGCCGGACGCTGGCCCTGGTCGGCGAATCCGGCTCGGGCAAGTCCACCACCGCCCGCCTGGTGCTGCGGCTGGTCGATCCGACCTCCGGGAGCGTCCTGTTCGACGGCGCCGATGTGACGACCGCACGCGGGGCGGGAGCCCGGCGGCTGCGCCGGCGGGCCCAGCTCGTCTACCAGAACCCGTACGCCTCGCTGGATCCCCGGTTCTCGATCGGCGAGGTGATCACCGAGCCGCTGCGCGCGTTCCGGGTCGGCGACCGCGCCTCCCGGCTCGCCCGGGCCCGGGAGCTGCTCGACCGGGTGGCGCTGCCCGGCTCGCTGCTGGACCGCCGCCCGGCGGAACTGTCCGGCGGACAGCGGCAGCGCGTCGCCATCGCCCGCGCCCTCGCGCTCTCGCCCGACCTGGTGGTGTGCGACGAACCCGTGTCGGCGCTCGACGTGTCCGTCCAGGCCCAGGTGCTCGACCTGCTCGCCGAGCTCCAGGCCGACACGGGAGTGGCGTACCTGTTCATCTCCCACGACCTGGCCGTCGTACGTCAGATCGCGCACCAGGTCGCCGTCATGCGGTCCGGCCGCATCGTCGAGACGGGCACCGCCGAGGACCTGTTCACCCACCCGCGCCACGACTACACCCGCGAACTGCTCGCGGCGATCCCCGGCGGCCGCCACGCGTCGGCCGGGGCCGCCTCGCCCGAACCGAAGGAGCACCAGTGACCGTTCACGACACATCGGCAGACCTCGACGCCTTCGTCGACGACTGGCAGGAGTGGCATCGCCGGCAGGAGGCACGACTCGCCGACCCGCACGGCTTCCTGGCGATCACCGGCCTGCACTGGCTGAGCGATCGGCCGGAACGCTTCCCGGACGCGCCGGGAGCGTGGTCGACCGACGCCGACGGAATCGTCGTGGTCCTCGACGAAGGCGAGGAACTGCTCGTCGACGGGACGGCCGTCCGGGGCGAGCACCGCTTCGGGGTGATCCCGGAGCGCGGCGGGGTCGACGCCGTGTGGGGCGACGCCGTCATCGAGGTGGCCAAGCGCGGCGGGCAGGACATCATCCGCCCGCGGCACCCGGACACACCGCTGCGCACCGGCTTCACCGGCACGCCTGCCTACGCCCCGCACCCCCGCTGGGTGGTGACCGGCCGTTACACGGCGTTCGACGAGCCCCGGCCGACGACCGTGGGCGCGGCGGTCGAGGGACTGGAGCACGTGTACGACGCTCCGGGCCGGGTCGAGTTCGAGCTGAACGGGCGTCCGCTGGCGCTGACCGCGTTCCCCGGTCACGGCCCGGGGAGTCTGCTCGTGCTGTTCACCGACGCGACCTCTGGGGTCAGCACGTACGCGGCCAACCGCGCCCTCGCGCTGGACGCACCCGCCGCCGACGGCACGGTCGTTCTGGACTTCAACCGGGCGGCGAACCTGCCGTGCGCCTACACCGATCTGGCCACCTGCCCGCTGCCGCCCGCGGAGAACCGGCTGCCGGTGCCGGTCGAGGCCGGGGAGAAGATCCCCCGCGAGCGCGGCGGGTCCTGACCGCCGAGCGCCGATGAGCCGACCCCGACCCTGAGGACTGGCACCGTATGAGCATCCCCTCCATCACCTCGCTGGCGTTTCTCACCCCGGGCAACTTCGCCGACGACGATCCCTACACCGGTCTGGAGGAGACGCTTCAGCTGTTCGAGTACGGCGAGCGGCTCGGCTTCGACGGTGCCTGGGTCCGGCAACGCCATCTCGAACACGGGGTGGGTTCGGCCGCGGTGTTCCTCGCCGCCGCGGGCCAGCGGACCGAGCGGATCGAGCTGGGGACCGCGGTCATCCCGATCGGGTACGAGAGCCCGTTCCGGCTGGCCGAGGACCTGGCGCTGGCCGACGTGCTGTCCCGCGGCCGGCTTCAGGCCGGGTTCAGCACGGGCATGCCGCACGCCGAGCTGCTCGGCGATCTGGTGTACGACGGGGACTGGCGCGGCTTCGACCTGTCGTACGGCCGGATCGCCCGTGTCGTCGACAACCTTCGCGGGGACTACCTCGGGGGCCCGGACACCGTGATCCAGTCGCCGGGCAACACCCAACGGCCGCGGCTGCAGCCGCACGACCCGGGCCTGTTGGACCGTGTCTGGTACGGGGGCGGCAGCCTGCGCTCGATCCGGTGGGCCGCGGAACACGGCCTGAATCTGCTCAGCGGCAACATCGTCACCGGTGAGGGCACCGACGACTTCACCGCGGCCCAGCTCACCCTGCTCTCCGAGTACCGGCGCACGGTCTCAGCCGCTCGTCCGGCGCGGGTGGCTCTGGGGCGGGTGATCGTGCCGTTCGACGGCGCCGACGCCGCCACCCGGACCCGGTACCGCGAGTACGCGGCGGCCCGGCACGCGCGCACCCTGGCGCCGCAGGGCGGGAACCGGACCCTGTTCGCGCCGGACGTGGTCGGGACGGCGGAGCAGATCCTGGAGCAGCTGGCGGCCGATCCCGTGGTCTCGGCCGTGTCGGAGCTGCGCCTGGAGCTGCCGTACGAGTTCCACCGGGCCGACTACGAGCAGATCCTGCACGATGTCCGGCACTCGATCGCGCCGGAGCTGGGCTGGCGGCCCGCCGGTGCGGCCGCCCCGGCCCCGCGGCCGGTCGCCGCCCGGGGCGGGGCCGGGCGATGAACGGGACCGGCCGATGAGCGGGGCAGGGAGGGAGCCGTCCGGTCAGAGCAGCCGTCGGATGTCGCCACGGACCCGGTAGAAGCCGCCGGCCGCTGTGTGCAGGGCGTCCACCACGTACCGTGCGCCGGGCTCTCGTATCTCGCGCGGGAACTGGACGTTCCAGGACGTGTCGTAGCCGTCGGACACCACGTGGACCCGGACCCGGCCGGATTCCTGGACGCACTCGACGACGACCGTGCCGGAGGGCGCGTGGGCCACGGTGGCCACCGTGGCCGCGGCCGTGGCGGGGACATACGTCGGCAGGGCCTCGGCGAGCTTGACGTCCCGCGCCACCGGCACCGTGCCCTGCTGGGCGGCGGTGACGGCCGTCTCGCTCGCGTCCACGCACACCAGCGAGCCGTCGGTGGTGACCAGATACAGCCGTTCGCCGCGGTACTGCATGGACAGGGCCGAGCCGCCGCCGGTGCCGAGCTTCCACAGGCGGGTGCCGTCCCGGTCGAAGCAGTAGACGGACGACGACGAGTCACCGGCGAACACGAAGCGCCCGTTGGGCGAGGTGGCGCACGAGTACACGGCGCTGTCGCAGCCGTAGGTGGCCTCGACCGCGCCGGTCGCCTTCGACAGCCGCTGCACCACCTTGTGCGCGGTCCCCGCGTACACGGCGTCCTCCTCCTGCCAGCCGAACAGGACGCCGCCGCGGGTGGGGGTGTGCCAGAGTTCGCCGCCGCCGTCGGGCGCGTAGGCGGTGACGCCCCGGTGGTGACCGTGGTAGACGGCCCGGTCGTCCGCACGGACCATCCAGGCGTGCTCGCCCTGGCTGCGGCGGGCCCACTGGTGCTCGTCCTCGTGGTCGATGACGGTGAGCCGGCCGTCGCGGTCCGAGACGTTCAGCAGGCCCTCGTGGATGTCCAGCCAGAAGATGTCGACGTCCGCCGCGATGTCGTACGCCGCGAACGGCAGCTTCGAGGACAGGTCGTAGACCTTGCCGTCGTCGCAGCCCGCGTAGATCCAGAAGTCGTCGGCGACCAGGCACTTCACGCCGTCCGGCAGGCTGAAGCGGGCCAGGACGCCACCCTCGTGGTCCAGGGTGTAGACGTCGCCGGACTGGTTGCCGACCCAGCAGCGGTCGTCGTCCACGTGGATGCCGAACGCCGAGGAACCGGTACGGAACCGCCAGAGCACCGGGGCCACGGCGCGCGCGGTGGACGGCGCCGAGGCCACCTGACGGCGGGTCACCGAACGTGGGGGACGCTGCCCGGCGACGGCCGGGGCGTACCCCTTGCGGACCTTCTCCCCGACCTTCCGCGCGGCGGCGGCCCGGGCCTTCTCGGTGGTGGGGAACGTCGTCGTCTGCAGCTGCCCGGAGGCGCCGATCCGCCCGTACCGCACCGTCACCACCACGCCGTCGACAGCCACTTCGTAGAACTTGTGCGCGGCGCCGTCGTCCTGCGACAGCTCCAGATACGTCGTCGACACGGTGCTGGACCCGGTAGCCATGACAAAACCCTCCCCAGGGTGGACCCGCGGCCGTTCCGGCGAATCCCACTCCCCGAACCGTAGGCGCAGGCACTGACAATCACGTCAGCCGGCGTTGGCCAGGCCCCGGCGGCGGTGCACGCGCCGGCGCCGTCAGCTGTTCGTGTTCTCCGTGTCCTCCGTGTCCTCCGGGCTCTTCGGGCTCTTCGGGCTCTTCGTGTCCTGGATGTCCTTCGGCGGTCGGCCGGGTGGGGCGTCGCCCGCGGTGAGGTGTTCCAGGACCTCGACCAGTTCCTGGCAGGCGAGTTCCACGGAGCGTCTGGTGTTGTGCTGTTCGGTGATCACCGCGGAGAGCAGCAGGGCGGTCAGGGCCATCGTGCCGTTGAAGGCCTGGAGCTTGACCATCACTTCGACGCGGCTCAGCCGCTCGAAGGGTCCGACGCTGTCCGTCGCGGCGACGGTGGCCATGACCGAGGTGAAGAGGGCACACAGCATGCTGCCGGCGAGCTGGAAGCGCAGGGCCGCCCAGATCAGCAGGGGATAGACGAGAAAGAGCAGGCTGACGCGGCTGTGGGTGGCCAGGGGGACGAGGGCGCAGGAGATGAGGGCGAGTCCCACGGCCTCTTTCCAGCGGGACAGCCGCAGGGGCCGGGTGATCGTGTACAGCACGAGCAGGACCGGAGTGACGATCAGAACACCCATCGCGTCGCCGACCCACCAGGCCAGCCAGACGGGCCAGAAGCTGTGGGCGGCGAGCTTGTCGGTGAGGACGAGGAGCCCGACGCCGACGGTCGAGCTCAGCAGCATGGCGGTGAGGGCGCCCAGGAAGACCAGCGCCAGGCCGTCCCGTAAGCGGGCGAGGTCGTTGCGGAAGCCCACCTTGCGGAGCATGAGGTACGCGCAGACGGGGGCGGCGGTGTTGCCGATCAGGTTGCCGATCACCACGGGCCGTAACGAGGTCAGGGACATGATGACGAGGAGGGCGCCGAGCGCGATGCCCGGCCAGGCGCGGATCCCGAGGATCAGCAGACAGGCCACCGCCACGCCCGTCGGCGGCCAGATGGGGGTGAACACCGCGCCCTCGACGACGAGCTCGCGCACGAGCCCCAGCCGCCCGGCCGCGTAGTAGCCCAGGGCGACCGCCAGCGTCCGCACGGCGAAGACGGCTGGTCGACGCAGATCCGGGGTACCCACCACAGCAGCCATCAGACACCTGGGCGGCCCCGTCGGCGAGGCGAGACGCGCGCTGTCCGGCCCTATGGCTGAACCAGGGGGACGTCCGGCGCCGTCAGCCCGTCGTGTCCCACCACCAGCACGGCCGCGTCGTCCTCGTGTCCCACGCGCTCGGCGCCCTGGATCACCGCCGCGGCGAGGGAGCCCGCTGTCATGCCCGCGACGGCGGCGATACCGGCGAGCCGTACGACCTGGTCGAGGCCCTCCTCGACGCTCAGCGTCGGCCCCTCCACCACGCCGTCCGTGAGCAGGACGAACACTCCGCCCTTGGTGAGCCGGTAGCGGGTGACCGGGTAGTCGATGCCCTCCTGGACGCCCAGGGGCGGTCCGCCCTCGTCCTCGGCGACGCCGGACTTGCCGTCCGCCGTGGCCCACACGCACGGGATGTGCCCGGCCCTGGCGCTCTCCAGAACCCCGGTGGCGGGGTCCAGCCGCATGAAGGTGCAGGTGGCGAAGAGGTCGCTGCCGAGGGAGAGGAGCAGGTCGTTGGTCCGGGCGAGGAGTTCGCCGGGCTCGCTGGTGACGGAGGCGAGGGCCCGCAGACCGACCCGCACCTGGCCCATGAACGCGGTCGCCTCTATGTTGTGGCCCTGGACGTCGCCGATGGAGAGGCCGATGCGCCCGTCCGGCATCGCGAAGGCGTCGTACCAGTCGCCGCCCACGTTGAGGCCGTGGCAGGCGGGCGCGTACTTCACGGCCAGCCGGAAGCCGGGCGCCGCGGGCAGGTCCCTGGGCAGCATGCCGCGCTGGAGGGCGAGGGCCAGCTCCACGCGGGAGCGTTGCAGCTCCGCGCGCTCGCGCGCCTGGGCGGTCAGCGAACCGAGTCTGGCCAGCAGCTCGTCGCCGTCGTCCGTGGGGCGCTTGCGGGACATTGATCACTCCGGCGGGACGGCAGCTCGTCGGGAGGGCAGCCTCATCGGGCAAACCTCACATTTTATCTTTACAAGATGATAGCGGCCTTGAGGCACGGCCCTACGGAGCCGGCCTCGCACACACCTTCGACGACAGGTGCGCGACACTCACCCTCGTGATCCTGTGGGCACGCGCCCGGACGACGGCGTCGCTCCGAGCACCGCGCCCACCAGTGAGGCCCGGCCGCCGACCGCGGCGCCGATGACGAACCCGATGGACGGCACGATCCCGATCAGCGCCGGCGAGATGATCCCCACCGCCGGGACGAAGAGGGCCCCGGCCTGGTTCGCCATGCCGGCGGCGACGACGTACGCGACGAGTTCGACGTTGCCCGGGTTGTGGCCGAGGAAGCGGACCCGCTCCTCGGAGTCGCGTACGGCGACCAGGAGTTCGCCGTCCCGGCTGACGAACAGCCGGTGGGCGCCCGCCATCAGCAGCAGGCCGCGATGACGAAGCACACCATCCGCTGGTTCACGGGATCGTCCAACGGCCCGGTGGCCACCAGCGCCTCCACCTCCTTCGCGACCTGCTGCGGCTCGGCGCCCCCGTCGACCTCGATGAGCCGCAGCTCCTTGCCGAGCACTCCGCCCGTCTTGCCGATCCCCTCCGCGGCCAGCCGGGCGCAGGTCTCGCAGGTGGTCCGAACACCCCGGCGGGCCCCTGCATCGGGTACACGAGCGCGACGTTCAGGGTCGAGTCGTCGACCGTGAACCACTCGTGGGTACGGAGACGGACGGGCCGGTGCGTGGCCCCCATGATTGCCACCCCGCTCCCGCGGCCCAAGCCGCGGCCCGGATCGAGACCCATTCGTACACCTGCGGTCGGGGCCCGGACGCGTGTCACCGCTCGGCGGGCTCGGCCTCCCGGTCCAGGGCGAGCGGCTCGGCCGCGTAGGTGATGCGGACGACGCCGTCGGCATGCCGTTCCGTGTCGCCCCGTACGCCGAACACGTCACGCAGGAGGTCCGGGGTCAGGACCTCCAGGACGGGGCCGGCCGCCACCACCGCGCCCTCGTGCAGCACCACGAGGTGGTCGCAGAGGCGGGCGGCCAGGTCGAGGTCGT
Source organism: Streptomyces sp. NPDC060002 (assembly GCF_042737245.1). Classification (NCBI taxonomy): domain Bacteria; kingdom Bacillati; phylum Actinomycetota; class Actinomycetes; order Kitasatosporales; family Streptomycetaceae; genus Streptomyces; species Streptomyces sp. NPDC060002. The sequence continues at coordinate 95,774 of NZ_JBHWUW010000024.1, forward strand.
GCAGGACGGCGAGGGTGGTGACGCCGGTGCCGCGGATGAGGTGGAGCAGTTCGAACCGGGCACGGATGTCGAGATGGTTGGTGAGTTCGTCCAGGACCAGCAGCCGAGGGCGCTGGGCGAGGGCCCGGGCCAGCAGGACGCGTTGGCGTTCGCCGCCGGACAGGGTGGCGTAGTCCCGGTGCGCGAAGGGGGTGACTCCGCAGCGGGCGACCGCTTCGGCCACCGCCTCGCGGTCCTCGGCGCCGTCACGGCCCAGCAGACCGTGATGGGGCGTGCGGCCGAGCGCGACGATCTCGGTCACGGTCAGGCCGGTGGTGGTGCCGGCGTCCTGGAGGACGGCCGCCGTGCGACGGGCCGCGGCGCGGGCCGACAGTTCCCACACGTCGTCGCCGCCCACCCGCACCACTCCGTCGGCCGGGCGCAGCGAGCGGTAGACGGTGCGCAGCAGGGTGGACTTGCCGCTGCCGTTGGGACCCACGAGTCCGACGATGTCACCCCCCGCCGCCTCCAGGTTCACCTCGCGGAGGATCGCCTTGCGGTCCAGGGTGATGTGGAGCTGGTCCACGGTCAGTCTCATACGGTGTCCAGGCCCTTGTTGCGGCGCAGCAGCCACAGGAAGAAGGGAGCCCCGAGCAGGGCGGTGAGGATGCCCAGCGGCAGTTCGTTGGGGCGGTTGACGGTGCGGGAGAGCAGGTCCACCACGACCAGGTAGACGGCGCCCAGCAGCGCGCTCAGCGGCAGCAGCCGGCGGTGGTCGGCTCCGACGGTGAGGCGGACCAGGTGGGGGATCATCAGACCGACGAAGCCGACGCCGCCCGCGACGGCGATGACGGTGCCGGTCAGGAGCGCGCTGATGACCAGCAGGACGGCGCGCAGCCGGTTGACGTCCACGCCGAGCGCGGTGGCCGGCTCGTCGCCCGCGAGCAGGGCGTTGAGCCGCCGTCCGAACAGGGTCAGCAGGGCCGTGCTCGTCAGGACCACCACCGTGACGGTCGGCAGTTGGCTCCACTGGGCGCCGGCGACGCTGCCGAGCATCCAGAACATGACCGTGCGCAGTTCGGTGGGCGTCGCGAGCAGTTGGACGAAGCTGGTCACGGACAGCAGGACGTAGCCGACCGCGACCCCCGCCAGCACCAGCCGGGTGGGGGCGAGCCGCCCCTGTCGCTGTCCCAGGGCGAACACCAGGGCGCCGGCCGCCAGCGCGCCGACGAACGCCGCGCCCGACACCCCGAGTCCGCCCAGTCCGCCGAGCGCCGCCCCGCCGAGGGTGATGACCAGCACGGCGCCGAGCGAAGCGCCGTAGGAGAAGCCGAGGACGACGGGGTCGGCGAGCGGGTTGGAGACCAGGGTCTGGAGCACCGCCCCGGCGACGGCCAGGCCCGCGCCGACCAGGGCGGCCAGGGCGACCCGGGGGGCCCGGAAGGTCCACACGATCTGGTCCAGGGCCGGGTCGGCGGTGGTTCCCTGCCCGGTGAGGTGGTGCAGGAGGATCCCCCACACGTCGCCGACCGGGATGTTGACCGCGCCGATGCTCACCGCCGCCACCATGACGGCAGCGAGCACCACCAGCAGGGCGCCGACGGCGAGAGACAGCCTCGGTCCGTTCAGACCTTGTCGGGGTGCAGCATCCCGGCGATCTTCGCGACCGCCAGGTCGTTGCTCGGGCCGAGGTACATCGAGTCCGACAGGGCCACGTACGTGTTGTTCTTCGCGGCGGGCCACTGGGGGAACTCCTTCAGCAGTTTCTCGGCGTAGGCCGCCGGGTCGGGGTCGTTGTAGCCGATGACGACGAGGGCGTCGACGTCGGTGGCGGCCACCTTCTCCTTGCTCAGGTCGGCGAAGGAGGTCTCGGAGGCCGACTCGAAGGCGTTGGAGCCGCCGGCCTTGGCCAGGATGTCGTTGTAGATGCCCTTGGCGACGACCGAGCTGAAGTCGTTGCCGCCCATGGCCATGTTGGAGAACAGCACCATGACCTTGGGCCGCTGCTCGCCCTTCACCTTCGCGGCGACGTCGGCGATGCGCTTCTGCGACGCGGCGACGATCTTCTCGGCCCGGTCGCCGACGCCGAAGACCTTGCCCAGGTCGCGCAGCAGCGTGTAGCTGTCGGCGATGGTCATCTTCGTGGTGTCCTGGTCGCAACCCTGAGGTGAGACATACGTGTTGGCGCCGACCTGCGTCAACTGCTCCCGGGTGGCGAAGCCGTTCTTCTCGTCGAAGCCGTACGAGGTCGTGGACAGCACCAGGTCCGGGCGCAGTCCGATCATCGCCTCGCGCGGGATGTCGTAGGCGTCGTTGAGCTTGACGTCACCGGTGGGCAGCGCCTTGATGGCGGCTGCGCGTCCCGCGACCTCGGACATTCCGTAGGTCTGCTGGTTGGCCACGATCTTGTCTTCGAGGCCGAGGGAGAGGAGCGTGGAGACCTCGGCGACCGAGGCTCCGTTCATGACGACGACCCGGCTCGGCGCCTCGCCGAACTTCTCGGTGGCCCCGCAGTTCTCGAGCGTCACCGGGTAGCCGGTCTTCGCGGCGGCCGCGGACGCCTTGTCGCCGCCGTCGGCCGTGTCGGTCGCGGAGCCGGCGCCGCACGCCGTGGTGACCAGACAGAGGGCGCCGGCCAGGGCGACGGCGACCGGCCGTTTCTTCGACATGCGGGCTCCTTGCAGCGTGGGGCTCGGGACACGACGGGTTCTGTTGCAGTAGTCGGGGGGCGGTGCCCGTGAGTTCCCGGCAATGCCCCACTACTTCGCGGGAGTTGCCGGACGGCTCCGCCGTCCGGTGGGAGCGGGCAGCTTGCCCGTGCTGACGCAGTGGTCGAGGTAGCGGTGGACGAGGTCCCTGTCGACGGGCGGGCAGGTGATGCCGCCGGTGCGCAGTGCGTTCACGACGTTGTCGGCGTGGATCCGTCCCAGGCGCAGGTCGGAGCCGGTGGCATCGCCCGGGTCCGCGTCCCGGGCGTCGAAGAAGGCGAGCGTGGTCGCGGCGGCACCGGAGGACCTCGGCACCTCGGCACGCCACCGGTCCAGGGTCAGGCGCCGCAGCGGGTAGCCGTACTCCTCCAGCCAGTCGTAGACGTCACTCAGCCGCACCGGGGCCGTGGCGGCATGGTTGAAGACGGTCGCCGCACCGGCGGGGCCGAGGCAGAGACGGACGAGCGCCGTCGCGGTGTGGTCGACCGGTGTCCAGATCTCCTCCCCGAACAGATCGGGGACGATGCCGGCGGGGATCCCGGCCCGCAGCACACTCCAGAGGAAGTCCCGTTCGTTCACATGGCCGGTGGCGGCCGGGCCGACGATCCGGCCGAGCCGGTGCACGGTGACCGGCAGACCCCGCTCGGCGGCCTGGCGCAGCAGTTGCTCGGCCGCCCACTTCGACTGCTGGTAGCCGTTGCGCAGCCCGGGGTGGGGTGGGAGGAACTCCTCGGGTACCTCGGCGGCGAGGGCGAGCGGCGGGGCGACGGAGAGCGTCGACACGAAGTGCAGGGGGACCGAGCGCGGGGCCGCCAGGCGCAGAAGCTCCCGCGCCGAGTCGGTGTTGGCGGCGCGGAGGGTGGCGTACTCGCGCAGGATGCTGACGTTCGCCGCGTTGTGGAGGATCGCGTCGCAGGTACGGGCGAGTTCGGCGAACTCTCCTTCGTCCAGGCCGAGTCGGGGGCGGGCGAGGTCCGCGGGGATCGCCGTGACCCGGTCGCGTGCCGCGTCCGTGAGGCCGATCCGATGGGTGTCGAGGGCCTGTTGGACACGCTCCGTGGCCGCCGCGAGGCTCGGGGCGCGGACGGTACAGACGATCTCGGCGCCGGTGCTCGTCAGGAGCTCCGCCAGCAGGTGGACGCCGACGAAACCGGTGGCGCCGGTGAGCAGGATCCGATCCGGTGTGCCGCCCGCCCGGGGACCGTCGCCGGGTCGGACGCCGGGGTCGAGGACGGCGTCGGCGAGCAGGGTCTCCGGCAGGCCGACCGTCACCGGCCGCGCCCGCTGCTCCAGGAAGCCGGCCAGTTCGGCGGCGGTCGGATGCTGGAAGAGCCAGGCGACCTTCACCTCCCGGGCGAGTGCGACGCCGAGGCGGTTGGCGACCTGGATGGCCTGGAGGGACTGGGCTCCCCGCTCGAACACGTCGTCCTGCGCGGACAGGGTCGCCGCCCCGAGCACCTCCTGCCAGGCGGCGGCGACGGTGTGCTCCAGCGTGCCGGAGACGGCGCTCGGGGTGACGGGGAGTTCCGCCGCGAGCGCGGTGCGGTCGATCTTCCCCGAGCCCGTCCGGGGCAGGTGGTCCAGGAACTCGACCGTCGACGGGATCATCGCAGCGGGCAGCGCGGCGCGCAGGTGCTCCCTGACCGTGGCCACCGCCGGGGCGGGCCCGTCCGGGACGACGTACGCCACCAGGCGTCGCGCCCCGCCCCGAAGCACCTGCCCTACGACGACGGCGTCGCGCACTCCCGGATGGCCCAGGAGGGCGCTCTCCACCTCGGCGGGGTGCACCCGGTGTCCGCTGATCTTGAACTCGGTGTCCGAGCGGCCCAGATGGCGCAGTTGCCCGTCGTCGCCGATGCGGACCAGGTCGCCGGTGCGATAGGCGCGGGGGGCTCCGGGCAGGGCGTCGAGAGGGGCGAAGCGGGCGGCGTCCGGGGGCCGGTCCCCCCGGTAGCCGAGGGCCAGGTTGCCGCCCAGGAGATGGAGTTCGCCGTCGACGACCGCCGCGCCGGTGCCGGGCAGCGGAAGCCCGATGGGCACGTCACCCGGTGCGAGGCCGGGATCGTGGAGGTCGGCGACGGTGGCGACCACGGTGGCCTCGGTCGGGCCGTAGGTGTTCAGCAGCCGCACGGACGTGCCGACGGCCTTGCGCCAGCGGTCGACCCGCTCGGGCAGGGCGGCCTCGCCGCCGATGACGACGGTCCGCACCTCGGTGGGGAGGGCGGCGGCTCCGGTCGAGACGGCGTGGGCCACCTCGTGCCAGTAGGCGGTGGGCAGGTCGAGGAAGCTGATCCGCAGCCGGGCGCAGGCGTCCAGGAAGGCGGGGACCGAGTCGGTCATGTCGTCGGTGCGGACCACGAGCGTGGCGCCCGCGCACAGGGTGAGGAAGATTTCCTCGACGCTGGTGTCGAAGTGCAGGGGCGCGAACCCGAGCACCCGGTCGCCGCGTCGCGGTCCGTAGCGGTGCGAGGCGCCGGCGACGAAGTGGGCGAGGGCCCGGTGGCCGATCTCGACACCCTTCGGGCGGCCGGTGGAGCCGGAGGTGTGCAGCACGTAGGCGAGGTCGTCGGGCGTAGATGCGGTCGGGGCCGTCGGGGCGGTCGGTGGAGCCGTGCCGGGGTCCGGCCGGTCGTCGGCCGGCAAGGTGGCGTAGGCGTCGGCCGTCAGGACCAGCGTGGGCCGGACCTCCTCCAGCAACCCCTCGCCGCGCGCCCGTGGCGCGGTCGGGTCGAACGGGCAGTAGGCGGCCCCGCTGAGCAGAACGCCGAGGACGGCGGTGACGGCGTCGATGCCGCGTGGCAGGGTGAGTGCCACGAGGTCCCCGGGGCCCACCCCCCGGACGGCCAGCCGGCGGGCGAGGTCGCGCGCGGAGCCGAGGAGTTCCGCGTACGTCACGCTGCGGCCGTCGTGCTCGACGGCGACCGTTTGGCCGCTCCGGGCGGCATGCTCGGCGATCAGGCCGAGCACCGGACGTGCCGGGCCGGGCAGCGGTCCCCCGTCCAGTACCGGGACGGCCCTGCGGGCCCCCAGCTCGCCCAGCGCCCGGTCGGGAGCGGCGACGGCCGCCGCGAGCAGGGCGAGCAGCCCCTCCTGGAACGCGGTGACGTCCGCCTCGTCGTAGAGGTCCGGGTGGGCGTCCACGGCGATGCGCAGGCCAGCGCCCTCGGAGCGGTCGTAGACGTTGACGGACAGGTCGTCGACGGGGCCGGCGGAGACGTTGTGGACCGTGCTGCGGTGTCCGGCGAACCGCAGGTCGTAGGCGAAGGGCATGATGTTGACGCCCGGGCCGGACAGCCGCCGTTGTCCGCCGAGGAGTCTGAGGTCGCGCCGCAGTTGTTCGTACCGGTAGCGCTGGTGCGGCAGTCCGGCCCGCAGTTCGCGGGAGATCCGGGCGGCGAGGTCGCGCAGACTGTCCGAGGCGGTGACCGTCACCCGCAGCGGCAGGATGTTGCGGACCATGCAGGGGACGCGGAGGGAGACGGAGCCGAGGCGGCCCATCACCGGCAGGCCGAGAACGATCTCCGGGGCGCCGGTCGTGTGGTGCAGCCGGGCCACCGTGACCGCCAGCAGCAGCTCGGACCAGGTGACCCGCAGGTCGCGGGCGACGGCACGCAGCGCCTCCGTCCGCGCCGCGTCGAGGTCGGCGACCCGCCGGCGGAAGGTGCGCCCGGGCAGCGCCGCGCGGCCGGCCTGGGTCACCACGGGCGGCCGGTCCGCGAACCGGTCCGTCCAGTGGGCGCGGTCCTCGGCGAAGCGGGGCGACTCGCGGTAGGCACACTCCTCGTCCCGCACCGAGGCCAGGGTGCCGAAACCGCTGCCCTGCACCGGCTCCCCCGCGACCAGGGCGGTGTACACCTCGGCGACCCGGCGGGCCACCAGCGACAGACCGAAGCCGTCGAGGGCGATGTGGTGGACGCGGTGGAACCAGAGGTGTTCCTCCCGCCCGATCCGCAGCAGCGCGTGGCCGAAGACGGGGCCGCGGGCGAGGTCGACGGGGCGGGCCACATCCTCGTCCATCCAGGCCAGAGCCGTCGTGTGCGGGTCGGGTTCGGCGGTGAGGTCGGCCGTGTGCAGGCGCCAGTCGGCGGGCGGGGCGTCCGTCTCCCAGGGGCGGCCCTGTTCGTCGACCCCGTAGACGACGTGCAGGGCCTCCGTCTCCGCGACCACGAGGTGCAGGGCCTCGTCGAAGAGGGCCGCGTCCACCGGGCCGTGGATGTGCACGTACTCGGCCGTGTTGTACGCGGGGCTGTCCGGGTCGAGCCGCTGTCCGGTCCACACGCCTTCCTGAGCGGGCGGCAGCGGACGGCGCACGGTCACGTCGTCCCTCCCCGGCGCGTCGAGAGCAGCTGCCACCACTGGGCGAACGAGGTGCATTCGGCGAGGTCGGCGAAGGTGACGTCCACGCCGGCCGCCCGCCACCGTTCGAGGAGGGTGACGATCCGCAGGGAGTCCAGGCCCGCCTGGAGGGGGTGCTCGTCGAGGTCGACTTCGTCGGGCCGCTGGTACAGGTACTCCGCCAGGTCCGCGCGGAAGCCGTCCAGGGTGAGGGGAGCAGGCATGTCGTTTCTCTCTCGGTCCGGCCTGATGGGGCGCTAGTTGACCTTGCGTGCGGCGTCGCGCCAGAAGCGGTCGCGCAGTTCACGGCGCAGGATCTTTCCGCTGGGATTGCGCGGTACGACGTCGATGAACTCGTAGCGGGCGGGCAGCTTGAAGCCCGCGAGCCGTGGGACGAGGAAGGTGTGCAGGTCCCGGGGGCTGGGCGGCCCGGCGGGGACGGGGGCCGGGACGACGAAGGCGTGCACGTACTCGCCCCAGCGCTCGTCGGGGGCGCCGACGACGACGGCCTCGGCGACGCCGGGATGGGCTTCGAGCGCGTTCTCGATCTCGGCCGGATAGACGTTCTCGCCCGCGACGAGGATCGCGTCCTTGATGCGGTCGCGGATGAAGAGGTAGCCGTCCTCGTCGATGAAGCCTGCGTCCCCGGTGTGGATCCAGCCGTCCACGAGGGTCTCGGCGGTCTTCTCGGGCAGTTCCCAGTACTCGACCATGTGGGCGGGCGTGGCCAGACAGACCTCCCCCACCGCGCCCGGCGGAAGCTCCCGGCCCTCCCCGTCGATCACCTTGCCGCGCACGCCGGGGTACGGGCGTCCCGCCGCCTGCATGAGCGGGCCGCCCGGGACATGGGCGGCCGGGGGCAGGCAGACGGCGGTGTTGCCGGTCTCGGTGAGGCCGTAGATCTGGGCGAACTCGCAGTCGAGGACGGCGAGGCTCTCCTCCAGCAGGGCCTCGGAGATCGGGGAACCGCCGTAGACCGTCTTGCGCAGGGTGGTGAAGTCCTCGGCGCGGACGCCGGGTTCGGTCAGCATCATGCGGAGCATGGCCGGGACGACGCAGGCGGTGGTGACGCCGAGGTCCCTGATGAGGTCCACGGCCCGGCGTGCGGCGAAGGCGCGCATCGCGACGACGGTGGTTCCGGCGTTGAGGTTCTGTGCGGCCCACCACAGACCGCCGACGTGGAACCCGGGGATGCCGATCAGCGCGATGTCCCCGGCGCGCCAGTCGATCCAGTCCAGCCCCTCGCTCGCCAGGGCGTCACGGATCGCGAAGAAGCTGCGGTGGGCGAGGACCACACCCTTGGGCAGTCCGGTCGTGCCGCTGGTGTAGAGCTGGGCCACCGGGGTGTCCGGGGTGGCGATGTCCGGCAGTCCGGTGTCGGGGTGGGGCGCCTTCCAGGCGGCGAAGCGCTCGCCGAGCGCGACGACCGACTCGGGGGGCGCGGTCGGCATCTTGTCGACGATCGGGGCGAACTCGTCCTCCAGGAAAAGGAGTCGGGTGCCGGAGTCCTGGAGGATGTGGCCGACCTCGGGCGCGGTGAGCCGCCAGTTGACGGGGACGAGCACCGTGCCGCTCTTGGCACAGCCGAAGAGGATCTCGTAGTAGTGCTCGGACTCCTTGCCGAGGTAGGCGACCCGGTCGCCCGGGGTGAGTCCGGCGGCCCGGAGGGCGTGGGCGACGCGGTCGCTCTCGCGGTGCAGCTGCCCGTATGTCAGCGTGCGCCCCTCGCAGAGGATCGCGGGGGTGGTGGGCCGGTGCCGGGCGTGGAAGCCCGTGGTCTGGACGAGCGTTCGGAGTTCCGGGTGGTGGAGCCTGTCGGTGGTCATGGATTCTTCTCTCGCCTCGGGTCAGGGGAGGTTGACGAAGGCCAGGGTCGCCACGCCGTCGCACCGGCCCGAGCCGGCGTCCCGGTAGCGGTAGGCGGTCTCGGCGTGGAGGAACGGGAGACCGGCCGCCGGGACGCGCCGGGTGACGGAACGGAATTCCATCTCCCCCGAGAACGCCCGGGAATCGATCGGGCGCCGGAAATTGGCGGCGAACCGGGCGATGAGAATGTCCGGGAGCTGGCGCTCGAAGAAGTCGTCCAGCGTCCAGGACTCGAATCCCGCTCCCAGTCCTTCCTGCACGCACTTGGCGACGAGGAAATACATCATCTGGTTGAAGCAGATGTTCACCTCGACGGAATTCAGATGGCCGGTGTCGTCGATGTAGCAGGACTCGGGGATCGCGAACTCGCAGCGGGCCGTGGCGCGCCCGTCGATCTCCGTCACGACGGCCGAGCGCAGGTACCTGCAGTGGTCCTTGTACGGCGTCAGCACTTGCGCCAGCAGGGCTTCGTCCGTCATACCGCCTTGATCCCGTCGTGCAGCCGGCGTTCGTCGTGCACGGTGACCCGGTAGGAGACGGTGGGCTCCGGCGTGCTCGTGTGCCGGGCGCGGTGGACGAGGCTGCGGTTGTCCCAGATCAGGAGGTCGCCCCGCTCGAAGCCCTGGAGGTGGATGCCGTCGTGCGCGAAGGTCTCGTCGAGCTGGCCGGTCGCCTCGAACAGCCGCTTGAGCAGCTCCTCGTCGAGCGGGTTGCCGTCCCCGTCCTGGATGCCGACGGTGAAGCCCTCGCTGACGTAGAGAACCGTCTCGCCGGTCATCGGGTGGGTGAAGGTCGTCGGCTGGACGACGGCAGGGGTCTTGCGCTCGACCTCGTCGATGATCTCGGAGAGCGGACGGTAGACGTCGTGCGGCCGGATCTTGAAGTACTTGCGCACCGAGTGGGTGCAGTACGTTCCGGCGATCTCCTTCCTCAGCTCTTCGGGCAGTGCCTCGTAGGCCCGTCCCATGTCGATGAAGTACGTCCCGCGGTTCTTCTCCGGCACGACCTGGGGGTGGATCAGGGTGAGGCCGAAGGGGTCCGGCATGAACTGGTAGTCGGCGTGCCAGAACTTGCCGGTCTTCGGCACGCCGATCTGCCTGCCGTTCTCCGGCACGTTGGAGGAGACGAATATCTCCGGGACCTCCGGGTGCCTGTACATCGGCTCGTAGTAGGTCTCGGGGCGGCCCAGCCGCCTGCCGAGCGCGAGGAACTCCCGCGGGGAGAGGTCCTGCCCCTTCAGGACGACGATCTTCCTGGTGTAGACGGTGCTCTTGAGCGCCTCGATGTCGGTGTCCGAGGCGGTGGTGTGGTCGAAGCCCTCGACCGTGGCGCCGATCGCGTCGCCGGGCTGTTCCTCGATCTGCATACCGGTGCTTCCTTCCATGGGTTCGGGCGGACGTGGGTTCGGGCCGCCGTGGGCTCAGGTGGTCGTGGGCTCAGGTGGTCGTGGATTCAGACGATCGGGGTTCAGGCGGCCGTCTGGCGGGCGTCCACGAGTCCGGCGATGTCGCCGAGGGTGAGCTCGGGTCCGAGTTCGTCCTCGCCGACCGTCACGCCGAGGTCGCGCTCGATGCGGATGCTGATCTCGACCGTGGTCAGTGAGTCGACGCCCAGTTCGCCGAGGGTCGCCCCGGGGCGGATGCGGTCGGCGGGGGCGTCGTGGAGTCCCGTGAGGATGTCGACGAGCTGCTCGTAGGTGGTGCTCATGGCGTCGTCCGTTCTTGTCGGTGGAGCGCGGGCCAGGTCAGGAGGCAGGAACCCCAGGTGAGGCCGCCTCCGAAGGCGGTGAGCAGAAGCCGGTCGCCGGACCGGACGGTTCGACGGACATGGGTCTGCTCCTGGCATGACGGAGGGCGGGCCGGACGGCCCGGGGAAGGGGAAAGGAGGTGGGTCAGCGGTGAGACGGAGGCGGCGGGTGGAGGTGAGACAGCGGGGCGGGTCGGGGGTGCGGGTCGGGAGGTGGGTCGGACAGAGGGGTCGGGAGCGGGTGCCTAGGGACTCGCGCTGCCGGGGGCCCGGGTGTCGTCGGCGCTGCCGCCGAGCCGGCCGGCCCCGTCGGGATCGCCGCCCTCCGCGAGGGCTTCGGCGGGGCCGGCGGTCACGGCGCTCCCGCGGAGGGCGAGCAGTGCGACGGCGCCGAGGGCGATGGCTCCCGCCGTCGCGAACACGGCGGTCCGGATGCCGTCCAGGAGCCCGGGGCCCGAAGCGCTCTGCCCGACGCCTCCGGCGAGCGCGACCAGGCCGGCGAGGCCCACCGCGCCGCCCACCTGGAGGGTGGTCGACGCCAGTCCGGAGGCGACGCCCTGGTCGCCGGCGGCCACTCCGGCGGACGCGGCGATCCACATCGCCGTCCACGCGGCACCCTGCCCCAGCCCGAGCAGCACGATCCCGGGCAGCAGTCGTGGATACGAGCCGTCCGAGGTGAGCCCCAGGCCGAGTGCCGCCGCGCCGACCGCCCCCAGCGCCATGCCGCCCACCAGCACACGGTGCACGCCGAAGGCGGCCACGGCCCGTCCACCGGCCTGCGTGCCTGCGGCGATCACCAGGGCGGGCACGAGGAAGGCGAGGCCGGTCGCGACGGCGCTGTAGCCGTAGACGGTCTGGAAGTACAGGGTGAGGAAGTACGGCACCGAGCTGAACGTGGCGCTGAACAGGGCTGTCACCGCCATGGCGACCGACAGCCCGCGATGGGCGAACAGCCGTGCCGGGACGAGCGGTTCACGCGATCGCCGCTCCACGACGGCGAACAGCGTCAGCAGGACGGCCGAGAGCGTCACGCAGGTCAGCGCCGTGGGCGAGTGCCAGCCCTTCGCCGGGGCCCGCACCAGCAGGAACACCAGGAGCGTGACCCCGCCCGTCGCGGTCAGCGCGCCCGCCACGTCGAAGCGCCGCGAGCGGTCCCACGGCGCGTCCGGAGGGAAGAGCAGCCGGCCGGCCACCGCGAGGGCGGCCGCGACGGGCACGTTGACGAAGAACACCGAGGGCCAGCCGAACGCCTGCACCAGCACCCCGCCGAGCAGGGACCCGAAGCAGAGCCCGGCGGCTCCGGCGGCGCCCCACACCGCGAGGGCCCGGTTCCGCTCGGGCCCTTCCGCGTACAGGGTGTTGATCAGGGACAGCGTCGCCGGGAACAGCAGGGAACCGCCGATGCCCTGGACCGCCCTGACGGCGACCAGGACCCCCGATGTCTCCGACAGGCCGCCCACCAGGGAGGAAGCCGCGTACAGCAGTGCCGCGAGGACGAACATCCGGCGCCGGCCCAGCAGATCGGCGGCCCGGCCGCCCAGGAGCAGGAAGCCTCCGGTGGCCACGACATAGGCGCTGACCACCCACTGGAGGTCGTGGTCGGAGAACCCGAGGCCCGCGCCGATGTCCGGCAGGGCGACGTACACGATGTTGTAGTCGAGCGAGATGACGAGCTGCCCCAACGCCAGAACGAACAGGGACATCATCCATCACCCCCCTCAGAATCACAGTATTCGGAATTCCTTGGACCGGAATTCCGGCCGGTCGATCGATTTCCGTCACCGTAGCAGTCGGAATCCGGATTGGGAATGGCTGTTTTCCCGCAGTCCGTATTTCCGTGTCGTCGCCGTTTCCGAAATTTCTGGGCAGCATGACGGACCGACAGCCGGAAACTGTCGGACAGGGAATACCAGGTCGAAAACCAGGGATTACGCCTGGCGAATTCCTGCCCCCTCCTTTCGGGACGGTCGTCCCGAATCAGTAGTCGGCCATGGGCGTCCCCGAGTTCCCGGGATTCCGGATCGATTTCCCCGGCCGGGTCAGGTGGTGTCCTGGCCCGGCCGGACCACCACCGCGAGCGTGCGGACCGCCCCGCCGTGTTCGAAGTGCAGGGTGAACGCGACGAGGTCGCCGGACCGCCAGCCCTGCTTCGCCGGGAGTATCACGTCGAGGCCGTTCGGTGACATGTCGAGGCTCTCGCCGGCCGGGACGGTGACGGAGCCGACCGGCCGCGCGGAGGCCGAGTTGGTGCCGGTCATGAGGTGCCGGCTGAGGCGGGGCGAGCCTGCGCCGGCCTCGGCGGTGGTCACCTTCAGCAGCCGGTCCGCCGAGCCCCCGCTGTTGGTGACCCGGAAGAACGCGGCCGTTTCCAAGACGCCGGCGGAAGGCAGGAACACCTTGCCGTCGGTGACCTTGATCCGGGCCGGGCTGCCGGCGTTGCCGTAGGCGGTCCACGTGCTCAGTCCGCCGAGGGCGAGGCCGCACACGGCGACGGGCGCGAGCGCGGCGAGCAGCGTGTCGGTGAGCCGGCGGCGCGAGGGCCGCCACCTTCCTTGTTCGGTCATCGGGTGCCCCTTCGCGCCGCCACCCGCGAGCGCGAGGGCTGCCAGGCGCGCAGCCGCAGGCTGTTGGCGACGACCAGCACCGAGCTCGCCGACATGGCCGCCGCGGCGACCATCGGGTTGAGCAGGCCGACCATGGCCGGCGGGACGGTGACGACGTTGTAGCCGAAGGCCCACACCAGGTTGACGCGGATCGTGCCCAGCGTGCGCCGGGCGAGCCGGACCGCGTCCGCCAGAGCCTCGATGTCGCCGCGGACGAGGGTGACGTCGGCCGCTCCGATGGCCACGTCCGTGCCGCTGCCCATGGCGATCCCGAGATCCGCGCCGGCCAGTGCGGCGGCGTCGTTCACCCCGTCCCCGACGACCGCGACCCGGTAGCCCTGTTCCTTCAACTCGCGCACGAGGGCCGCCTTGTCCTCGGGACTGCGGCGGGCATGCACCTCCTCGATGCCGAGCGCCAGGGCGACGGCACGCGCGGGCGCCTCCCGGTCGCCGGTGGCGAGTACGGGGCGCACACCGAGCCGCCGCAGCCGGTCCACCGCGTGATGACTTCCGGGGCGTACGACGTCCCCGACCTCGATCAGGGCCTCGGCCCTGCCGTCCACCCGGACCAGTACGGGCGTACGAGCGGCGGATTCGGCCGCCGCCAGGGCGTCCCGGAGGGCGCCCTGCAACTCCTCGTCCGGCGCGAGGACTTCGACGAACCGCCCCTCGACCCGGCCGCGCACTCCCCGCCCCGGCAGCGCGCCGAACTCGCTCACCCTGGGCAGCCGCCGCTCGTCCGACTCGCGTCGGGCGTACGCGCAGAGGGCGCGGCCGAGCGGATGCTCCGAGCCCTGCTCGACGGCTCCCGCCAGCCGCAGTGCCGTGTCGCGGCCGAGGCCGTCCGGTACCGCGGTGACCCGGGCGACGCTCATGTGTCCGGAGGTCAGCGTGCCGGTCTTGTCCAGGACGACGACGTCGAGGTGCTGAAGCCCCTCCAACGCCTGCGGACCGGTGACCAGGATTCCCAGCTCGGCGCCCCGGCCGGTCGCGGCCATCAGCGCGGTCGGGGTCGCGAGGCCCAGCGCGCACGGGCAGGCCACGACCAGGACGGCCACGGACGCGGTGATCGCCGCCTGGGGATCGGCCCCGGCGCCCAGCCAGAACCCCAGGGCGGTGACGGCCAGCGCCAGCACGACGGGCACGAAGACCCCGGCCACCGAGTCGGCCAGCCGTTGCGCCCGCGCCTTCCCGGCCTGCGCCTCGGTCACCAGCCGGGTGATCCGGGCGAGTTGGGTGTCGGACCCGACGGCCTCGGCCCGTACGAGCAGCAGCCCGCCGGCGTTCACGGCGCCGCCGACCACCGCGGATCCCGGTCCCACCTCGACGGGCTCGCTCTCGCCGGTCACGAGGGACAGGTCGACGGCCGAACTGCCCTCCACCACCGCGCCGTCGGTGGCCGCCCGCTCCCCCGGCCGCACGATGAAGAGCTGACCGACCATCAACTCTTCGATGGGAACCAGCCGTTCGCCCCCGTCGGCGTCGCGGACGGACACCTCCTTCGCGGCGAGCCGGGCCAGCGAGCGCAGCGCCGCCCCGGTTCCGTGCCGGGCCCGCGCCTCCAGGAACCGTCCGGCCAGCACGAACAGCGGTACCCCGACGGCCGCTTCGAGATAGATGTGCGCGACGCCGTCCGAGGCGGTCGGCACGAGCGTGAACGGCATCCGCATGCCGGGGTCGCCGGCGCCCCCGAGGAACAGCGCGTACGCCGACCAGAGGAAGGACGCGACCACGCCCAGCGACACCAGCGTGTCCATGGTCGCGGCGGAGTGCCGCAGTCCTCGTGCGGCACGCTCGTGGAAGGGCCGGGCGCTCCATACGGCGACCGGTGCGGCCAGCACGAAGCACAGCCACTGCCAGTTGCGGAACTGGAGGCCGGGAGCCATGGACAGGACGAGCACGGGGAGCGCGAGCAGGGCGGTGACGACCAGTCGGTGCCGCTCCCGCCGGGTCCCCTCGGACGCGTCGCCGCCGTCCGTGGGCTCCTTGCTCCTGGGCGGCTCGGGCAGGGCGGCCGTGTAGCCGGCCCGCTCGACGGTCGCGACGAGTTCGTCCGGGCCGATGTCCGCCGGGTGGCTCACTCGAGCCCGCCCGGTGGCCAGATTGACGGTCGCCGTGACGCCGTCCAGCTTGCCGAGCTTCTTCTCGACCCGGGTCACGCAGGCCGCGCAGGTCATGCCGCCGACGGTCAGATCGGTGGTGACCGGAGCGGTCACCGGTTCCGTGCTCATCCGTGGCCGCCCCCCTGCATGTCGGCCATGCCGCCCATGTCACCCATGTCGTCGACGTCTTCCACTCCCCCGCCGCCGCCACCGTCGCTGTTCGTCCCGGGTCCGTGCATGCCGGGCGCCACGGGGCCGGAGGCGGCGCCGACGGCGTAGGACACCGAGAAGATCAGCGCCATGAGCAGGAGGAAGCCGCAGAGGGCGGGTGGGGGGCCCGCCCTCCGTAAGGCCGCGCCCACGCCGGACAAGGCGGAATTCCGGGATACGTCCATCAGCCGCGTCTCCAGGTCACGTCGTACGACGTCGCCGGGATCGCGCCGTACCGCTTCAGTAGTCGGAGCGGCCGCCGACCGGGTTCCGGAGCATGGGTGTGGCGCGCGTCACATGGATGCCTGTTCGCCCCGGGCGGCTCAGCCGCCCAGTGCGGCGTCGACCACGTCCTTGGCCTCCTCCTGGACCCGGCGGAGGTGGTCGGGGCCGAGGAAGGACTCGCCGTAGATCTTGTAGACGTCCTCGGTGCCCGAGGGGCGGGCCGCGAACCAGGCGTTGGCGGTGGTGACCTTGATGCCGCCGATCGACGCGCCATTGCCCGGGGCCTCGGTGAGCACGCCGGTGACCGGCTCCCCGGCCAAGGTGTCGGCGGTGACCTGCGCGGGCGAGAGCTTGCCGAGGAGCGCCTTCTCCTCCCGGGTGGCCGGGGCGTCGATGCGCGCGTAGGCGGGCGAGCCGAAGCGGTCCGTCAGGACGGCGTAGTGCTCGGACGGGGTCTTCCCGGTGACCGCCGTGCTCTCGGAGGCGAGCAGCGCCAGGATGATGCCGTCCTTGTCCGTGGTCCAGACGGAGCCGTCGCGGCGCAGGAAGGAGGCGCCTGCCGACTCCTCCCCGCCGAAGCCGAGCGAGCCGTCGACCAGGCCGTCCACGAACCACTTGAAGCCGACAGGCACCTCCACGAGGCGGCGTCCGAGGTCGGCGGCGACCCGGTCGATCATCGAGGACGACACGAGCGTCTTGCCGATCCCCGCGTCGGCCGGCCACTGCTCACGGTGCGCGTAGAGGTAGGCGATGGCGGCGGCCAGGTAGTGGTTGGGGTTCATCAGGCCGGCGTCCGGAGTGACGATGCCGTGCCGGTCGGCGTCGGCGTCGTTGCCGGTCGCGATCCGGAAGCGGTCGCGCTGGTCGATCAGCGAGGCCATCGCGTACGGCGACGAGCAGTCCATGCGGATCTTGCCGTCCCAGTCGAGCGTCATGAAACGCCAGGTCGGGTCGGTGAGCGGGTTCACGACGGTCAGGTCGAGCCGGTGCTCTTCGGCGATCCGGCCCCAGTAGGCGACGGACGCGCCGCCCAGCGGATCGGCGCCGATGCGGATGCCAGCGGAACGGATCGCGTCCAGATCGAGGACGCTCGGGAGGTCGGCGACATAGGTGCCGAGGAAGTCGTACCGGCCGGTCGTGGGCGCGGCGAGGGCCCGGGTGTAGGGGACGCGCCGTACGTCCTTCAGGCCGGCGGCGATGATCTCGTTGGCCCGGTCCTGGATCCAGGAGGTGGCGTCGGAGCCGGCGGGGCCGCCGCTCGGCGGGTTGTACTTGAAGCCGCCGTCGGCGGGCGGGTTGTGCGACGGGGTGACGACCACGCCGTCGGCGAAGGCGCCGGTGCGGCCGCGGTTGTGGGTGAGGATCGCGTGCGAGACGGCGGGCGTCGGCGTGTAGCCGTCGGCGCCGTCGATGAGCACCGTCACTCCGTTGGCCGCGAACACCTCCAGGGCGGTGACCCGGGCGGGCTCGGACAGGGCGTGGCTGTCGGCGCCGAGGAAGAGGGGCCCGTCGGTGCCCTGGGCGGCCCGGTACTCGCAGATGGCCTGGCTGGTCGCGGCGATGTGGTCCTCGTTGAACGCCGTGTTCAGCGAGGACCCCCGGTGCCCCGAGGTGCCGAACGCCACGCGCTGCCCCGGATCGGCGGGGTCCGGGTGCAGCGCGTAGTACGCCGTGACCAGCCGGGCGACGTCGACGAGATCCTCGGGACCGGCCTTCGTGCCCGCTCGCTCGTGCTGCATGTGCCCGCTCCTCCACATCGGTCGATCATGGCTTGCGCCTTCCATCTTCCCTTGTGGTGGCGGCTGTCCGCGAGTACGGGCCGGTTTCCGCCCGGCGCGCTCAGCGCCGGCGGCCGCGCACCGACCAGCCGCTGCCGATGCCCGCGACGTGCAGGGCGAGCACGGTCAGGCCGAGAAGCATGAGGTTGGTGGAGGTGAAGGTGTCGTTGGTGGAGATCTCCGCCGCGTTGATCAGGAAGGCGATGAAGAACAGCACTGCCGAGATGATGGCGAGCAAGGGGTCCGTCCCTTCGGTGTGTCGGCTCGTTCGTTGACGTTGCTCACCGGATGCCCCCGACCGGGCCGTGAACACCACGAGGTTCGACCCCGAGGGCCGGAGCGCCAGGACTGCTGTCGTCGCGGGGTTCGGCGCGCCGCCCCGACGCCACGTCGTCGACGACCGCGGCCGCCCGTCGTACCGGCACCACCATCGCCGCCGTCGCCCGTCCCGAGCGCCTCAGGGCCTGAACCACCCGCCGCCCTGCCCGCGCCGCCCCGGCCGGGCAGGCGGGGGCTACCGCCGACCGCGCACCAGCAGGTACAGGAAGTACGGCGTACCGATCACCGCCGTCATCAGGCCGGCGCCCAGCTGCGCGGGGGCGATGACGGTGCGGCCCAGCAGGTCGGCCGTGCAGACCAGGGCGGCGCCGAGCAGGACGGCGACCGGCACCACCCGGACGTGCCGTCGGCCCACGAGGGCACGTGCCGCGTGCGGCGCGACCAGGCCCACGAAACCGATGGTGCCGGCCGAGGCGACGGCCGTCGCGCTGAGCAGCACGCTCACCACCAGGAACCCGAGCCGGGCCCGGGACAGTCGCAGGCCGAGCAGCCGGGGCGTGTCCGGGTCCAGCGAGACGAGGTCCAGCTCGGTGCGCCGGGCGACCGCGACGCCGAGGCCCACCGCCAGCACGAGCGCGACGGGCAGGACGTCCGGCGTCGTCCGGCCGTACGTCGAACCGGACAGCCAGGTCAGCGCCTTCGTCGCGTTGAACGGGTCGGTGAGCACGATGAGCAGGCTGATCAGGGCCGTGGTACCGGCGGCCGTGCCGATGCCGACGAGGACCAGCCGGTTCTGCTGGTAGCCGCCCCGGGCGGCGAGCCCGAAGACGAGGACGGAGGTCACCGCGGCGCCCGCGAACGCGGCGCCCGAGATGCCCCAGGTCCCGGCGACGGGCGAGGTGGTGACGAGGAGTACGGCGCCCAGCGCGGCGCCGCCGGACACGCCCAGGACGCCCGGCTCCGCGAGCGGGTTGCGGGTCACGGCCTGCACCAGCGTGCCGGCCAGGGCGAGCGCCGCGCCCGCGCACAGGGCCGCGAGAACGCGGGGCACCCGGGTGTCGAGGACGAAGGACACCGCCCGGCCGGCCCGCCCCTGCGCCCAGTTCGCGACATCGCCGAGCAGGAGCTTGCTGTCGCCGAGCAGCACGCCGGCGGTCGTCACACCGACGACCGCGACGACGAGAACGGCCACCGTGGCCAGGAACGCCGTCCGGCTGGGGATGCGCAACCGGTCCGGCGCGTCCGCCCCGGCCGTGTCCCGCAGCCGCAGGGCCATCACCACCAGGAACACGGCACCGACGAGGCTGGTGACGACACCGGTGGGGACGGCGACCGCCGTGTCGGGGGGAACGAGGACGCGCAGCAGCACGTCCGCCCCGAGGACCAGCCCCGCGCCGACCAGGCCGGCCGCGGGCAGCGTCGTACGGGCCCGGGCGAAGCCCCGGTACCGACGGGCGAGCGGTCGCACCAGGGCCGGGGCGCACAGGCCGACGAATCCGATGGGCCCGGCGAGGGTGACGGCCGCCGCGGACAGCAGCGTCGCCAGGACGACCACCGTCACGCGGGTGGCACGCACCGGGACGCCCAGCCCGCGCGCCGCGTCGTCACCCAGGGCCAGCGCGTCGACCCGACGGGCGGTCAGCAGCAGGCCGACGAGCCCGGCCAGGACGACGGGCAGCATCTGCAGGACGCCGTCGAAGCCGTTCTGGCTGATGCTGCCCTGGTTCCACTGGTAGAGGCCCTCGGTCTCCTGGGGGAACAGCAGGAGCAGGCCTTCCGTCACGGAACTCAGCCCGAGCGCCAGCGCGGTGCCGGCGAGGACCAGCCGTACGGTGCCCGTGCCGAGGCCGGACAGGGCGAGCACGACGGTCGCGGCGAGGAGTCCGCCGGCGAAGGCGACCCCGGAGGAGGCGATCATCGGCAGCGAGACGCCGGTGACGCCGACCAGCCCGAGCGCCAGATACGAACCGGCGTTCACCGCGAGGGTGTCGGGAGAGGCGAGCACATTGCGGCTGACGGCCTGGAGCACGGCGCCGGCCACGCCGAGGATGACGCCGACCATGATGCCGGCGGTCATCCGCGGCAGCCGGGAGGCGATCACGACGGAGGCGTCGGCCGGATCGGACCCCCCGGTCAGGGCCTTGAACACCTCGGCCGGTCCGACGGCGGCGGTGCCCTGGGTCATGTCGACGACGGCGAGGGCCGCGACCAGGAGGACGAGCGCGGCCGTCACCGCGGCCGCGCCCGTCCGGGACGCGGCCGCCGGCGGACGGAGCGCGGGGGGCGTTGCGGTGACGGCCATGGCCGGCGCTACTTCGTCAGCGCGTCGACGACGGCGTCGATGTACGCCTCCATCGAGTCGGGACCGCCGAACATCCAGATGCCGTCGGGCAGTCGGTGCACCTCGCCGGCCTTCACGAACGGCAGGGACGTCCACACGGCGTTCTTCGCCAGCGCACCGGTGAAGGGCGTGCTGCTCGCGTCGTCGTCGTTGCCTATGTAGGCGAACCGCACGTCCTTCGGGAGGGCGGTGAGGCCTTCGACGTCGGTGGTCCCGAGGCCGTAGGCCGCGTCGCCCTTGACCGTCCAGGCGTTCTTCAGGCCGATCGCCTCGTTGACGGCCCCGATGAGCGAACCGCTGGTGTACGGGCGCAGGGAGACCTGGTTGGAGGCGACGTAGCCGTCTGCGAAGGCGTACTGGACGCCGGCGAGACCGGCGCCGGCGAGGGCCTTCTCGCCCTCGGCGACCTTGGCCTCGAAGCCCTTGCGGGCCGTCTCGGCCTTGGCGGTGGTGCCGGTGGCCTTGGCGATGAGGTCGAGGTTCTCCAGCATCTGCCCGATCTGGTCGGAGCCGTCGGCGGACGTCACCTCCAGCACCGGGGCGACCTTGCGCAGTTGCTTCACGGCGGCGGGGGTCAGATCGGTGGTGGCCACGATGAGGTCGGGTGCGAGCGAGGCGATGGTGTCCATGCTCGGCTCGCCGCGCGTGCCGATGTCCTTCGGCTCGTTCTTCAGCGGGACGGCGGTGTCCCAGGTCTTGTAGCCCTTGACATCGGCGACGCCGACGGGGTCCACGCCGAGCGTGACGAGGCTCTCGACGACGTTCCACTCGGTGGCGACGACCTTGGTGGCCGGACCGTCCAGCTTGATCTTCGCGCCGGTGGCGTCGGTGAGGCTGATGGCCTGGGAGGGCTTCGCGGAGCTGTCGGCGGCAGGCTCGGTGGTGCCGCAGGCGGCGAGGGCGAGCGCCGCGGCGGTGGTGGTGGCCGCGGTGAGCAGGTGGCGTCTCATGAGGTGGTGCCGAGCCTTTCGGTTCGAGTGTGTCGCGTGTGGTGGCGGCCGATCGGGCGAGTGCGCAGTCGGCCGGTCAGGGGGTCGGTGTCGACGTCGATCCGGATGCCGTAGACAGCCGTCAGGCGTTCCGGTGTGAGGACGTCCTCGGGCAGGCCGTCGGCGACGATCCGGCCCGCTTCGAGCAGGGTGATCCGGTCCGCGACGGCCGCCGCCTGGTCGAGGTCGTGCAGGACGACGCCGACGGCGATCCCGTGGTCGTCCGCCAGGTCGCGGATGAGGTCGAGGAGTTCGATCTGGTAGCGCAGGTCGAGATAGGTCGTCGGCTCGTCCAGCAGCAGTACGCCGGTCTCCTGGGCGAGGCAGCCGGCGAGCCACACCCGTTGCAGCTGCCCGCCGGACAGGTGATCGGCGCCCCGCTCGGCGAGGTCCGTGACACCGGTCAGCGCGAGCGCCCGGTCGACCGCGGCCGACGCGTCCGGATCGGGCCTGCCGAAGCGGCCCCGGTACGGGTAGCGGCCGAACTCGACGACGTCCCGCACGGTCAGTCCGCTGGGTGTGGGGCGGCCCTGGGTCAACAGGGCCACGTGCCGTGCGAACTCACGGGCGGTCAGGGTGAGGCCGTCGGTGTCGGCGTCGATCCTGAGCGCGGCGTGGCGGGGCGTCTGCAGGCGGGCGATGGTCCGCAGGAGCGTCGACTTGCCGCTGCCGTTGGGGCCGACCAGTGCGGTCACCTCGCCGGGCCGGAGCGCGACCGAGGCGTCGTGCACGACGTCGACGCCGTCGTACGAGACGGTCACGCCCGTGGCCGACAGTTCATGACCGCGTAGCCGCGGGGTGCCGGCTGCTTCCTCACCAGATCTCACGCAACGAAGGTTAGCCTAACCTAAACTCAAATCGATCAAGGGTGCCCGGTCCACGGCTCAGCCGGTCCGCCACGACGCCGGATTCCATACGCCCGAGCGGCGCGGCGACTGCGGGCGGTGCAGATGGACCTCATCCATCTGCGGGACCAGGGCGAGCGTGGGCCGCCGGCCGTCGAGCGTCATGGCGCCGTTCGATGCCGTTCTGCCTGAACCGATGGATTTCATGGGCCCACCGCGTGCCCGAAATATGACAAGAGGGGATAATTCAGTGAGCACGGCGGCGCTCGCACGGCGCCCTCCACCCACCAGGAACAGGCAGGTCGGACCATGACGAAGAAGCCACGTTCGTCCGAACCACCGCACGGGAAGGGGCCGAGCCGGCACGAGGGCGCCGGGCAGCACGGCTGGTCGCCCGATGTGGACGAGACACGTCAGCAGGACAACCCCAGCTCCCACCGCTCCTTCCACACCGCCGAGTACGCCGACGAGAAGGGCCGGGGACGGACCAGGTCCGCGGAGGAGACGAAGTCCGTTCCGGGTGACACGGTCGAGAGCCGCAGCAAACGCGGCGAGGAGTACGCCGACACGGACGAGAAGGGCCGGCGGGACACCGGCCGCAGGGGCCGCTCCCAGCGTCCCAGCGGCACCAGGGACGCCTCCGCCACCACCGGCGTGGACCCGCAGGACCCGCCGTCCGGACGCCGATCGGGCTGACTGCCCGCTCGGTGCGTGGACGGCCGGCTCCTTCGCGCGGGATCCTCGTCAGCAGATCCGCGGCAGCTGCTCCCCGATCGGCAGATCGACCACCCGGGTGCCGCCCAGCCCGGTCCTGGCCACGACCATCCCGGGATGCGCCTCGACGGCCTCGCCGATGATCACGGAGTCCGCGCCCAGCGGATGGACCCGCATCGCCTCGAGGACGGCGTCCGCGTGCTCGCGCGGGACGAAGGCCACCAGCTTGCCCTCGTTGGCGATGTACATGGGGTCCAGGCCCAGGATGGCGCAGGCGTTGGCCACGGCCGACGGGACCGGGACGTCGCGTTCCCGGATGACCACCCCCGCGCCGGAGGCCGCCGCGATCTCGTTGAGCGCGGCCGCCAGACCGCCCCTGGTGGGATCGCGCAGCACGTGCAGATCCGGGGTGACGGCGAGCATGGCGTCGACCAGGCCGCCGAGCGCCGCGCAGTCGCTCTTGATCTCGACCCCGAACTCCAGGCCCTCGCGCACACTCATGATCGCCACCCCGTGGACACCGATGGCGCCACTGACGATCACCACGTCACCGGGGACGACCCGCTGCGGCCGCAGGTCGACGCCCGCGGGGACGAGGCCGATGCCCGCGGTGTTGAGGTAGATCCCGTCGCCGTGTCCGGCCTCCACCACCTTGGTGTCCCCGGTGGCCACCTCCACCCCGGCGGTGCGCGCGGCCGCGCCCAGCGCCTCGGAAACCCGCCGGACCACGTCCAGCTCGACGCCCTCCTCCAGGATGAATCCGCAGGAGAGGTAGGCGGCGCGGGCGCCGCTCATGGCGAGGTCGTTGACGGTCCCGTTGACCGCCAGGTCGCCGATGCTGCCGCCGGGGAAGAACAGCGGCCGCACCACGTAGGAGTCGGTGGAGAACGCCAGCCGGGCCCCGCCCAGGGACAGGACGGCGGAGTCGCCCAACTGCGAGAGCACCTCGCCCCCGAAGGCGGGCGCGAAGATCTGCTCGAGCAGTTCGGCGGTGAGGACTCCCCCGCCACCGTGCCCCATGACGACCCGGGGCCGGTCGCGCAGCGGAGCCGGACAGGTCCAGCCCTCGACGTCGGGCGCGCGGGCGGACGAGGCGGGAGCGGACGAGGCGGGGGCGGGCAGATCGGTGATGTCAGACAACGGGGGTCGCCTCCCGGGTCTTGGCGGCGGGCATGTCCAGCCGCCGGTAGAGGTAGTACGCGGCACAGGCCCCCTCGGTGGAGACCATGGTGGCGCCCAGCGGGGTGCGGGGGGTGCACAGGGTGCCGAAGGCCTCGCACTCGTGCGGCTTGAGCAGCCCTTGCAGGACCTCGCCGCTGCGGCACTCGGCCGGCTCCTCCGTCCGGATCCCGTCGACCGGGAAGCGGTGCTCGGCGTCGTGGTCGCGGTACTTCGACGACAGCCGCCAGCCGCTGCCGGGGATCACGCCGATGCCGCGCCAGGCCCGGTCGGTGACCTCGAAGACGTCCTCCAGCATGGCCCGGGCGGCCGGGTTGCCCTCCGGGCGGACGGCACGGGCGTAGGCGTTGTCGACGGTGTGCTCGCCGCGTTCCAGCTGACGGACGGCCCGGCGCACGCCTTCGAGGATGTCCAGCGGCTCGAAACCCGTGACGACGATCGGAACGCGGAAGCGCTCCGCCAGTTCCGGGTACTCCTCCACGCCCATCACGCTGCACACGTGCCCGGCCGCGAGGAAGCCCTGCACCCGGCAGCTCGGCGACGACATGATCGCCTCGATGGCCGGTGGCACCCGGACATGGGACACCAGCATGCTGAAGTTCGGGATGCCCAGCTTGCGGGCCTGGTGGACCGTCATGGCGTTGGGGGGTGCCGTCGTCTCGAAGCCGATGCCGAAGAACACCACCTCGCGGTCGGGGTTCTGCTGCGCGATCCGCAGCGCGTCGAGCGGCGAGTAGACGACCCGCACGTCGCCGCCCTCCCCGCGGACCTGGAACAGGTCACGTCCGGTGCCCGGCACCCGCAGCATGTCTCCGAAGGAGCAGAAGATCACCTCCGGCCGGGAGGCGATCTCCAGAGCCTTGTCGATGACCTCCAGCGGGGTCACGCACACGGGGCAGCCCGGGCCGTGGATCAACTCCACCTCCTCCGGCAGGAGTTGGTCGATGCCGTGCCGGATGATGCTGTGCGTCTGGCCTCCGCAGACCTCCATCAGCGCCCAGGGTCTGGTCACCGTGGCATGGATGTCGTCGAGGAGCCGACGGGCCAGCTCCGGATCCTGGAACTCGTCGATGTACTTCACTGGTTGTGCACCTCTTCCACCGGGTCCGCGCCCGCCTCCGCCGCCGCCATCTCCCAGGCGTCGCCGAACTCCTCCTGCAACATGCCGAGTTCGGCGAAGAGTTCGAGCGTCTGCCGTGCCGACTCCTCGTCCAGCCGTTGCAGGGCGAAGCCGACGTGGACGATGGCGTACTCGCCGACCTGGAGGTCGGGCAGGTACTCCAGGCACACCTCCTTGACCACGCCGCCGAAGTCGACCGTGGCCATCCGGGTGCCGTCCCGGTCCTCGATGTCCAGCACTCTGCCGGGTACCGCCAGGCACATGAGCCTCTCCTCGCTGTGGGTCGCGCCTTGCTCAGTCGGTGGGTGTGGTCCGGGCGGCCACCATCAGCTGGCCCAGTGCCAGGCCGCCGTCGCCCGGCGGCACCAGCCGGTGCCGCAGGACCGTGAAGCCGTCCTCGCGCAGAGTGGCGGCACAGGCCGAGGAGAGGAGCGTGTTGACGAACACGCCTCCCGTCAGGGCGACCGTGTCCAGGCCGTGCCGCTCTCGGGCCCGCGCGCAGATCCGGTGCACCAGGCCGGTCACCGCCCGGTGGAAGCGGGCCGCGACCAGCGCGGGTCCGACGCCGGCCCGCAGGTCGGCGACGATCGCTGCGAGGACGGGCGCGGGATCGGCTCGCACCGGGTCGTCCCCGTTGTGCGCGTCTTCGGATGCGGTGAGGCCGAAGGTGTACGCGTCCCGGTCGCCGGTGGGCGCGCCGAGCGCCGCTCCCTCCAGCTCCACGGCGGCCTGTGCCTCGTATCCGGCGTGGTGGCACACCCCGGCAAGGGAGGACACCGCGTCGAAGAGCCGCCCCATGCTGGAGGTGGGGACGCAGTGCAGGCCACGCTCCAACTGCCGTTCCAGCAGCCGGAGTTCGTCGGGCGGGCAGGCGGCCGTGCAGGCGAGGTCGCCGGACCAGTCGATCCCGGCCGCCCTCAGATGGGCCAGCGCCATGCGGTACGGCCTGCGCACCGCGGCGTCGCCACCGGGCAGCGGGACGTACGCGAGGTGCCCGAACCGGCTGAAGCCGTCGTAGTCCGAGAGCAGGAACTCCCCGCCCCACACCGCTCCGTCGTCGCCGTGGCCGGTGCCGTCGAAGGCGACGCCGATCACCGGCCGGGTGCCGTCCAGCCCGTGCTCGGCCATCGCGGCGGCGACGTGCGCGTGATGGTGCTGGACGCGCACGACGGGCCGTGCCGCCGCGTCGCGGTCGGCCCACCGGGCGGAGCGGTATCCGGGATGCCGGTCGGCCACCAGCGTGCCGGGCCGTACGCCGGTGATGGACTGGAGTTGCGCCACCGCGCTCTCGAAGGCCCGCTGGGTTCCGAGGTCGTCCATGTCGCCGATGTGCGCGGACAGCCAGGCGCGCCGGCCCGTCCCCAGGCAGAAGGCGTTCTTCAGGTCGCCGCCGACGGCGAGGGCGGGGCGGACGGGCAGCGGGAGGGCGACCGGCAGCGGGGCGTAGCCGCGGGAGCGGCGGATCACCAGCGGCTCCCCGTCGCAGACGCGGACCACGGAGTCGTCGCAGGGGACGTGGATCGGCCGGTCGTGCGTGAGCCAGGCGTCGGCCAGCGGTGCGAGCCGCTCCAGTGCCTCGGTGTCGTCGGTGACGATCGGCTCACCGGACACGTTGCCGCTGGTCATGACGAGCAGCCGGGGGCCGTCCGGGTCGCCGGGCAGGCCTAGCAGCAGGTGGTGCAGCGGCGTGTACGGCAGCAGCACACCGAGGTCGGGGCTGCCGGGCGCGACGGCCTCGGCGGGGCGCGGGGCCCCCGCCGCGTACACCGGGTCCGGGCGTCGGCGCAGCAGCACGACGGGCCGGACACCGTCCTCGAGCAGGTTCCGCTCCTCGGGGCCCAGCCGCACGAGGTGCTCGACGTCGGCCGTGCTCCGGGCCATGACGGCGAACGGCTTGTCCCCCCGTGCCTTGCGCCGGCGCAGGCGGGCGACCGCCTCCTCGTTCGTGGCGTCGCAGGCCAGGTGGTAGCCGCCCAGTCCCTTCACGGCGAGGATCGCGCCACCCGACAGCAGTGCGCGCGCCTCGGTGACCGGGTCCGCCCCCGTGCGCTCGTCGGACGGCGGGACCAGCAGGCGCAGCCGCGGCCCGCAGGCCGGGCAGGCGACCGGCTGCGCGTGGAAACGGCGGTCGGCCGGATCCGCGTACTCCCGGGCGCAGTCGGGGCACAGGGCGAAGCCGGCCATGGTGGTGTGGGCCCGGTCGTACGGCACGCCGGTGACGATCGTGAAGCGCGGGCCGCAGTGCGTGCAGTTGACGAACGGGTGGCGGTACCGCCGGTCCGCCGGGTCGGCCAGTTCGGCGAGGCAGTCGGCGCAGGTCGCGGAGTCCGGGGAGACCAGGGTGCGGGCCGGCCCGCCGTTGCGGGAGGTGAGGATGGTGAACGCGGTGCCGCCGACGGGCGGCACCTCCCGGTGGTGGACGGACTCGACGCGGGCCAGCGGGGGTGCCTGGACGGCGATCCGGTCGCAGAACCGGGCCACGGCCGAGGCGGTGCCCTCGACCTCCACGACGACGCCCTCCGGGGTGTTGGTCACATGGCCGGCCAGGGCGAGTTCGGTGGCGAGGCCGTACAGGTAGGGCCGGAAGCCCACGCCCTGCACCACTCCCCGCACGGTGACGCGGCGGCGCAGCGGCAGTTCGCCGGCGAGCACGGCCGACGGCGGCGGAGCGCTCACGAGGGGGTGGGCGCCAGGTCGCCTGCGTCGGTCTCGTCGGCATGGGTGTGCGGATCGGTGTGCACGTGGGCCTGCGCGTGGGTGTGCGGGTGGGTGTGGCCGTGCCCGAGGTCCGGCCGGCCGGCCATCACCGGCGCGTGCAGCGGCGCGCCCTCCGCGGCGGCGAGCGCCCGGTCGAGCAGCGTGCCCACCCCCTTCCCGCGGCGGGCCGAGGTCAGGACCACCTCGACGCCCGGGTTGACCTGCTGGACGTTGGCGCGGAAGGCGATCTCGTCGAACTCCACGGCGTCCGCGAGGTCGGTCTTGGTGACGACGACCAGGTGGGCGAGGCCGAACGCGGTGGGGTACTTGAGCGGCTTGTCCTCGCCCTCCGTCACCGAGGCGAGGACGACCCTCAGGGTCTCCCCCAGGTCGTAGCCGGCGGGGCAGACCAGGTTGCCGACGTTCTCCACGAACAGCAGCCGGGTGCCGTCGGGCAGCCACCCGTCCAGGTGCCCGGCGAGCATGCCCGCCTCCAGATGGCACAGCCCGTCGGTGAGCACCTGCTTGACCGGGGCGCCCGACCGTGCCAGCCGGATCGCGTCGTTCTCGGTGGCGAGATCGGCCGTCAGCGCCGCGACGGGCACGGAACGCTCCCGTGCCCGCAGCAGTTCGCTCTCCAGCAGGGCGGTCTTGCCGCTGCCCGGACTGGACAGCAGGTTGACGACCGTGGTGCCGTGCGCCGCGAGGCGGGTGCGCAGCGTGTGGGCGCTCGCGTCGTTCTTCGCAAGCACGGCCTGCCGCAGGTCGACGACACGACACATGGTTCAGCACTCCTCGGAGATCGGTTCGCGGGTGGGCGTGGGGTCGCCGGTCTCCCACTGCACGGCGGCGATCCGCAGTTCCCGGCCCGCGAGCAGATCGGTGGTCGTTCCGCCGCACGCGGGGCAGGTCAGCCGGGGTGGCATGCCGACGGCCCACTCGTGGGCGCAGGGGGTGCAGCGGGCCCGCCCCGGCACCGCCTCGGTGACCAGTTCGGCGCCTTCCAGCAGGGTTCCGGCGCAGACCAGTTCGAAGCAGAAGGCGAGCGAATCGGGTACGACGCCGGCCAGTTCGCCGACCTGGAGCCGTACCGACCGCACCGACGTGACGTCGCCGGCCCGCTCGGCGGCCTCTGCCACCTGGTCGACGACGGCCAGCGCGACGGACATCTCGTGCATGGGTCTCCGTCCTTTCGCGGCCTGGCTCCGGTCGGCCTTCATTAGAGGCGCGCGTGCCGGGCCGCACGGCCCCGCCCGCCCGCACCCGCCGCCCGGGGCGCCCGGCGGCGCCACCCCCCCGCGCCCCGCGGGGCGGCGGGG
>NZ_JBHWUW010000025.1:0-123732 GCF_042737245.1 Streptomyces sp. NPDC060002
CTTCTTCTGTTTTTTATACCCCCCCCCGGTTGGGGGGGGGCCGCCCCCGGCGGGGGGGGCCGCCGCCCCCCCCGCCCCCGCGGCAGTCAGATTCTCGGCGCCCTGCGATGGCGGTCCGGATGCGTACGAAGCCGAGGCGAGGTCAGTTCCAGGGCCCGGTCGTCACGCCCGGCGCTCATGTGGTTGAGCCAACGTTCGTACCAGTCGAGGAAGTCGGCGGCCGAGGAGACATCGGGACCCCGGAACCCGTCGCCGTTTCCCACGAGGACACGGCCGGTGAGCGGACCGGTCACCGCGAGGACGCACACATCGGTGCAGCCCATTTCGATGATGTGAAGGAACAGGTCACGGTCGTGAGTCCGGGGGCCTGCGGCGGTGAAGCCTCGCGGTGCCCCAGGTTCTCCGCGCGGATCCATGACCAGCAGGGAACACCGTTCCAGCGGCAGGAGGCCATAGAACGGTGCCGCGCCCGAGCCGCCGATGTGCGTGAGGAACTGCCGATAGGCATGGGGAAGAACGATGTCGTGCTCCGCCTCGCACGCGGCGACGCGAGCTTCCGTCAGTTTCGGACCGGGCGAGAATTGGTGTCGTTCTTCCCCGAAGGAGTGGCTGCGCAGTGGTTGGAAAGGGATCGCGGCCAGCTTGCGACGCAAGCGGGGTATGCGGGGATCCATGGTGCGTCTTCTCTCGTCTCCGCCACCCTGGTACTCCAGCCGTAGATCGTGATCTCGATGGTGAGGGCGCCGAGGCGGCAGGTGGCCAGCGTGGATCATCTCGCCCGAGATCGCCCACGCCGTGGCGGGCGTCGGCTTCTTCTTCGTCTACCCGAGTTCACCGAGACGGAGGGCGTCCCTTGTCTCGCCGAGCTTCGCGGTCGTTTCAGGGGTCCGATCCTGCGCTTGTTCAGCGAGTCGGAGGGCGTCGTCAATCTCGCCGAGCTTCAGGGAGGACAGGACGGCCTCCCGCTCTATCAGGTCGTCCCGGGACACAGTGGTCAGCCACGTGCACGGGGTGAAGCCTGGACGCGGGAACGCGAGCCGCAGCACGCCTTCGAACGGCAGTCCTTCACCGGCGCCCACCATCACTTCGATGCCCAGACCGCTGATGTCGACGCCCGCCGGAGCGACGACCTGCATCACCTGGATCCCGGACGTGTTCTCTCCCGACAGCAGTACGACCAACCTGCGCTCGTCGAACTGAACCCACCAGACTTCGCCACGTTGCACAAGTCCTCCAGATACTGGACGGCAGGCAGACGCTGCGCGAGCCTGACGCGCTGTG
The DNA here is from genome assembly GCF_042737245.1 of Streptomyces sp. NPDC060002. Taxonomy (NCBI): domain Bacteria; kingdom Bacillati; phylum Actinomycetota; class Actinomycetes; order Kitasatosporales; family Streptomycetaceae; genus Streptomyces; species Streptomyces sp. NPDC060002. Next base: position 1,282 of record NZ_JBHWUW010000025.1, read on the forward strand.
GAGACGGATGCGGCCACCGTTGATCATCGGCGTGTGAAGACAAACGATCATGCGGGGGCCGCAGGTGACAGCGTAGACCCTGCTCGCCGGCAGGAAGAGTTCGAGGGCCTGATGAGCCGGATAGCGGGACGGCCTTGGACGAGCACCAGGTCCGCCGCTACCCGTCCTGGTCAGCTCTTCCGAAGTGGTGGGAAGCCGGCACGGCTGAGTGTCTGGTGCTTGAGCATTGCTCGGCACAAGCGTGGAACAAGGGCCCCATGACTTCACTCACGGAACAGCAGAACGTGGCCGACTTCTACGACTTCGAGGCCGCCCTCACGGAGGAGGAGCTCAAGGTCCTGCTCAGGACACGGGCGTTCATGCGCGACGAGGTTCAGCCCCTGGTGGCCGCGCACTGGGCCGACGGCACCTTCCCCATGGAGCTGATCGGTCGTTTCCGGGAGAGTGGACTGGTCGGACTGTCGTACGAGGGCTATGGCGATCACGGCCCCGCTGCCAGTCATCTGCTCACCGGGATGATGGCGATGGAGATGAGCCGTGTCGACGCTTCGGTCGCCACCTTCTTCGGCGTGCACAACGGACTCGCCATGTACGCGATCCACGCCGGCGGCGACCAGGCCCAGCGCGACCGCTGGCTGCCCGGCATGGCGAGGATGGACGCGATAGGCGCGTTCGCCCTCACGGAGCCGCTCGACGGCTCCGACATCGCGGCCGGCATGCGGACCACCGCCCGGCGCGACGGCGACACATGGGTGCTCAACGGCGCCAAGCGCTGGATCGGCAACGCCACCTTCGCCGACCACATCGTCGTCTGGGCTCGGGACGTGGACGACGACCAGGTCAAGGGATTCGTCGTCGACAAGGGCACGACCGGGTTCAAGGCCGAGAAGATCGCCCACAAGACGTCGCTGCGCATCGTCGAGAACGCGGACGTCACCCTCACCGACGTCCGGGTCCCGGAGAGCGACCGACTTCAGAACGCGTCCTCCTTCCGTGACGTCGCGGAGATCCTGCGCGCCACGCGCAGTGGAGTCGCCTGGCAGGCCCTCGGCGTCATGATCGGCGCGTACGAGCTGGCCCTGCGCTACGCCACGCAGAGGCAGCAGTTCGGTCGTCCGCTCGCGGGCTTCCAGCTGGTGCAGGACCTCTTGGTGAAGAGCCTGGGCAACATCACTTCGAGCTGGGGCATGCTGCATCGGCTGGCCGGGCTGCAGGACGCGGGAGTGTTCCGGGACGAGCACTCGTCCCTGGCCAAGGCCCACGTCACCGCCCGCATGCGAGAGGTCGTGGCCTGGGCCCGGGAGATCTTCGGGGGCAACGGCATCGTCCTGGAGTACGAGGTGGCACGCTTCTTCGCGGATGCGGAGGCCATCTACTCGTTCGAGGGCACTCGGGAGATGAACACGCTGATCGTCGGCAAGGCGATCACCGGGCAGAGTGCTTTCGTCTGACCCGGCCGGGAGGAACGGCGCCGAGCCCGAGCGGTACCCGAGGAGGGCGGCCCCCGGACCGGGGGAGGGACGCGTCAGCGGGTGAGACGCTCGGGCTCGTCTCGTCGCCGGCCGGCCGGGCAGTCCTCGGTGAGCAGCACCCCGGACGCGCCGTTCCGCGGCGGAGACGACCGGCCTCGGTTCCGCACCTGTGAGCCGTCGCGGAGCAGGGATCAATGAAGGCGGCGGGCGGGGGTACTCGGTTTCTTCCCAGGTCTCCTCGTACGAAAGTGAAGCCCGTTCCCATGGCTGACATGCCTGACACCCGAGATGTCGTTGCACTCATTCTCCAGGATCACCGGAAGATGGAGGATCTCTTCCGTCTGATGCGCAGCGTCGAAGCCGACCGGGCAGCCGCCCTTCAGGAGTTCGCCGATCTGCTGATCGCGCACGCGCTGGCCGAAGAGGGGAAGGTGTACCCCGCCCTCAAGCGCTTCAAGAAGATCGAGGACGAAGAGGTGGAGCACGGCGAGGAGGAGCACGAGGAGGGCAACAAGGCACTCCTCGAGCTTCTGGAGGTCGACGAGGTCGGCTCCGAGGAGTGGGACGAGAAGCTGGAAGAGCTCGTGGAGGCCGTCGCCCACCACACGGACGAGGAGGAGCGCACGATCCTCAACGGTGCCCGCGAGAACGTCGCCATGGAGCGACGGGAGGAGCTGGGCGAGGCGTTCCTGGAAGAGAGGGAGCGTCAGCTGAAGGCCGGCTGCGGCGCTGTGGACAACGTGCGCCGTATCGTTCACTCCTGACCGGTCCGCGCCTTCATTTCGGGCGGTCGGCGTCACCTCGCAGCGCCTGGTGCACGGACCACACCACGGCCACCAGCGGTACGGCGACCACGGCGCCGATCACCCCCGCCGCGACCGCTCCGCCGACGACCGCCAGTGCGACCACCACCGGGTGCAACCGGACGGCCCAGCTCATCACGATCGGGTGCAGGAGGTGGCCCTCGATCTGTCCGATGACCACGATCAGGGCCACGACCAGCAGGGCGATGACCGGCCCCTTCGTGGCGAGCGCGACGACGGCCGCGATCGCCAGGGCGATCGGCGACCCGATCAGGGGAATGAAGGCGGCCAGGAACTCCAGCAGTGCCAACGGCACAGCGAGTGGCACGCCCAGAGCGAACAGCGCGATGCCCACCAGGACCGCGTTGGTCGCGGCCACCAGCAGGATGCCGTGCGTGTAACCGGTGAACGTCCGCCACGCCGCCTGGCCCGCGACCGTGACCTGCCGCCGTGCCCCGTCGTGGAGCTGGTCGCACACCCACTGCCATTGCCGGTCGCCGGAGTACGTGAAGAAGACCGCGCAGAACACGGCCAGGGCGAGCACGGTCAGCACCTCGAGCAGCCGGCTCGCGCCGCTGAGCGCCGTGCTGATGAGGGTGGAACGGTGGCTCGACAGGAGCTTGCCGATCCGGGACTGGAGATCGTCGAACGCGTCCGGGGGAACGTGGAAGGGGCGTTCCTCCAGCTGACGTTCGATCCGGTCGATTCCCGCCACGAACTCCTTCTCCAGCCCACTTCGCTGGCCCGCCGCGGTCTCGCCGACCAGGGCCAGCGCGCCGAGGACGAGGATGACGCCGCCGATGAGCGCGGCGGCGACCGCGAGCGGCCGGGGCATGAAGCGCGCGAGGAGGCCGGCCACGGGGCGGAGCACGGCGGTGATGACAAGCCCCAGGAAGACGGCGACGGCGACCCGGTGAAACTGCCCGAGCAGGGAGAAGGCGACGCGGACGACGATCCCGACGGCGATGATCCGCCATGCGTAGGCGGCCGCGGTCCGCAGCAGACCCGGCACGTGCGGCTCCTCGCCGCTCGGGCGTCCGGTCGGCGAGGCGGGTTGATCGGGGGGTGTGGACACCTCATGCCCGTACCACCGGCCGACCGCCGGTGAGCGGCGGAGGCCCAAAGTTCCCCCGAAGGCCGGTAGGTACTTTCACATCCGCCCGGCAGCCGGTCGCACGGTCCGCCGCCGAGAGCCGCATCCTTGCCGCGGAGGACCGGGCTCGCTCGCCGGTGCCCGGTTCCTCATGACCGGTGCGAGGCGGGTGGCGCGGCAACGCCGACGGCTCCCACCCTGAGCACGGGTGGGAGCCGTCGGCGTTGCCTGGCCGTCTACGACGTCGGCGGTTCACGCGTGGCGGTGCGAACGCCGGTTGCCGGTGACGAGGCGGTAGAGGGCGAGCAGGATGAAGGAGCCCACGATGGCGGCGATCCAGGTGGAGAGGTCGAAGAACCCGTCGATGGAGTCGACGCCGAAGAGCACCTTGCCGAGCCAGCCGCCGAGCAGACCGCCGGCGATGCCGATGAGCATGGTGATGATGATGCCGCCGGGGTCCTTGCCCGGCATCAAGGCCTTGGCGATGATGCCGGCGAGCAGACCGATGACGATCCACGCGATGATGCCCATGATGTCGCTCCGCTTCGTGGTGTAAAGACAGTGTCAGCTTCTCGTGTGCACCATCTGCGTTCGAACAAACGTCTCTGGCGAATAGTTGGTCGGATTGAAAAGCCCTGCCCCGCGTCCGACGCGGGGCAGGGCAGGGCAGCGCAGGGCGGGACGGGAATCGTCGGCCTGCCGGCCCCGGGGGACGGAGCGACGCGGAGTGACGACCCGTCCGGACGTGCCCAGCCTTACAGCGAGGGTGCGGAGCCGGGCAGCGGGCGCCCCGCCGTCTCGGCCATGAACCACACCGCCACGCCGCCGATCACGGCCGCGGCCATCATGTAGTACGCGGGCATCATCATGTTCCCGGTCGCCCCGATCAGGGCCGTCACCACGAGCGGGGTGGTGCCGCCGAAGACCGAGACGGAGACGTTGAAGCCGATCGACAGCGATCCGTAGCGGACATTCGTCGGGAACAGCGCCGGCAGAGCGGCCGGCATCGCCGCCGTGAAGCAGACCAGCAGCAGGCCCAGCGCGCCCATGCCGAGCGCGACCGCGAACAGGCTGCCCTGGCGGATGAGCAGCAGGGCGGGAACGGACAGCAACAGGAAGCCCGCACAGCCCGCGGCGATCACCGGCCGGCGACCCACACGGTCGGTCAGGGCGCCCGCGAAGGGCTGGACGATCATCATCACGGCCATCACGCCGAGTACGACGAGCAGCCCGTGCGTCTCGTCGTAGTGGAGCTCACTGGTCAGATAGCTCGGCATGTACGACAGCAGCATGTAGTCGGTGACGTTGAAGACGAGCACCAGACCGACGCAGAGCAGCAGCGCCCGCCACTGGCCCGCGATCATCCGGCGCAGCGGCACCTTCGGCCGGTTCGACTCGGCCTTCTCGAGCTCGGCCGCGAACGCCGGGGTCTCCTCCAGCCGCATCCGCAGGTAGAGGCCGACGATGCCCATCGGGCCCGCGATCAGGAACGGAATCCGCCAGCCCCAGCTCAGCAGGTCCTCCGTGGACAGCAGAGCGGTCATCACCGTGACCAGGCCGGCGCCGCCGATGTACCCGGCGAGCGTGCCGAACTCCAGCCAGCTGCCGAGGAAGCCGCGTCGCTTGTCGGGCGCGTACTCGGCGATGAAGGTGGAGGCGCCCGCGTACTCGCCGCCGGTGGAGAAGCCCTGCACCAGACGGGCGGCCAGCAGGAGCAGCGGGGCTCCGACGCCGATCGAGGCGTACGACGGGATGAGGCCGATGGCGAAGGTGCCCGCGGCCATCAGAATCATGGTGACGGCCAGCACTTTCTGACGGCCGACGCGGTCGCCGAGCGGCCCGAAGACCATGCCGCCGAGCGGTCGGACCAGGAACGCGGCGGCGAAGGCGCCGAAGGTGGAGAGCAGCTGCGCGGTCGGATTGCCGGACGGGAAGAAGACCTTGCCCAGAGTGACCGCGATGTAGCTGTAGACGCCGAAGTCGAACCATTCCATCGCGTTGCCCAGCGCGGCGGCCTTCACGGCGCGTTTCACGAGTGCGGGGTCCGTGACGGTGGCGTTCTTCGGGACGGCCGGGAGGGACGTCGGGGGAGAGGCGACTGGGGCAGTCTGCAAAGCTTCGCTCGCCTACTTTCGTCGGTGGCAGGGACGGGTCTGCTCGACGGCGCCGGCGGCAGGCCAAAGAGCGACGATAGGGGGACATGTGCCCCTTACGGACTGTGCGCACTTCGCTGCATGCTGCACGTAAATGCGGTGTGGGCAGGCCCGTAGGCCCGCTCCGGAGGGTGCCTCGCCGGATCATGGTGTGACCCATCTCGCGTCCTGCGAACGCAACCGAACCCTGGGGGCCCGTATCCGGCGCGTGATTTGCCCACGTCGTAGCGGGGTGCCTGGTGTCCGGGCGGAGCGCCCGGCAGGCCACCGTTCTCAGGCCCGGTCACGGACGCTGAAGGCAGCCTGTTCCGTACCCTGGCGGCATGCGCATGCGCCCCACTCTGAGCTGGACCCCTGCCGAGGACCTGCAGCCGGGCACGACCGATTTGGAGCAGGTCGTCGGCGCGCTGAGCGCCGGCGGCGTGCTGGTGCTCAGCGGGGCGGGCATCTCCACGGAGTCGGGCATCCCCGACTACCGGGGCGAGGGCGGCAGCCTGAGCCGGCACACCCCGATGACCTACCAGGACTTCACCGCCGACGCCCAGGCCCGTCGCCGGTACTGGGCGCGCAGCCACCTCGGATGGCGCACCTTCGGGCGCGCCCGCCCCAATGCCGGGCACCGGGCCGTGGCCGCGTTCGCGCGGCACGGCCTGCTCTCGGGTGTCATCACCCAGAACGTCGACGGCCTGCACCAGGCCGCCGGCAGCGACGACGTCGTGGAACTCCACGGAAGCCTGGGCCGGGTCGTCTGCCTGTCCTGCGGCGCCTTCAGCCCGCGCCGCGAGCTCGCGTGGCGGCTGCAGGAGGCCAACGCGGATTTCGAGCCGGTGGCAGCCGCGATCAACCCGGACGGTGACGCCGATCTCACCGACGAACAGGTCGGGGACTTCCGCGTGGTGCCCTGTGCGGTCTGCGGCGGCCTCCTCAAACCGGACGTGGTGTTCTTCGGCGAAGCCGTTCCGCCGCCGCGCGTCGAGCACTGCCGCGCGCTGGTCCGCGAGGCGGCCTCGCTGCTGGTCCTGGGCTCCTCGCTGACGGTGATGTCAGGGCTTCGGTTCGTCCGTCAGGCGAGTCAGGCAGGGAAGCCTGTGCTGATCGTCAACCGGGACCCGACCCGGGGCGACCAGCACGCCCTCACCCGGGTCGCGCTCCCGCTGGGAACGGCCCTCACCACGGTGGCCGGTCGGCTGGGCGTGCGGCTCGACGACCGGGCGGCGCCCGCGTGAGACCGTGACGGCGCGGGGGCGTCACGACGATGCCGGTCGGCGTACCCACGCCCTGCTCCGCGGTGCCTCACCGGGTGCTACCTGCCGAGGTCGCGCAGCACCTCGCGGGCCGCGCGCGCACCCGAGGCCATCGCCCCCTGAACCGAGCCCGTGGCCCGGTGGTCACCGCATACGTATCGCCCCCGGGTCACCCGGGTCGTGCGGCTGAGGTCCTGCGGGGGCGCCATCGCGGGCAACGCGTCGGGCACCGTACGGACGGTCAGCAGGTCCCAGCGGTCGGCATCGGTGGCATAGACCTCGCTCAGCGTCGGGCGTAGCGAGCGTTCCCGGTCTTCGGCGTCCGTGCCGAGCACCGAGGTGGCCACGAGCGCCCGGCCGGGTGGCGCGTAGGAGGCGGCCACGTTGCTCAGCACGCAGGTGTTGAGGAAACGGCGCCGGGTGTCCACCAGCAGAGTGGGCTCGTTCAGCGGCGGGTCCGGCACGGCGTGGTAGTAGGTCGTCACCACGCGGTACGCGGGCACCGCGACGTCGGGCAGCAGGGTCCCGGCCGGTCCCGGGCCCGTGGCCACCACCACGGCGCGCGCCGGGACGAGTTCGCGGCCGGTGGTCTCCACGCCGCCGTCCGTCAGGCGCTCGACCGGGGTCTCCAGTCGCACGGTGCCCCTCGGCAGTGACGCCGCCAACGCGAGCGGTACGGCACCGATGCCTGCGGCGGGCAGGCTCAGGGTGCCGCGCAGCATGCTGCGCCACACGAGATGGAAGACCCGGGCGGACGTCTCCAGCCGGTCCTCCAGGAACACCCCGGACAGAAAGGGCAGGAAGAAGCGCTCGACGAAGGCATCGGTGAAGCCCGCGTCGGCGAGCGCCGTGCGTGTGCTCCGATCCGGCCGCCCTTTCAGCCGGTGCGGCGGGGCCAGCGCGTCCGAGGCTGTGAGGGCGCCCAGCGCCGCCAGGTCGCGTGGTCCCGCGAGGCGTCCCGACAGGAGGTCGACGAGGGTGGACGGGTGAGCGCGGGGGTCGGTCAGACGGCGCCTGCCTGTCTCGGTGTGGATGAGGACGCCCCGGCTGAAGGGACGTAGGTCCAGCTCGTCCCCTGCCAGGCGTCGCCGCACCTGTGGGTAGGAAGGGTTGAAGACCTGGAAGCCGCGGTCGATGACGAAGCCGTGCACACGGTCGGAGCGCATCCGGCCACCAACCCCGTCGGAGGCTTCCAGGATCTGCACGCCGAGGCCGGCGGCCAGCAGGTCCTGAGCACAGGCGAGGCCGGCGACGCCTGCTCCGATCACCACGACGTCCGGTGATCGTTCGGTTGCCATCACGTTGTCCTCCCTCCATCAGCCGGTCGCCCACGGGCAGGGGCGGTGCCGGTATGCGGCAGCCTGCCTTCCCTTCCACTTCTCTCGCGACCGGGGGAGCGGATGCAGCTCGGCTCTGCCGCCAGGCGGTCTCGCCCGTGCGGCCTGCCCGGAATCGGTGGTACGGCCGTGTCCTCAAGCCGCACCGGGCCCGGCCGACGGGATTCTGAGCCGTCAAGTGGCGCTTTCCATAAGCCAGTTCACTTCTCTACGCACACCGACGCGACTACGAACGCGGCTGTGTGCATCGGTCAATGGTGATGGCATGCGTGTTCGGCCAGACCGGGATCTGCCCAGGTGGCAGACCGAACGCATATGCGCGGTGCAATTGAGGAGCAGAACGACGAGGTGGCCGGGCTTCGCGCGCCCCGATGTGCGCGTTGAATGCGCTCTGCCAACCGGAGACCGGCGTGCCCTACCTTCACATCGCAGGACGAAAAACGTTCAACCTATCACTTCGCAAGGAAGTTGACGGGGAACACCGTCCGTACTGCATCCGTCCTGATACATACCCAATATCACCACCTCACCCCTTGTGGGGCGCGCGAGTTCGGGACACCCGGCCGCGGTGCCGAAGCCCACGCCGCCGGGGGGATCTGACCTGCGACCGGCTGCGGCCGGCGCTGGAGGAAGTCGGCCCTGCGTCAGCTCAGCCACCGCCCGTCGCGCATCAGCTCGCGGTCGGACAGTTCGCTCTCCTCGCGCCAGGCCTGGATGCGGCGCGGGACGATCCGGAACCAGTGGTACGAAGCGGCCAGTTCACGCGGATCGAAACCGGTGCGTCGGGCGAACCGGTCGCCCCGCTCCTGCGGCAGCGCGTCGAGTTCGAGGACTTCGACGTCGCCGTCGATCATGGTCACGTCGCGGGTTCGGCCGAGCGCCAGCCGGGCGACGTGGGTGGTGGCCAGGTTCCTGCCGGTGGGGCTGTTCGTCGGGGTGGCCGCCAACAGCGCCCGGCCGTCCCAGTCGAAGGACAGCGGCACCAGGTACGGCGCGCCGTCCGCCGAGGCACTGGCCACCCAGACGTCGACGTCGTGGGTGAGCCGGTGTTCGGTGTCGTGACGACGCTCGGCTCGGGAGCGGGGTTCGGCGTCCATCGGTCCTCCGGGAGTCGGTCGTGGGTCACGATCGGCCCGGGAAGCCTTGCCCGGCCGATCGCTGTCGGCCCAGACTCTCCCGGCCCGGGTGCCTGTCGCCTCCGTGCTGACCACGGAGATCGCCACGGATAATGAGGCGGTGACCAGTCCAGAGATATCTGCCCGGGAAGCCCAGGTGCTCGCGCTGCTGGGGGAGCACCTCAGCAACGCGGAGATCGCTGCGCGGTTGGTCATCTCCGTACGTACCGTCGAGTCGCATGTCTCGTCGCTGCTGCGCAAACTGCTGCTGCCGGATCGGCGGGCGCTCGCCCGGCACGCGGCGGAGTTCGCCCACGCCGAGCCGTCGCCCAAGGCCCCCGCCCTGCCTGCGCAGTTGACGGGGTTCATCGGCCGGGCCGGGGAGCGCGGGGAACTGGCCGAGGCAGTGAAGGTGCACCGACTCGTCACCGTGGTCGGCCCTGGTGGGGTGGGCAAGACACGCCTCGCGCTGGCGGTGGCGGCGGATATGGCCGACGACTTCACCGACGGGGTGTGGTTCGTCGACCTGGTCCCGGTCACCGAGCCGGGTCGGGTGGGCGCGGCGGTCGCGGCGGCCCTGGGGGTGGGTGAACAACCAGGGCGAGGCATCGACGACGCGGTGCCGGCCGCGCTGGCGGATCGCCGGACGCTGCTGGTGCTGGACAACTGCGAGCGGGTGAGCGTCGCGGTGGCGCCGTTCCTGGAGCGGCTGTTGGCAGCCTGTCCGCGGTTGCGGGTGCTCGTGACCAGCCGGGTCAGGCTGATGGTGCCGTTCGAGCGGGTCTTCCCGGTCCCGCCGCTGTCGCGGGCCGGCGGTGACGAGTCGGAGGCGGTGGCCCTGTTCATGGACCGGGCGTCGGCGGCCGGCCGGCCACCGCATCCGGCGGCGAACGAGGCGGTCGTGACCATCTGCGAACGGCTCGGCGGCATGGCGTTGGCCATCGAGCTGGCGGCGGCGCGGTGGCCCACGCTCGGACCGGACGGCCTCACGGCAGGCCTCTCCGATCAGCTGCGGATCCTCACCGGCGGACCACGCGCCGACGACCGGCACCGTTCGGTGCGGGCGGTGTTGGACTGGAGCCATGACCTGCTGGAACCGCAGAGCCAGGCGCTGCTGCGCCGGGTGTCGGTGTTCGTCGCGCCGTTCACCGCCGAGGCGGCCGCCGAGGTCGCCGGATTCGCCCCGCTGGATCCGGCCGCGGTGGTGGACGGGCTCGGCAGGCTGGCCGAGCAGAGCCTGCTCGCCGTGACGTCGTCAGCCGCCGGTACCCGCTACCACGCGCTGGAGACCATCCGCCAGTACGGGACGGAGCGGCTCACCGACGCCGACGAGCTCGTCCATGTCCGATCCCGCCACGTGGACTGGTGCCTGACCGGCGCGAGTGCCCTCGCGGGAGCTTCGGGTGCGGACTGGCGCGCCCGGTTCGAGGCCGTGGCGGACGACCTGCGGGCCGCCCTCACCTGGGCCGCCGACCGGCCGGAGCGGCGCGCCGACGCGCACCGTCTCGCCCTGTCCCTGGCCGAGCTGGCCTTCTTCCGTAACCTGCTCGGCGAGTCCCAGCAGCGGTACGAGCAGGCGGCCGGGCTCTGCGACGACGCCGCCGGTGCGGCGGCGCTGCGTCAGGCCGCCGCGGTGGCCGGGTGCCGCAGGCTCGGTGACGACATGTTCCGGCTGCACCGCGCCGCCGGGGACGCCGCGCGCCGGGCCGGGAACACCGCCGGTGCGGGCCGCGACCTGGCGGCCGCCGCCACCATCGCGTACCGCTTCTCCAGCACGTTCACGCGGATTCCCGCCAGGGGCGAGGTGACCGCCCTGCTCGCGGCGGCGCAGGAGCTGGCCGGCGATGCCCCGGCTGCCGAGGCGGCCATCGCGCTGGCCGAGGCCGCGGTGGTCGCGGACGCGTTCGGCGCCGTCCAGGGCGACGTGGTCAACACCGTGCAGGAGACGGTCGTACGCGCCGAACGTGCTGTCGACCTCGCCCGGCGCGCCGGCGACCCGGTGGCGGAGTCCGCCGCCCTCGACGCGCTCTCCGGGGCCCGGAGCTGGACCGGCGAGGCCTTCGCCGCGGCAGCTGCCGCCCGGCGCCGGCTCGACGTGCTGGAATCGGTACCGCGTACCCCGGCCGGTGCGCACGAACTCATGGACGCCCTCGCCATGGCCGCCGGAACCGCCGTCGGCGTGGGCCGACTACCGGAGGCCCGCCGGTGGGGCAGACAGCTCGCCGACCACCCGCTGCTGGCCGAGGTGGGGCACCATGCCACGTCCTGGCTGCTGGTCGCGGACGCGTTCGCCGGCCATGTCGACGGGGTGCTCACCGGCAGTGTGCGGTTCCTCGACGCGTGGGAGCGGAGCGGCCGTCAGCGGTCGTTCTCGCTCGGACCGGCCGCCGCCTCGGTCGCCATGGTGCACGGCCTGCGCGGAGACCACGAAGGCCGGGACACCTGGCGCGCGATCGTCGACCGGGCGGGCAACGCACCGGAGCACCGCCACGGCTACGGTGCAGTTCTCGACGCGATGGTGCTGCTCCACGACGGGGACGCCGATGCCGCGTCGGAGCGGGTGGCGCCGGAGCCGGATCAGGTGTGGAAGTGGGTGTCCTGGGTCTGGCTCCACTGGTACGTGGCGCTCCGGGCGGAGACCGCGGTGCTCGCCGGGCACCCGGGCGCCCGGTCCCGGATCGACGCCGCCCGGACCGTGGTCGCCGGCAATCCGGTCGCCACCGCCCAGGTGGACCGCGCGGAAGCCCTGCTCGACGGCGACCTGTCGCGGCAGCTCGCCGCCGCCGCGGCTTTCGACGCGGCCGGCTGCCCCTACCAGTCGGCGCGCACGCTGCTGCTCGCCGGGGGCGAACATGCCACCGTCGGCTCGGCCGTGCTGGCCGACCTCGGTCTGGCACCCAAGGCCGTCCGGTAGCCGCTTCACGAGGCGTCCGGTGGCCGCCTCACCTGAGGGTCCGGCCGTGCGAGCGGCGGGGCGGGGCGGGGCAGGGCGGAGTGGGAGCGGAGCCGGTCTCACCCCCGCAGGCCCGCCCGTTCACCGGCCGGTGCGCCATCAGCTCATCGCCCGCTTCACCAGTGCGGCGATCCGCGCCTCCGCCTCGGCCGTCGCCTCGGTCAGGGCGAAAGCGGTCGCCCACATGTGGCCTTCGTCCAGCTTCGCCGGGTCGTTGAACCCGAGCGTCGCGTAGCGCGACTTGAACTTCGCCGCGCTCTGGAAGAAGCAGACGACCTTGCCGTCCAGCGCGTAGGCGGGCATCCCGTACCAGAGCTTCGGCGCGAGGGCCGGGGCGCTGGCCAGGACGACGGCATGGACGCGCTCGGCCATGATCCGGTCGGAGTCCTGCATTTCGGCGATCTTCGCGAGTACGTCCCGCTCCGCCTCCGCCGCCTTGTCCGCGCGCGAGCCGTGGCGCGCTGCCTTCTTCTGCCCCTGGGCGTGCTCCTTCATCGCGGCCCGCTCCTCGGCCGTGAATCCCTCGTACGTGCCGCTGTCGGTGCTGGTCATGGTCGCTCCCGTGGTCAAGGCGTGGGCCACGACCGGCCCGGTGGGTTCTGTCCGGCCCGGTCGCTGTGGTCACACCCTCTCCCGCCGGGGGTACGGACCGCCTCCGTGCTGACCACGGAAACCACCACGGAGAGGTCGCCTTCTTGCGCGGGAGTCCCGGAGCCCGGCACGCGCGAGCATCTGGAGCTGCCGCCGCTCGCCGCCACGCGGGGCGAGTGAGCGAACGGCAGGCCGCCGACCGGCGGCGTGAGGGTCGATACACCTCGGGGAGGTGACTGGGGGATGATCTCCTTCGTGACGAAGGAAGCGGGTGCGGGTGTGGGCGTCGATGAAGCCCACGCGTGGGACGCGCGGTTGGGCTGGGCGTTCGGGCTGACAGCCGACGATCCCGCCGAACGGGCTGCGGCGCTGGTCCGTCTCGCCGATGCCCAGAGGAACGTGCGGGATGCTCTGGGTCGGTTCAATGAGTCGGGTGAGTTGCTGTCGTCGCGACGGCGGCTCCACCGACGGCGGCCCCCAAGCCGACCGACTCCTGCGACGGCTCGTGAAGGTGGCACGCTCGCCGCACCTCAGTCGAGACAGAACTCGTTGCCCTCGATGTCCTGCATCAGGAGGCACGACTCGTTGTAGCCGTCGGCGGTCAGCAGCCGCACGCGTACCGCGCCGAGCGCGACCAGTCGTGCGCATTCGGCCTCAAGTGCGGCCACGCGCTCCTCACCCACGAGCCCGGTGCCGACCCGCACGTCGAGATGCAGCCGATTCTTGACGACCTTGCCTTCGGGAACGCGCTGGAAGAACAGTCGCGGGCCCACACCTGAGGGATCACCGCATGCGAACGCCGCACCCTGACGCTCAGGCGGCAGCGAGCGGTCGAAGTCGTCCCAAGCGGCGAACCCCTCCGGTGGCGGCGGTACGACATAGCCCAACACCTCGCACCAGAAGCGAGCGACGCGCTCAGGTTCCGCACAGTCGAAGGTGATCTGGACCTGCTTGATCGACGCCATGGGTCCATCGTAGAGGCGGGATCTTTCATCGCCGCCACGGGCTCGCCCCTGGCCAGGTGGTGGCGCGTGCGGCCAACTCGCGGCGAAGGGTGGGACCTTGTGCCGTGGGATGACGATCCTGACCGTGTCCCCACCGGAGGAGGAGGTCCCGGCCGGCGTGGGGGCAGGCCCAAGTGCCCCCACTCACGCGGATTCCGGCCCGTTCCCGGCCGACCCCAGGGACATGTTCCTCAGCCCCCGTGTTCCTCGGCCCCCGTGTCCCCCTGGCTGCGCACGACCTCCTTCATCTTGGCCACCGCGAAGCCCCAGCCCTGGGCGACGGTCGGCTTGGCCGGGACGGCGATCTCGTCCGGGTTGGTGAGCACGTCGAGCAGGACGGGCCCGGGGGTGCTGAAGGCGCGGCGTACGGACTCCTCCAGTTCGGCCGGGTCGGTCACGCGGATGCCGGTGATGCCCATGGCCGTCGCGACGGCCGCGAAGTCGGGGTTGTCCAGCACGGTGCCGAACTCCGGGAGTCCGGCCTGTTCCTGTTCGAGCTTGACCATGCCCAGCCGGCGGTTGTCGAAGACGACGAGTTTGACGGGGAGCCGGCTCGTCTTGAGCGTCATGAGGTCGCCGAGGAGCATGCTCAGTCCGCCGTCGCCGCAGAAGGCCACGACCTGGCGGTCCCGGTCCAGGCACTGGGCGCCGAGGGCCTGTGGCATGGCGTTGGCCATGGAACCCAGGTTGTAGGAGCCGATCAGCTGCCGCCGGCCGCGCATCTCGACGAAACGCGAGAGCCACACGGTGGCCATGCCCGTGTCGGAGGTGAAGACGGTGTCGTCGTCGGCGAGGCGGTCCACCACGGCGGCCAGCGCTTCCGGGCGGATGTCGCCGGCGCGGTTGTCCAGCGCGGAGCGGACGCGGCCCACCAGACCCTTGTCGTGCGCCGGGTCGGCGAGCCGCGCCTGACCCTCGCGCCACCGCTCGAAGCGTTTGCGGGCGTCCTCCAGGTGCGAGCGGTCGCGCGCGCCGCCGCTGTCGGCGGGCGCGGCGGCCAGGTGGGCCAGGAGGTCCCGGACGGTCGCGCCCGTGTCACCGACGAGCCCCACCTCCACGGGCACCCGTCGCCCGATGTGGGCGGCCTCGGTGTCCACCTGGATGACGGTCTTGCCGTCCGGATACCAGTCCCGGTAGGGGAAGTCGGTGCCCAGCAGCAGAAGCGTGTCGGCATCCTGCAGAGCCGACGCGGCCGCCGGGTTGCCGATCAGCCCGGTCTGGCCGACCTGGAAGGGATTGGCGTCGCCCTCGAAGCCCTCCTTCGCCTTCAGCGTGAGCACCATCGGCGCGGCCAGCCGGTCGGCGAGCGCCAGTACGTCCTCCCGCGCGGCGCGGGCTCCTCGTCCGACGAGCAGCGTGACCCGCCGCGCCCGGTCGAGCAGCTCGGCGGCTCGCCGGACGGCGGACTCGTCCGGCCGGCTCACCGGTGCGTTCAGCGAGAACCGGGCCGGCCGGTCCGCGCTCAGTTCCCGTTCCCCCAGGTCACCGGGGACGGTCAGCACGGCGACGCCCTTGCGGCCCAGCGCGGTGCGCACCGCCGTCTCCAGCATCTGCGGCAGCTGGTCACCCGAGGTGATCGTGGCCCGGAAGACGGCCACGTCGCTGAAGAGCGCGTCGTTGTCGACCTCCTGGAAGTAGTCGCTGCCGAGTTCGGCGAGCGGCACCTGTCCGGCGATCGCCAGCACCGGCGTATGGCTCTTGGCCGCGTCGTAGAGTCCGTTGAGCAGGTGCACCGAGCCGGGGCCCACGGTGCCCATGCACACGCCCAGGGTGCCGCTGAGCTGCGACTGGGCGCTCGCGGCGAAGGCCGCCGCCTCCTCGTGCCGGCAGCCCACCCACTCCAGGCCCTCGGTGGTGCGGATGGCGTCGGTCAGCGGATTGAGCGCGTCGCCTACGACGCCGAAGACCTGGCGCACGCCAAGTTCGCTCAGCGCGTCCACGATGACGCGCGCGACGGTTCGGGCCACGGGATCCTCCAGATCACACGGTGAAGCGGTCGGGGTCGGCGGCGGCCCAGTCGGCCGCCCAGGAAGCGGGGGGCTCGGCGAGCAACTGCCCGGGCTCCAGCCACTCGTAGAGTTCTTCGAAGGAACGTTCGGTACGGGGGTCGATGCGGCGGCGCAGCATGTGCGGACGCAGCTGCGCGGGATCGGTGACCCCCATCGACGCCATGATCTGCAGCGCGCTCGCCACCGTCGCCTCTTGCAGGCGCTGGACCCGGAGGGTCTTGTCGCCCACGTGGAGCGCGCGGGCCCGCCGGGGGTCCTGCGTGGTGACGCCGGTGGGGCAGGTGTTCGTATGGCACCGCTGCGCCTGGATGCAGCCGACGGCGAACATCATCGCCCGTGCGGCGTTGCCGTAGTCGGCGCCCTGCACCATGCGCTTGACCAGGTCGGTACCGGTGGCGATCTTGCCACTCGCCCCGATCCTGACGCGGTCGCGCAGACCCGCGCCGACGAGGGCGTTGTGCACGGTCAGGAGCCCCTCGGTGAGCGGGGTGCCGACATGGTCGGCGAACTCCAGGGGTGCAGCCCCGGTTCCGCCCTCCGCGCCGTCCACCACGATGAAGTCCGGGGCCGTGCCCTCCGCCAGCATCGCCTTGCACACGGCGAGGAACTGTCGGCGTGACCCCACGCAGAGTTTGAAACCGGTCGGCTTTCCACCGGAGAGTTCCCGCGTCCGGGCGATGAAGCGGACGAGTTCGCGCGGCGTGGAGAACACCCGGTGGTAGGGCGGTGAGATCACCGTTCGGCCTTGGGGCACGTCCCGGACCCGCGCGATCTCGGCGTTGACCTTCGCTCCGGGCAGGACCCCGCCGATGCCGGGCTTCGCGCCCTGCGAGAGCTTGAGCGACACGCACTTCACGTGCTCGTGCGCGGCCTTGTCGGCGAACTCCTGCGGGTCGAAGTCGCCGTCGTCGGTCCGGCAGCCGAAGTAGCCGGTGCCGATCTCCCAGACGAGGTCACCCCCCGGCCGCAGGTGGTACTCCGACAGACCGCCCTCGCCGGTGTCGTGGGCGAAACCCCCGGCCGCGGCGCCCCCGTTGAGCGCGAGGATCGCGTTCGCGGAGAGTGAGCCGAAACTCATCGCCGACACGTTCAGCAGCGCCATGTCGTACGGACGGCCGCAGTCGGGTCCGCCGATCCGGACCCGAGGTGCGGCCTTCGGCACCGGACAGGGCGCCATCGACGGCACCAGGAACTCGTAGCCGGGGCGGTAGACGTCCTGCTCGGTGCCGTACGGCTGCTCGGCGTCGGTTCCCTTCGCCCGCTCGTAGACGATGGTGCGTGTGTCCCGGTCGAAGGGGCGGCCGTCGAAGTTCCGCTCGATGAAGTACTGCTGTAGTTCCGGGCGGATCTTCTCCAGAAGGAAGCGGGCATGCCCGAGGACGGGATAGTTGCGCAGCACAGAGTGCCGGCGCTGCATCAGGTCCCATAGGCCCAGCAACCCCAGCACGAGCAGCGGCGCGGCGGCGAACCACCACCACGGCGAAATTCCCACCACGGCCGCGCCCGCCGCGAGCGCGACAACCAGAGCCAGGACCACCAGTCCGATACGTGTCACCTCCCCCTCGTTGCCAGACAGCCGACGATCATGTCCCTTCGTTCTCTCCAGAGATCGTCAAGGAATTGCGATACGCCCGGTCGGCAACCGCACCGGCCGAAGACCGCGGGCGCGATTGCGGGGGGAGAGAAAGGGGAGAGAGGGCGTGCGGCCGGGCGAAAAGGCCGGCGGCCCTGATGGCGGGCCGTCGCTTTCTCAGATCATGGGGCGGCGGACCGGCGCTACCGGGTGACCACGTTGAACACCGGGTAGGTCCGCGGTTGTACGTCCGCGAGGCCGAGCTCCCGCAGGATCGGGATGAGGGTCTCGCCGAACTGCCGGAACGCCTCCTCGGACTCCCAGACGTCCACGACGAGCCAGCCGTTCTCGGTGGGGGCGGACGTGTGCGAGACGAGACCGGCCACCGGCCAGTCGGCGGGGCTCTTGACCGGGCCGGGTTGGCCCGCCACCATCTCCGCGCTCCGCTCGTACTGGGCCTGGGTCATCCCCGGCATATCGAGAACCACGACGACGGCCATACTGAGCTCCCTTGCGAAGAGGTACAGAGTCTTCCGGCCAGTTGACCAGCCCGGTGAGCCGCCTGCGCGGGGGCCTGGGCCAGACAGGGCACGCAGAGCAACCGGAACGTCGGCGGCGTCCAGGCCGCCCGGAGCACTGCGGCCGGTACAGAAGTCGGATAACCACTCCGTCGACGGGGTAGGACGAACGCCGGGTGCCTTCCGGTCGTGGAAGGCCCCGCACACGGACCAGCCGGGACCTCCCGGCAAGACTCGAAGGACGAGCAGTATGGCCAGCGGCACCGTGAAGTGGTTCAACTCCGAAAAGGGATTCGGGTTCATCGCCCAGGACGGCGGCGGACCGGATGTCTTCGCCCACTACTCCAACATCTCCGGCAACGGATACCGGGAGCTGGTGGAGGGAGAGCCGGTCACCTTCGACGTGACCCAGGGGCAGAAGGGCCCGCAGGCCGAGAACATCGTCCGCGGCTGAGACGGCCGCACGGCGCATCGCCCCGTGACCACGGTGTAGGGTGGCATCACCGACGCGGGGTGGAGCAGCTCGGTAGCTCGCTGGGCTCATAACCCAGAGGTCGCAGGTTCAAATCCTGTCCCCGCTACGAGAAGAAGGGGTCCGGCATCGCGCCGGACCCCTTCGCTGTCATGTCACCCGCTCGGTCGCTGCTTTGTCGGCGGGGGCCACTGGCCCGGGGCGGCCCGGCAGCAGCAGGCACAGCGGGACGGCGGCGGCGGTGAAGGTCACCGACCACCGGAAGGCGGCGTCGAAGCCGTCGGCCAGGGCGCCGGGGGTGTGGGCGTCCCCGGCGGTGCGCTGGAGGACGACGGCGAGGACGGCTCTCGACGTCCTCTTCGACCGCGCCGTCGACGCCGCGGTCGACCGCGCCGTCGACCGCGGCGAGATCGAACGCGAACCCTTCACCGAACGCGTCAGGTCCCTCCCCTTCGACCTGCTGCGTCACGAAATCCTCACGACTTCCGCCCCCGCACCCGACCCCGTCCTCGAGGAGATCGTCGACACGCTGTTCCTCCCTCTGGTGCGCTGACCACGGCAGCGGCACCACCCCCTCGTCAGGTCCTTCGGCCGCCGTCGCGTCCTCGGGTCGTAGTCGCGCCGAAGAGACGCGTGATCGACGGAGAGGTCCTAACGTCGGGCGGTATGACGGATGCCCGGGATCTTCTGGCCGCCTACGACGCTCAGTTGCGGGGCGCCCCGCCCCACGCTGCCACCCATGCCCCCGACGGCCCGCTCACCCGGGTCGCCGGCCCCTTACGGGCACTGGTGACCGGTCCTCCGGACCTGGGTCTGCGCGGCCGGGAGCTGGACGAACTCATAGCCCGGCAGCGCGACTTCTTCGCTGCGCGCGGGCAGGCGGTGGAGTGGCGGCTGCGCGTTCACGACACCCCGGCCGATCTCCCCGACCGACTGAGCGCGGCGGGCTTCACACCGCACCCTCCGACCGCGGTATTGATCGGCCCGCTCGCGGAGGCGACCGTACGCCGGCCCCTGCTGCCTGAGGGCGTGACGCTGCGGCAGGTCAGCACCGACGCCGACCTGCACGCTGTCGCGGCACTCCAGTCGGCCATCTGGGGACTGGACCTGAGCGGCCTCGGGGACGATCTCATCGCCCGGATCGGCGCCGCTCCGCGGGACACCGTCGTCCTCGTCGCCGAGGCGGGTGGCGAGATGGTCTCCGCGGCCTGGCTGGGTTTCCGCCCCGGCACGCAGTTCGCCACCCTGCTGGGCGGCTCGACCCTCGTCGAGTGGCGCGGCAGGGGAATCTACCGCGCCCTGGTCGACGCCCGCGTCGCCCTCGCCGCCGAGCGCGGGGTCCCGTACCTGCACGTGGACGCCTCGCCCGACAGCGCCCCGCTCCTGCGACGGCTGGGCTTCCGGACGATCACCACGATGACGCCGTACGTCTGGACGCCGTAGCCCCGGCGGCGGCCAGAACGTGTGCATCACCGCCGAGTCGGCCACCGGCTCGGGTCGCGTTCCGGAACCCAGGAAATTCAGGTGCCGCGCGGCGCCCGATCGTTGAGAATCCACGCGTGGCCACCATGAACATCGACAGGACTGGACGCGGCCCGTTCCCACGGCCCTCCCTGACCGCGGCGGCCGGTCGTACCTTCGGGACGATCCCGCCCACAGCACTGGTACTGCTCGGCATCGTCAGCGTTCAGGTGGGCTCGGCATTGGCCAAGAACCTGTTCAGCGCTGTGGGGAGCTCCGGGACGGTCTCGTTGCGACTGTTCTTCGCGGCGGCGGTACTGATGCTGCTGTGGCGGCCGTCGCTGCGCATGCACCGTCGCGCGTGGACCGTAGTGCTCGGCTACGGCGTGACACTCGGCTTGATGAACCTGTGCTTCTACCTGGCGCTGGCCCGGATCCCGCTGGGGATCGCGGTGACCGTCGAGTTCCTCGGGCCGTTGACGGTGGCGCTGGCCGGGTCGAGGCGATGGCTGGACGCTCTCTGGGTCGCGCTCGCGGCAGGGGGTGTCGTCCTGCTGATGGAGGGACGCGGCGACCTCGACCTTGCCGGTTTTCTGTTCGCCCTCGCCGCGGGAACGTGCTGGGGTCTGTACATTCTGGTCGGCGCGGCGCTGGGCCGCCACACCACGGATGGCAGTGGTCTGGCTCTGGGAATGGCCGTCGCGGCGCTGGTGGCTGTGCCCTTCGGCGTGGCCGACAGCGGGACGGCGCTGATTCAGCCGTGGGTCCTGGTCGCGGGGCTCGGCGTGGCACTGTTGTCGTCGGTGATCCCGTACTCGCTGGATCTGGAAGCGCTGCGCAAGATCCCACCCCGTGTGTTCGGCATCCTGATGAGCCTCGAACCGGCGATGGCGGCGCTCATCGGCCTCATCGTGCTCCAGGAGTCGCTGCGTTGGTCGCAGTGGATCGCGGTGCTGTGCGTGGTGGCCGCGTCGGCGGGCGCAGCACGCGGCACCCGCCCGGACGTATAGCCGCCGACCCGGCTTCGGGCGGGCGGGTGCCCGCGGTGGCGAATCGGGGTGCAGGGCAGTGAGACCTCAGCTGCGTGCGGCGAGTGCCTCGCGCCACGCCGGGCTGTCGACGTAGTGGTTGTCGAACCGCTCCGAGGAGTCCTTGATCTCCTGCGGGTCGGCCTCGCCGCGCATCACCCGGCCGAGGTGCCGCAGGTAGTCGAACGCAGCCGGGCCAGGGTGTGTTGGAACGCTCCTTGGTCGGCGCGGAACAGGTGCCGGGGGCGCGGCGCGTGCGGGTCGTCGCGCAGGACGCCGTCGGGCATGCCGCCCGACGCGGGGACGGGCAGGTACGGCTCGGGGGAGGCCAACCACAGCCACACCCCGAACGGCAGTGGCACCGGGTATGCCGAGGCGGCGGGGCCGGCCGGGGCCCAGGTCTCTCCCGTCTGCGGATGGGTCGGCACGAGCAGGATGTCGGCATCCGCCCCGGGGGCGGGCCGTCCGGGTCCGGCCAGGACGGCGTGCCGTGCCGGCGGACCCGCGGGCAGCAGGGCGTCGAGCGCACGTCGGAACACTTCCGCGATCAGGCCGTCCGGGACGGTCACCGGTCGGCCTTCCGAGGCCGCCAGCAGGTGGGCGAGCGCCCGGCCGGCTGCCGCCTCCCACCGCGGGCTCCAAGACCACCAGCGGTTCACCCCCAGCCGTGATCCCCACGTGGTGATCGGCTCGAACGGGGGAGTGCCCTTCCCCCGCGCCGTCAGCTCCGCCCAGGAGAGCGGTGCGGCGTCGGCGTCGTGGACGGGGTGTCGGCGCACGGCGTCCGCGGCGAGCCATACCGCCTGCCACAGCGAACAGTCGTCAATACGGCTGGCCACGGGCAGGCCGCACGCCTCGCAGGCCATGTTGGGTCCGTCGCCCCCGTCGAGGCCGCAGCAGTAGCCGCCGCCCTTCTCCGGGATCAGCATCGTGCCGCGGGCGTCTCCGGGTGCGATGACGATCGCGCCGGGCGCCGCGTCGGACAGGGCGTGGACCGGCGCGTAGACGCCTCGGGCCGCCGCCTCGTCCGGATCGATCTCCTCCCACGTGCGCCACGGCCGCCCCCAGGGCTCCGCGTCCACGGCGAAGGTGCCCGACTCCATGAGCACCGGGAGCTGAAGACCGTTCCCGTATTGCTGATGGGCGTGGACCGGCAGGGCGACCTGGGACGGTGGGGCGGTCAGCATGGCGTCGCACCTCGTACACAAGAAGACGAACAAATACCCTCCGCTGAGAAACAGGAGGCATCGTCGCAGCTCGGCGGCGGCCGGCCAACGTGTTTTCCCGCCCGGACAACGACCGCAGCCGGGCGACTCGTGGACGTAGGTTGTGGCGATGACCGAACCCCTGCCGCCCGGTGGCGCTGTGCCCGATACGGACGAACTGCATGCCCGATGGGCGGACGCCTGGGGGCCGGAGCAGGTCGCGGAGCGGTTGGACGGCGTGGATACGCCCTGGTGCGTCGCCGCGGGGTGGGCGCTGGATCTGTTTCGCGGGGAGCAGTCGCGGACGCACGGTGATCTGGAGATCGCGGTGCCCGCGGCGGGATTCCCGGAGATTCGGGACCGCTTCCCCGAGTACGCGTGGGACGCGGTGGGTTCGGGACAGGTCTGGGCGGCGGCGGGAGCCGAGGCGCTGGCGGCCACGCACCAGACCTGGCTCCGGGATCCGGCGAACGGTCGGTTCCTGTTCGACGTCTTCCGCGAGCCGCACGAGGGCAGGACATGGATCTGCCGACGGGACGAGAGTCTGCGGCTGCCGTACGACGCGATCATCGCGCGGACGGCGGACGGAATCCCCTACCTGGTGCCGGAGTTGGTGCTGCTGTTCAAGGCGAAGGCGACGCGGCCAAAGGACCGGACGGACTTCGACGGGGTGCTGCCACTGCTGGGCCGGAGCCGGCGGGATCGCCTCAGTGAGTGGCTGTACCGCGTGCACCCCGGACATCCGTGGCTGGCGGAGCTGGCGCGGTAGCGCAGGATACATAGCTCCCTCCACGTTGCAACGCAGCACCGCCCGCTGCTGCGTCTGTGGGTCGCGGCGGCGGGCGAGCGAGCGGCCTCTTCAGCGGGTGGGCTTGACGAACTCGGGCTGGTCGAGGACGCGCAGCCAGCTCCCGTCGGGCTGGCGTCGGACGACCTGTGCCCGGGCGCCGGCCCCGTCCCTCGGCGGGGTGGCGGTGAGGGCGATGTCGCCGCTGATCAGCGTCGGCAGCGGGGGTTCCGGCTCGAAGCGGGGACCGTTGGCCAGCACCTTCTCCCACACCGCACGGATCGCGTCCCGCCCCACCGTCAGCTCCCCGGGCGGGTAGGCCATCACCGCGTCCTCCTCGTAGAGCGCGGCGACCCCAGCCGCGTCACCGGTGTTGGACCGCTCGACGAACAAGCGAGTGATGTCCTCGGGCCGCGCGGCCTTCTCGTGGTCCTGCATGGGTTCCTCCTGACGTCCGGCTTCGACGCTCCCCAGCCTTGTCGCCCGCCGTTCAGAAGTCCAACAGATGGATTTTCTGGAAGCTAGAATCTGTAGTCATGGACCTGAGGCAACTCGAATACTTCGTCGCGGTCGCCGAAGAGCGGAACTTCACCCGGGCGGCCGAGCGAGTGCACATCAGCCAGTCCGGCGTCAGTGCCCAGATCCGTCGGCTGGAGGGTGAACTCGGTGCCGAGCTGTTCGACCGGTCGGGGCGTACGGTCACGCTGACCGTCGCGGGAACTGCCGCGCTCGAACACGCCCGCGCCGCACTCGCCGCAGCTGAGGCGGTCGGTCAGGCGGTGGGGCAGGTGACCGATCTGATCCGGGGCCGGCTCACGGTCGGGATGGTCCTCGGCTGCACCCTCACCCCGTTGTTCGACGCCCTCGCCGCGTTTCACCGGATTCATCGGGGGGTGGAGATCTCACTGCTGGAGGACAACTCCGACCGGCTCATCGAGGGGGTGCGCGCCGACGTCGTCGACCTGGCTCTCGTCGGTACCGCAGGCGCCGCCCCGGACGGGCTGGACTCGCTGACGATCATCAGCGAGCGGCTCGTCGCAGCTGTTCCCCCGGGACACCCCTTGGCGAGACAGCATCGGGTCGCTCTGGGCGACTTGGTCGCCCACCCGATGGTCTGCATGCCACCCGGCACCGGCCTGCGCACGGTGTTCGACCGGGCCTGCGCCGCACAGGGCCTGCGACCCGCGATCGCGCTGCAAGCCAGCGCCGCGGATGCCATCGGCGACCTGGCTTCCCGAGGACTGGGTGTCGCGATCCTCAGTGAGTCGATGGCCGCGAGCTACCGTGACCGGCTCACCGCCCGCGTCATCGGTGACATCGAGACACCGGCGGTGCTCGCCCTGGTCTGGAAGAGCACGCACAACCCCGCTGTGCGCGAGTTGATCGTGCACAGCCGCCATGCGTTCACCCCGCCTGATCCTGCCCAAGGTCTGTCCCCTGTTCCGTAGATGACCCGTGCGTACGGGTCGACCAGCGTGTCCGTCCGGCCGTCGTCCGCATGGCGCGGGTACGCGTACGGGCACGGGTACGGGCACGGGTACGGGTACGGGTCTGCTGCCTCAGGTCGTGCTCGCGTACAGCTCCTGCAACGGCTGAGCCGAGTCCGTGCCGGAGTGACCGAACGGAGCGTCGAAGCTCCAGACCATGAAGAGCAGGAAGACCACCAGGGCGCTGAACGCGGTGGCCAGCATCAACTCCCGGGCGGAGCGACGGATCTGGAGAGCGTAGAGCAGGCCGAGCGTGACCATCCCGCCCGCGATCAGGCCGAACCAGACCACCCCCGGCAGGGTGCTGCCGGCGCTGTCGAGGCGCTGGTGGCGTGCGTCGTCGGCGGCGGCGACCTGGTCGAGGAGCGGCTGGTAGGCCTGGGCCTGGAGTTCGTCGGTGGGCGTGTGGTGTGCGATGTCGCTGCGGATCCGGGTCAGCAACCGGCCCCCGGTGGCGTCGATGGGGCCGTCGTCCTCCATGGCCGGCCACTCCGTGCTCACGGCGTGCCGGGCATAGGCGTCGATGTGCTGCTGGACCTGGGTGTGGAAGGCGGCGGGATAGACGTCCAGGCGCTGGTCGATCTCGTACAGCGCCTGGGCCTCGCGCTGCACGGTGTCCTCGGCGGCGCCGCGCGCCTCCCAGACGCCGGCGATCGCCAGGCCCAGGACGATGGCGTAGACGACGCCGACCATCATCACCATGTACTCGAGCACGTCCGGTGTCTGTGAGGTGTCCTCGTCGTCCGCCACGCGGCGGTGGCGCATCACGGTGGCGGCTACCACGAAGGCACAGACCAGCGCGCAGGCCAGGGTGTAGATCAGCCATTCCGGCACAGCAGGACTCCAGGATGAGCGGATGAGCGGATGAGGGATGAGGCAGATGAGCAGCTGAGTGGTCGAGTGAAGGCGGGCCGTGGGCGGGTCAGCCGCCGTTGCGGCGTCGGGAGCCCGGGCGCAGCGCGGCGGCGGCCAGGATGGCCGGGGTGGTGATCACGACGGTGGTCATCGTGGTGGACAGGCCGGCGGGTGCCGGACGTGCCGAACCGCCGCCGTAGTGGAAGCGGGGCACCCAGCGGAAGGGCGCGGCACGGGGTGCCGGGGCGGGTGCCGGGGCAGGCGCGTCGGCGACGACGTCGTCGGCCTCGGGCTGCGGTTCCGGCGTGGGCACCCGGCGTTCGGCGGGTAGGGCGCGCGGGGCCGGCGACGGGGGTGGAGCCGGTGGGGCGCCGACAGGGCGAGGTACGTGTGCCGCCTGTGCCGCCGGTGCCGCCTGTGCCGCCGGTGCCGCAGGGAGCGGCGTGCGCGGCGGCCGTGGTGTGGGCGCAGGCGAGGAAGGGGTGGCGGGGTGCTGCCGGGAGGGGCCGCCGATCTCGACCCAGCCGTCGGTGGAACACACCACCACGTGCGTGGTGGTGTGGGTGGTGTCGACGACGACCGCGGGTCCGCCGGTGCCCGGAAGGGGGCAGAGCGCGGCGGCGGTTCCGAGACCGACGGTGATCCAGCCGCTCACCAATGCTGTTCCTCTCCGCTGATCGTGAGCGCGCCTCGGAGGGAGGCACACATGAATGGATGCCGGTGCGCTCACCAGGCGGTGGCCGTTCGGCAACGGGAGTAACGATCATGCTCGGCTCGGGGACACGGCTGCGCCCGGCCTTGCCGGCTGCTTTCCGCGCGCCCGTGTCCCGGCCGTCGGACATGCCGAGGCCGTCGGTCCGGGCCGGGCGGGTCAGCGGCTCCTGGGACTCGGCGGTCCGGCGAGGAGGACGGCTTCGATGGCGGCGTAGCGTTCCCGTTCGCGTGCGGTCGCCTTCCTGCCGGACAGGACGGTGCCGAGCAGGCCGCAGAGGAAGCCCGCCGGTACCGAGACGAGAGCCGTGGTCGTGAAGGGGAACCAGTTGAAGTCGACTTCCGGGAACGCCGATCCGGGAGAGCCGGAGACGAGGTTGGTGCCGGTCATGAGGACGAGGACGCTGACCGATCCGCCGATGAGCGTGCACAGCAGGCCGGCGCGTGTGAAGCGCCGCCAGAAGAGGCTGTAGACGAGGGCGGGGGCGATGGCCGAGGCGCCGAGGCAGAAGGAGACGGTGGCGAGCGGCTGGAGGCTGCGGTGCTGGGCGATGACGGCCAGCAGGATGACCGGGAGGCCCACGGCCAGGGCAGCCAGTCGCGCCAGGGCCATCTCGCGCAGCGCTGAGACGTTCGGGCGGGCGGCGGCGATGTCGTGGGCCAGGGAGTTGGCGCAGGCCAGCGTCATGCTGGCCACGGAGGCCAGCAGGGTCAGGAAGATCGCCGTCGTGACGGTGGCGAACAGCAGGCTCTCCGGGCGGGAGAGACGCATCCCGAACGCGGCGCGCGAACCGAGCAGGTAGGCCGTGTTGCCGCGCGGGTCGGCACCGGCGACGCCCGCGCGTCCGATGAGGGCCGTGGCCCCCACGCCGATGACGGTGATCACGGCGATGAACAGGGTGACCGTCGAGATCGCCCAGGACATCGCGCGGCGCACCTGGGGCGCGCTGCCGGCGGTGTACATCCGCATGGTGACGTGCGGCAGGCAGGCGCCGCCCAGCACGATGGCGCACTGGGTGCTCACCATGTCGAGTCCGCGGTGCGGCCCGTTGGCGAACTGCAGGCCGTAGCGCAGGAAGTTCTCCTCGGCGCCACTGCGGTGGGCGGCGGTCTGGAACAGGGTCCGGGGGCTCCAGCCGAAGGTGTGCAGGATGAGTCCGGCGACGACCAGGCCGGACCCGAGCAGGATCACGGTCTTGAGGATCTGGATCAGGGCGGTGCCCCGCATGCCCCCGATGGCCGCGTAGCTGATCATCAGGGTGCCGGCCCCTACGACGCAGCCGGTCCGCATCGCGCTGTCGGAGAAACCGAGGACGTACGCCAGCAACTGACCCACCCCGGCCAGCTGTACGACCATCATCGGCACCAGCGAGGCGAGGGTGACCACACACGCGGTGATGCGCACCGCGCGTCCGGGCAGCCGTCTGCCGAGTGCGTCGGCCATGGTGAACCGGCCGGTGTGATGCAGGGGTTCGGCCAGCAGGACCATCAGGAGGAGCAGGGACAGCACGGTGCTCAGGGCCAGTACGACGCCGTCGTAGCCGCACAGCGCGATGACCCCGCCGATGGTGAGGACGGTGGCGGCGGAGATGTAGTCACCGGCGATGGCGAGTCCGTTGCGCAGGGGCGACAACGAGCGGTAGCCGGTGTAGAACTCGTCGAGGTCGTCGCGGTCGGGACCGGTGAGCACGCACAGCATGAGCGTCACCGCCACGACACTGGAGAACGCCACCAGGGACCAGGACTGCGCGGAGCCGTCGAAGTCCGTCACGACCGTGGCTCCTCGTGCGGGAGGGGGTCGGGCCGGCGGTGTACGCGCCGGGCCAGCGGGTCGACGTACCGGCGCGCGGTGTACTCGTAGAGCAGCACGGCCAGCCAGGTGACGGGCAGTTGCACCAGGGCGAGGAGGAGTCCGGTGGGGAGTCCGCCCGGTGCGAGGCGGGTCATGACGGAGGGGGCTTCTACGGTGAGGGTCAGGAAGACGGCGAAGTAACCGAGCGCGGCGAACGTGGCCACGCGTCGCTGCCAGCGGCAGGCCCGGCGCAGTCGGCGGAGGTCGCGGTGCCTGCCGGTCCACGGTCGGTCACGGTCCGGCGGGCATGTCTCGTCCTGTGAGGCGGCGGCCCACTGCGGGGCCGCGGTGGGGGAGGCGTGCCGTCCGGGCCGGTGCCGCGCCGGGTATAAGTCGGAGCTGTCGGAGGACATCCCAGGATCTCCTGCTGGGTCGTGGGCCCCAAGTGGTGCGGACCCGCGCGAATGTGGGGGAGTGGCGCATATGTTCGGGTGACCGCACGCTATGCGGGTGTCGGACCGCGCGCAGAGACTTCCGTGAACTCCCTGGTGAGGACCCTTGCGGCGCTCTGACCTCGGATGTTGTGGGAGTGGCGGGTGTGGTGAGAGGGCGCGGCGGTGCTGTGCGGGCGGCGCGGGTCGAATCGTTCGAACGGGTGCCGGGAGAGGTCCCTGAGGGTCGGGCGGCACCCGGTGCGGTCGCGCTAGCGGGACGGCTCGTCCGTACCGCGGCGGGTCGCCGTGCGGTGGACGACGTGCGCGGCGGCCACGTCCAGGGCGGCGTGGCCGGTGGACTTGAAGACGGTGAGCTGATCCGGGGAGGTCCGGCCGGAGGCCTCGCCGCTGAGGACGGAGCCGAGGAGACGGACGACGCGGTCCTCGGGCAGCCCCTGCAACTCGTGGGCGCCGGAGGGTGGGGGAGTGGCGGCGGCGCCGTGCCACTCCGTGAAGAGGGCCGCGTCCCGGATGGTGTCGTCGTCGAGTTCGGGTCCGTGGGAGCCGCCGACCGAGCTGACGTGGGTGCCGGGGGCGAGCCATGCGCGGCGCAGGACGGGGCGGGTCGCGCCGGTGCAGCAGTACACGGTGGCCGCCTCGCGTACGGCGGTCTCGATGCCGTCCGTCGCGCGGCCCGCCGGGTGCAGGGCGGCCAGCGCGCGAGCCGCCTCGGGGTCGCGGCCCGCGACGGTGACGGGTTCGGCGGGCCGGAGCGCGGCGAGGAGCAAGACCTGGGCCCGGGCCTGGGCGCCGGTGCCGACGACCACGACGGGTCCCGGCCGGGCCAGGGTCCAGGCGCTGTGCGTGGCGGCCGCCGCGGTGCGCCAGGCCGTCACGGGTTCGGCGTCCATGACGGCGAGGGGCCGGCCGTCCTCGGGGTCGAAGAGGGCCACGATGCCCCGGTGGGTGCTGCGCCCGGGGCGGGCGGGGTCGGCGAACACCGACACGAGTTTCGCCGCGAGGCCGAGACCCGGCACGTATCCCGGCATGGCGCCCAGCAGACCGCCGGGCGCGAAGGCCGCTATCCGGGGCGGCGCGGAGACCGCGTCCCGTGCCACGGCGACGAGGGCGTCGGACACGGCGGCCATCAGGCGGCGGGGGTCGAGGGTCGCCGCGGTGGCTGCCCGGTCGAGGACGAGGACGTCGTTCACGCGCCGCTCGCCGTGCCCGGGCCGGACAGCAGGCGGCTGAGGGTGTCCACCGCCGAGGCGAGTTCCTCCCGCAGCCGGCGCATCCGGGGTTCGTCGATCTCGGCGTCCGGACCGACCACGGTGACCGCGCACACCGGCGCCCCGGGGACCGGGACGACGGCGCGGCTCAAGGAGGCGACGAACTGCTCGTTGCGGCCGTGCTCGACGGCGAACCCGTCGGCCCCGGTCCGCTCGAGGTCGGCGAGCAGACCCGCCTCCCCCTCCAGGGTATGTCCCGCCGCGCGGGCCACGGCGAGGTAGGGGCCGCGTGCCTCCGGGGGCAGAGCGGCCACCAGGGCGAGGGGCCCGGCGAACCGGTGGACGGGCAGCGCCTCGTCCCGGAGTGTGCTGATCATCGCCAGCCGGTCCGGGCGGATCACGTCCACCACCCGGGAGCCGTCGTTCTCGAGGACCTGGAGGTTGACCATCATGCCGGTGCGCGCGGAGAGGTCCTCCAGCACCGGGCGGGCCAGGGAGGTCAGCGAGTTGTGCGCCGCCCGGGCCGACAGGCGCAGCACGGCGGTGCCCGGCAGATAGCGGTCGTCGACGCGCAGGACCCAGCCGCGGCGGACGAGGTCCACGAGGACGCGGTAGGCGGTGGCCCGGTGCAGTCCGACCTCGTCGGCGAGGTCGGTCAGCCGGGGCGGCCGGGGAGCCCGGGCGACGGCCTCGACCAGGTCCAGCGCCTTGTCCACGGCCGTTCGCGTTGCTTGTGTCGCTTGCGGCATCGAAACCCTTCCCGGATGACCGGACGGACCGTCCCGGCGAGGCGTGTCCGCCGCCGGTATTCGGGGGTAGGGTACCGCTTGTTTCGAGCAGCGAGAGAGTTGTTACGTAGAGCGTAACAGATCGAGAGTGGTGACCTTGACGAACGAGAGTTCCGGGACGACGAACGAGAGTTCCGGGATGACGGACCGGAGTTCCGGGATGACGGACCGGAGTTCCGGGATGACGGACCGGAGTTCCGGGAAGGCCGACGAGAGTTCCGCCGGGGCGAACCCCTTCGCGCCGCCCGAGGCCGGCGAGCTGGTGGTCTACCGCGGCCTCACGCTGTTCGACGGGACCGGCAGCGCGCCCCGCCCCGCCGTGTCGCTCGTCGTGGACGGCTCCGTGATCCGGTCCGTCGCGGACGAGACGGACGTGGCGGCCGCCCTCGCCGAGGGCGCGGAAGTCGTGGACCTCGCCGGTCACTTCGTCACCCCCGGTCTCGTCGACGCGCACCAGCACCTCGCCACTCCGCCCGACCGTCCGGCCGCCGAGGCGATCCTGCGCCGCCTCGTCCACAGCGGGGTCACGGCCGTGCGGGACATGGCGGACGACCTGCGTCAGGTCGGCGACCTCACGCGGGCCGCGCTGGTGGGCGAGATCGCCGCACCGGACATCCACTACGCGGCGCTCATGGCCGGCCCGGGCTTCTTCGACGACCCCCGCACCCACCAGGTGACCCAGGGCGCCGTGCCCGGACACGTGCCCTGGATGCAGGCCGTCACCGACACGACCGACCTTCCCCTGGCGGTGGCCATGGCCCGGGGAACCTACGCGTCGGCCATCAAGGTCTACGCCGACCTGGACGCCGGCCTCGTCGCCGCCATCACCGCCGAGGCGCACCGCCAGGGCATCCCCGTGTGGGCGCACGCCGCCGTGTTCCCCGCCACGCCCGGCGAGGTCGTCGCGGCCGGCGTGGACACCGTCTCGCATGTGACCCTGCTGGCCCACGAGGCCGCCAAGGAGCCGCTGACCAGCTACAAGGACAAGCCGGCCGTCGATCACGAAAGTCTGGTCACCGGCGAGGACGCTCGGCTCGCCGTGCTCTTCGCCCGGATGCGGGAACAGGACGTCGTCCTGGACGCGACCGCCGGCATGTGGGCCAGCGGGGAACTCGCCGGCGACGACCCCGAGAGTGCCGAACGCGCCCGGCGCCAGACCGAGTTGGCCATCGCCCTCACGGCCCAGGCGCACCGGGCCGGCGTGGCGCTGGCCACCGGCACCGACTACGAGACCGCCCCCGGCGAACCGTTCCCCGCCCTGTACGAGGAACTCGCCTTCCTGGTGGAGCGGTGCGGCATCCCGGCCCCGGACGCGCTGCGTTCCGCGACGCTCGTCGGCGCCCGCAGCGCAGGCACGGCCCACCTGACGGGCAGCGTCGAGCCGGGCAAACTGGCCGACTTCGCGGTCTTCGCGCAGGACCCGCTGGCCGACATCGGCCACCTGCGCACCATCACCCTGACCGTCAAGCGCGGCCGCCGCTTCCCGCGCGCCGCCTACGCCACCACCCCGCCCCGGGAGACCCGTTGACCGGCACGCCCCTGATCATCAACGCGCTGGGACAGCTCGACAACCCCAACGCCCCGCGGTCGATGGACGCGGCCGGCGACCTCAACCCGACCAGCGAGCAGTACACCGTCGACGCCCGGACGCTGGCCGACGCGAGAGCCTCCGGCCTGACCGCCGTCAACATCACCCTGGGCTATGTGATGGGTGACCTGCCGCCCTACGAGCACACCCTGCACGAGATCGACATCTGGGACGGCATCATCGACCGCCACCCGGACGACCTGCTGAAGGTCACCACCGCCGCGGACATCCGCACGGCCGCCCGCGACGGACGCGTCGGCGTCATCTACGGGTTCCAGAACGCGGTGGCCGTCGGGGACGACGCGGGCCGGGTCGCCACCTTCGCCGAACGCGGCGTGCGCGTGGTCCAGTTGACCTACAACCAGGCCAACCACCTCGGCGGCGGCTCGATGGCGCCGGCCGGCACGGGGCTGACCGCCTTCGGACGCGAGGTGGTCGACGCACTCAACGACCACCACCTCATGGTCGACCTGTCGCACAGCGGCGAGCGGACCTGTCTGGACGCGGCCACGCACTCCCGCGTCCCCGTGTCGATCAATCACACGGGGTGCCGCGCACTGACCGACCTGCCCCGTAACAAGACCGACGACGAACTGCGCCTGGTGGCCTCGCGCGGCGGCTTCGTCGGCATCTACTTCATGCCGTTCCTCAGCCCCACCGGGCACGCGCGCGCCGCCGACGTCGTCGAGCACCTCGCGCACGCCGTGGACGTCTGCGGCGAGGACCACGTCGGTATCGGCACCGACGGCTCCGTCACCGCGATCGACGACCTCGACGCCTACCGGGCCCGGCTGGCCGAGCACGTGGCGCAGCGCCAGGAGGCCGGGGTCTCCGCGGCCGGCGAACGGGCGGACACCTACCCCTTCGTGGTCGACCTGCGGGGCGTGGACCAGTTCCGCGAGCTGATACGGCTGCTGGAACAGCGCGGCTACTCCTCCGGCCGCATCGAGAAGATCATGGGGCGCAACTTCGCCGACTACGCGGAACGGGTGTGGACGGCGTAGCCCTGTGATGTGTGTGGCGAAGTTTCCCGCATGTCTGTCGCGCGCCTGAGCGGGCACTAGCAGGAGCAGGACGACAGGGAGGACATCGTGAGCCAACACCACGCACACCACGTGCCGACCGCCGGCCACACCCCGGACGACGACCTGACCGGATACCAGGTCGACGCCACGGACGGTCACGTCGGCAAGGTCAGCAAGTACTCGAGGGACCTCGGTCCGCGGTTCCTGGTGGTGCACACCGGCCTGTGGGTTCTCGGCAAGGACGTGGTGATCCCGTCGGGCGCCGTCCTGGGCATCGACCACGACGCCCGCATCGTGCAGCTGACCCGGACGAAGGCGCAGGCCAAGTCGGCACCCGTCTTCGACGCGGACACGTACCTGGGCGACCCGCGCCACCGCGACCAACTGGGCGGCCGGCACGGATCCGGCCACTGACAGAAGCGGCCCGCACCCCCCTTGAGGGGTCCGGGCCGCTCGCCGTTGAGGGGATGGCAGCCGCAGGGGAGTCTGCTCCGTGCGCGTGCTGCGTCAAGTGGCCCAAGACGCCGGTTACTTCGAGCAGGCGGGTGAGGTGGGCGGGCTGGCGGTGCAGACGCAGGTGATGTCGGCGGGGTGGGTGCGGCGGCTCGTCCGGTGGAGCCGTCGCGTTCGGCGCGGCCTGGACGATCCGGCCGATCGCTTCCCGGACCGCGCTTCGATGATCGGCCAGAGTGCCGTCCAGACCGAAGAAAACCACATCCGCCATAGGATGATCATCTCGTGGCGCTGGTCCCTGACGCCGGCGATGCGCGGCACGGCCACGAGCAGGGTGATGCCCGCTCAGGAAAAAGTCTTTTGCCGACTCGGATGCCGCGTGGATAGCGTCGCCGTCTGTGACCCCGACTCTGCGCACCCAGCGGCTGCTCCTGGAACCGTACATCCCCGCGGACGAAGAGGCCTTCGTCGCTCTCTTCCAGGACACCAGGGTGTCGCGGTGGATGGGTGACGGCCCTGCTTCCGAAGCAGCGGACCGAGCCCTCTTCGGGCGGATCTTCACGAAGGTCTATGCCCAGGAACTTTTCGATGTCTGGGCCGTTCGTCGCAACGGACTCCTGGTCGGTCATGCCGAGATCAAGCCGACCGACCTCGTCGGAGGCCACGAGATCATCTACGCTCTCGCGCCGACGGCCTGGGGGTCCGGCCTGGGGACCGAGCTGGCAGAGGCGATCGTCGACCATGGCTTCACATCCCTCGGACTGACCGAGGTGTACGCCACCGTGGCTGCACCGAACGAGGCCTCACTGACTCTGCTGGGCAGAATCGGTTTCGAGCACGTCCGGGACATCGAAGAGGATGACGGCGGCACCACCCGCGTGCTGGCCCGCCGTCTGACTGCGACCGACAGGTCGTCCCTCGTCCGATGAGGCGAGCGAACCGCCGTCTCCGAACCTCCCGCGGATGGCCGGTCAGTCAGCGCGGGCCGGGCACCGGGTCCACGTCCGCGACCGCCGCCCACACGCCGAAGACGTGCTCCTCCGTGCGGCCGGTACATGCGGCAAGAGATCATCACCTCCTACTCTTCGGCTCATCGCGACACTCACTGACGCAGGATCAAGACGGGGGAAAGCACCATGAGATATCGGCACGCGGTGATACCGGCACTGGCCGGAGGGCTGCTGATCACGCTGTTGCTGTGGTGGGCCGGGGCGAGCGAGCAGGCACTGCAACTGCGCGGCACCACCAGCGTGTTCGACATCCAGTCCGCGAGCGAACTCCGGCGATGGCTCGCACCCTGGTCGTACGACCCTCCGACGGGTTCGCTGTCGGACGGCACCGCGGGCGGGGACACGGCCCTGACCGGAGCTTCCCAGTACGCCGGTCTGTACAGCACCGCGATGCAGATCAGGTTCGTGGCGGTCTTCGTGTTCTTCCTGGCCGGCGCGCTGCTGCTGATCCGCAGGATTCCGCCGACGCCGGGCCGCACGCCGGCCACGCTGCTCGCGCTGTGGGCCTGGGGCCCCGTGGCAGCGACGCTGGCAGTGACGGTCTCCGCGCCGTGGCTGATCGCATCCCGGGGCCACGGAAGTTACCGGGTCCTGCCGCAGCTGGCGGGTGTGATCGCGTCGGGCGGGCCGGTCACGGTGTTCGCGGGGCTGTTGACCGCCCTGCTCACGGTCCTCGTCGCGCATCTCACCGCCAAGGGGGCGGACCCGCTGCCCCGGCGGAGTGTGCCGCCGCGCGCCGCCCGCCTGGCCGCGAGTGCCGGGACCGCGGTGGTCGCGCTGTCGGTGGTGCTCCTTTCGTACCAGTCGGTGGCGGCCTGGATCCAGACTTCGTTCAGCGGCGGGGGCCTGCTCTCCGAGCCCGGCGACCTGCTGCGTCAGTGGCTGCTGCTCGGCGCGTGGACGGGCCCGTCGACCGGGTCGCTCGGCGACTGGCTGCTGTACCGAGCCGCCGACGTGCTCGTGCTGGTCGTGGTGTGGTGGTCGCTGCGGCTGCTGCCCGGCCTGCTGACCCGGACCACGGCGCCGGCGATGGCGGTGGGCGCGGTCTGCGCCACCGTGTTGGGACTGCTGGCGAGCCAGGTGCTGCACATGGCGATCGACGACACCGTCGGCGTGTGGGGGGCCCTGTACCTGTTCTCCAAACTCGGCACCGGCGTCCCGGCCGCTCTCACCTTCGGTGTCCTGGCGGGCCTGGCGGCCTGTGTGACCCTGCGGCTGGCCGGGGTCCGTGACGCCGGTGCTTCCCCCGGGGGCACGGGCGCGGATGAAGCCACGTCGCCGGTGCCGGACAGCGGCACGTAGCGAGCCGTACGGTCGGGTACCGGGGGTCAGCCTGCGGTGGGGGACAGGATCGCGGTGTCGACGTCGTAGGAGGTCGCGGCCACCGGGGCGACGATCCCTCCTGGTCGGACCGGAGCTTCGGATCGGGCGCCTCACACCGTTCGACGGTGTTGCGGGCGGCGTAGGTCAGTTCACGCATCGTCCCCCTGCCCCTGCCCCTGCCCCTGCCCCCGCGCCAGGGCCACCAGGCCGGCGTATCGGATGACGGAGCCGCCCGCGCCCCAGGTGCCGTCGGGTGGTTCGTGCACCGGCACCCGCACCCGCAGCGCGTCATCGGGGGCGAGCCCGGCGGCGTCCAGCACGGTCTCCGTCGCCTCCTCGACCAGGACCGATCGACGAGTTCCGCCGCTCCGGCCGTCCTCTGACGAGGGCGGCCCGCGTCCGCCCGGCCCGCGTCCGCCCCTCAGGGGCCGGCGACCCGCACGGTGAGTGGATTGTTGAAGTAGCCGGAGGCGGACTGCT
The DNA here is from genome assembly GCF_042737245.1 of Streptomyces sp. NPDC060002. Taxonomy (NCBI): domain Bacteria; kingdom Bacillati; phylum Actinomycetota; class Actinomycetes; order Kitasatosporales; family Streptomycetaceae; genus Streptomyces; species Streptomyces sp. NPDC060002. The sequence goes on from NZ_JBHWUW010000025.1 coordinate 37,275, forward strand.
GTTCGTGGAAGCTCTCGCCCGGGCCGCCGCCGTAGACGCGGAAGAACCAGGCGCGACCGGTGTGGTCCTCGAAGTCCTCCTGAAGCCTGCGCCGGGGGAGTCCCTGGATCTCCTTGATGGCCGGGTCCGTGCACAGCCTGCGCATCACGTCGTCGAACTTCTTCTTGAACGCCTGCTGGTCGTCGGTCTCCTGAAGCGCGCTGACGGCGCTGAACCAGCCGCCCGACTTCTTCGCCCGCTGGTAGAGCCTGTCGTACAGCTCCTCACGCGCGACCCTGTCGAAGTCGTTGCGCGCGTAGTTCTCCAGCGTCACCCGGCAGCTGCCGTCCAGGGAGGAGGCGACCACGGCCGCGAAGTGGTACCCCCAGACGTTGTCGCCGCGGGCCGCCGGCGGCTGCACGGAGTGGTCGCGCTCGTCCTCGGCGGCCATGCTGAAGATCGCGAAACCCTCGCCGACGCGGGGCGAAGCGTGCTGATTGACACCCAGCCGAGCGGCGGTCCCGTCCCGTCCGCCGTTCCTGACGGCCTCGCCGTACACCTTTCCGTTGTCCGGCGCCGCCCGGTCCCTGGCCCCGGCCGCGTCGACCGCCCCGGGCACGTCCAGGCCGCCGTCCGGTGAGGAGGCGATCTGCCCGGCGAGGCTGCTCATCCGTGGATCGCTGTCGGAGCCGGGGGTGATGTCGAAGCCTCCGGCACCGCCACCGAGCACCACTCGGCTCGTCTTGTCCCGGCTGGAGCCCATCAACTTGCAGGCCACCGTGATGCAGGTGCTGCGCACCAGCGAGACGAACTCCTCGCTCGACGACTGCTGCGTCTGCCGCGCGAGCACCGGCTGCACCCGGGAGAGCCGCCGGCCGCCGACGCTGATGCTCCTGCCCTGGAGAGCGAGGCGCACGATGCTGCCCGCGGCGTCCAGGGAGGCGTTGGCGTCGTCGACGACCTGCTGGACGGCGTAGAACTCCTTCGGCTCGTCCCTGTCGAGCACGGCGAGCGTGCCGTCGTCGGCGACGCGAAGACCCGCTTCGGCCGGTTTGACCTCACGGGCGGGATAGCGGATGCGCTCGGGGACGCCAGGAGGGCCCAGGGTCGCGCCGCTGCCGGCGACCACCCGCGCTTCCTGCTCCTGCTCCATGAAGTGCGGGCCCCTGTCCTCCTGCTCGCGGTGCGTCGGGTAGCTGCCGCCGGGAACGGTGCCGATCCGCTGCACGACATGGCGTGCGGACCCGGCCGGGCCACCGCTGCGCGCGCCGCCCGCCGAACCCACCGTCCGGCTCAGCGCGGCGTTGCCCGCGCTCTGTTGCAGCGCGGCGATGGTGTCCGCGTCGGCTCGGGTGGCGAGCCCTCGGCCGGAAAGGTCGGCCCATACCCGAGCCGCCACACCGGGCGCCGCGGGCACCGGCGAACGCCGGGCAGGCTGCCGGCCGGCATGCGCGGACGTCGGGTCCTGTTCTGCTCTGCGCACCATGTCCGTATGTCCGTGTGTTTCCTCTTCAGGTGCCGGTCACGTGACGTCCCCTGTGATCCGGGGTGTCTCGGCGGCGTCGTGCCGATCAGCGTGGACCGGCCGGGGGGCGCATCTCAAGGGCTTGGGGGCAGCCGACGGGGAAGACTTCCGCGACCTTTCGAGCAGCCACGCCGTTTCGGAGGGAGGCACGGAGGGACGGGCGGGCGGACGGTCACGGGACAGGAACGGTCGGAGTCGCAGTGTGAGCTGTTCGTGTAAACGGATGCCCGACGGGAAGCAGGTTCTCGCCCGGCGCGAGGCCGGACACCGGATGGCCGACGAAGAGGCATGGGCATGGGCATGACGGACATGGACGCGTTCATCGACCGGCTGAACCCTGACATGTGCGTCGTGACGGCCCAGGCGGGCGGCGAGCGGGCCGGGTGCCTCGTGGGCTTCGCCTCCCAGTGCTCCATGCGACCGGTGCGGTTCGTGGTGTGGCTGTCGAAAGTGAACCGGACCTATGAGGTGGCCTGCGCCGCCGAGTACCTCGCCGTGCATCTGGTGACGCCGGAACAGTTCGAACTGGCCGCCCTGTTCGGGGGCGAGACCGGCGACCGGGTGGACAAGTTCGCGCGGACGCGGTGGACGCAGGGGTACCGCGGGACCCTCGTGCTCCAGGACGCGGACGCGTGGTTCGTCGGCAGGATCGAACAGCGGACCGATGCGGGAGACCATGTCGGGTTCGTCCTGGACCCGGTGCGGTCCGGTGCGCAGGGCAAGCCCGACGGCCGTCCGCTGCTGAGGCTCGCGGACGCTCTCGCGATCGAGCCGGGGCACCCGGTGGAATGACCTGCCTGCGGGTTCGATCGCAGCGGATGTCCGATTCCGTATATGACTCCAGAATTGGCGTTATGTGTAGTTCATTCCGGATCGGAGGCGTTCATGAAGGACCTCAAGTTCGAGCAGAAGCGCTCGCTGTCCCGTCTGGAGGCGGCTGACCAGCTCACGGCGCTCGCGGCTGCGCTGAGGGAGGGCGGGGACGTGGAACTGGAGTTCGGTCCCGGGACGCTGAGTCTGCGGATCCCCGACGATCTGCGTACCGAGATCGAGGTCGAGGTCGGCGACGGGGAGATCGAGCTGGAGTTCGAGTTCAAGTGGCCGACCGCACCGACCCGGGCAGCTCCACCGCGGGCGGCCGCGGGCACCGAGGAGACCGCGCCGAGCCGGAAGGAGGCACCCGCCAAGCCCGCCCGGAGCAGCGCGGGCGCCAGCAGGAGCAGAGGCGCGAAGCCGTCCGCGACGAAGCCGTCCGCGACGAAGCCGTCCGCGACGAAGGCGGCCTGAGCAGGCAGTCACCGCGATTCGTGGTGGGCGAGAACTCGGCCGAGCAGGCGGGTCAGCGTCTGCCGGTCCTCGGCCGACAGCGGTTCGAGCAGATCGTCCTGTACCTGATCGAGTACGTGATCCATGTGGCGCAGCTGCTGGACACCGCCTGCGGTGAGGGTCACCTTGTTGCGCCGTGCATGGTCCGGGTCCGGTGCCCGGTCGACGAAGTCCTGCTCGACGAGTTGGTTGACGGCCGCCACGACATCGCTGCGGTCGACGCGGCACCGGCGGCCGAGCTCTGCCTGGCTCGCGGGCCCGAACTCGTGAAGTGCCGCCAGGATGCGGTAGTGGTAACCGCGCGCCCCGGTGGCGGTGAAACCGCCGAACACCAGCCGGCGGGCGTGCACGGCCAGCTGGGTGATCAACCAGCTCGGCTTCACTGTCAGGCGCTCGGGGATCTCGTCCATGACGGCCATTTTATAAGTGTTGGTGGGACCAACACTCCATCTGTAGTGTCCATCCGTGGTGTTGGTCCCGCCAACGTTGGAGCAGCCATCAAAGGAGACATGGTGTCCGTAGCCGCCCAGACCGCCGATCGCGTCGAGATCGCCGAACTGTTCGCCCGCCTGGCCAATCTGCTGGACGAGTGCCGCCACGACGACGTCGCCACCGTCTACCACGACGACATCGTGGTGCGTGGGCCGAAGGGCGAACTGCGCGGCCTCGATGAAGTGACCGCCCTGCTGAAGCGAAGCCAGGTCGAGGGGGAGCACACCCAGCACGTGCACGGTGACGTGCTGGTGCATGTCGACGGCGACCGCGCGAAGGCCACGGCGAACCAGCTCGTGTACTTCTACCGGGACGGCGAACCACCCCACCGGTCGAGCGGCCTGCGATCGGCCTGCACCGCCGTGCTGACGCCCGCGGGCTGGAGGTTCAGCGAAATGCTGATCACGCTCGCTTGGACGCAGGGGACAGCTCGGGTCGTCCCGGCTCCCGGCCCGGCTGATCCCGGCAAGTGATCTTCTGATCGTCTACCGGGCCGATCGTCCGGCCCGGTCCCTCGCCCGCGCGCGGGGTCTGATCACCGCGCCGGGCCCCGCTCGGCGGGCGGAACGTCTCGTCGCGTGGCCGGCGCTATCGGGCGAGCAGCCAGGACCGGCTGATGGCGATGGTCCTGAGTTCTTCGGTGGTGATCAAGGGGGCGGCGCCGCTCTTCTTGGACGTCGGACTCGGAGCGTTGTAGGCGGAGACGGACATCCACAGCCCGTTCACCCGGAGCGCGTCGACCCGGAGCTGTACGACTCCGGGCTGCTGGCCGGCCAGTTGCCGGGTGCCCACCTTGGTGCCGTCGGACAGTGTTTCGTTCCATGATTCCTTGTCGCCGGCGATCCGGGTGGCCTCGATGTACGTCCGCTTGCCGCTGGTGGAGTCGACGACCACGACATGGCCGTCGGCGCCGGTGCCACCCTCCGAGTAGACGTGCAGGCGCTTGGGCAACAGGTCCTTGAGGAGGGGCAGGATGTCGCCCGGCTCGGCCGGGGTGCCGGGCTCGAGTGTCCCCAGGGAGTTGGGCTCCCCGTCGGCGGTGAACGAACCGTCGACGAACATCGCCAGGTAGCGCAGCTTGCCCGGGTTCATTCGGGGGTTGCGGGTCACGGGTTCTGTGTCGGTGTTGATCGTCGATTCCACGTTGTTGGTGGCGAGCTCGATGACGTACCCGCTGGGTGAGACCATCGTGACCGCCCATTTCTTGATCCCGCCCGCCTTGCCCGCCTCGGTGTACCCCTTCACGGCCCGGTTGTCGGGCTGTGTCGTGCACTCCTCGTACAGAGAATCGTCTTCGGCCGGGCAGGTGATCAGCTTCCGCAGATCCTGCTCGCCCGGGTCGACGCGGCGCACCGAGAGCGTGACCCTCGCCGCGCCGAAGCCGTCCCCGAAGTCGATCGAGGCCGTCGCGGCCCGGCTCGCTTGGGTACTGCCCTCAGCCTGGAGCTTCGGGTGCGCGACGGCGATCCCGGACTGGTCCATGCCGTTCTGGAGGATGTTCTCCATTTCCTTGGCGGTGACCGCGAAGTGCCCGTAGACACCCCCCGGTGGCGGCGTCGAGGCCAGGCCGCCGACCTTGCCGTCACCGTCGCGCCCGCCGCTCAGTTGGACACCGGCCGTCGCCACGAGAACGACGGCCAGCGCACTCCCGGCCACAGCGGAGGCACGGCGGCGGGCCAGCCTGCGGCGGCCGCGCAACAGGCTGCGTTCCGCCAGGGAATGCCGGTCGGCGGTGAAGGTGCCCGCTGTGTCGCGGAGAACCTTCCCGAGCTCGTCTTCGAAGGGCATACGGAACCACCAGTTCCTGTGTTGGTGCGGACGGGAGTGCGGAGCGATGAACGGGACGGGCCTTCGTCGGCCCGGCTGTTCGAAGCAGTGGAGAAACGAACGGGAGGAGGTCGGGCTGGGGATCGGACCGGTTGGTCAGGCCGGGGTGATCAGTTCGGCGAGGCTGCCCCCGAGCCGTTCGCGGAGTTTTGCCAGCGCCCGGGTCGAGCGGGTGCGTACGGCCGCGGAGCTCACGTTCATCGCCTCCGCCGTCTCCTCCACGCTGCGGTCCTCCCAGTACCGCAGCACCACCACCGCCCGGTCCTTGGGCGGCAGCTCCCGCAGGGCCTCGAGCAGTGCCAGCCGCAGAGCCGGGTCGTCCGTGCTCCGGGGCACCGGCGCGTCCGGCAGGTCTGCCAGAGGGCGCTCGCCCGCGGAGTACCGCCGTCGGTGTGTCAGGAAGGTGCGGACGAGAACGGTCTGGGCGTACGCCGCAGGGTTTTCGATCCGGGACATCCGCCCCCACAGGGTGTACATCCGGCTGAGCGTCTCCTGCACCAGATCCTCGGCGAGGTGAGTGTCTCCGCTGGTGAGCAGACACGCGGAGCGGTGCAGATGCCCGGCACGTCCGGTGGCGAACTCCATGAACTCATCTGTCCGGGACGATGTCCGGGACCTTCTCATTCCCACCCCTCGGTGCCTTTCCGTTGGCCTACACCTCACAGACGCGGTGGACCGGGGCAAATGTTTCAGATGAGTTTGGCGAGAGTCCGGCGCGGTGCGCGTGGGGGAGGGGTGAGTGGGTTTCGAGCGGGGCCCCGGTTGGTTTTGAGCGGGGTGGTGGAGGGTGGGGGAAACAAGGAGCGCCGACGGTTGCAGGGAGGTGGGGACATGGGCAGCGAGGTCGCTCGGGATGCGGTGGTGCGGGTGGCGGGCGGTGGGGTGACGGAGGCGGAGGTCGCTGCCGTGGTGGCGGTGGTGGCGTCCTTGCTGGCTGCCCGGCGTGCCGACGTGGATGAGGGGCCGGCCAGGGGCGTGCCGGAGTGGCGTGGCCTGGGAGGGAGTTCCGGCTACCGCTCGCCGCGCAGCTGGCGGTAGGCCTGGTTGTGAGTTGTGAGTTGTGAGTTGTGAGTTCTGGGCTGTGGGCTGTGGGTCGGTTGGTGGTGCTTGGTGTTGGAGTGTCGGACCTGGCGTGTGTTTCCCCTGCCATGTGAACCGCGTGGGCGGTTCGTCGTGGTGGGGGTTTCGGGGGTGCTGGGTCCGTTACGAGGGAGGGATATGCCGTGAGCGGTGCAGATGAGTTTTCCAACGTGCCTGGTAGCCGCGTAGCGGTGGCGGAGTTGCTGGAGGTGCGCGCGGAGGCGGTGGCGGGGCCGAGCGGTGGGGCGGGCGGCGGCAGGAGGCTCTCGGCACGGGAACGGGTCGCCCTGCTGTTGGACGAGGGGTCGTTCGTCGAGGTGGGGCTGTTGCGGCGGCACAGGGCGACTGGTTTCGGGTTGGAGGCGCGGCGCCCGTACACGGACGGGGTGGTGACGGGGTGGGGCACGGTGGAGGGCCGGCAGGTCTTCGTGTACGCGCATGATTTCCGTGTGTTCGGGGGTGCGTTGGGTGAGGCGCACGCGGAGAAGATCCACAAGGTGATGGACATGGCTCTGGCGGCGGGTGCGCCGCTGGTGTCTTTGAACGACGGTGCGGGAGCACGCATTCAGGAGGGTGTGGTGGCGCTGGCGGGTTACGGCGGAATCTTCCGTCGCAATGTGCGGGCGTCGGGGGTCATTCCACAGATCTCGGTGGTGCTGGGGCCGTGTGCGGGAGGCGCCGCCTACAGTCCGGCGCTGACGGATTTCGTCTTCATGGTGCGCGGGACGTCACAGATGTTCCTGACGGGGCCGGACGTGGTGCGGACGGTGACGGGTGAGGAGGTGACGCGTGACGGTCTGGGCGGGGCGGATGTGCATGCGGAGACCTCGGGGGTGTGCCATTTCGCCTACGACGACGAGGAGACGTGCATCGCGGAGGTGCGGTACCTGCTGTCGATGCTGCCGCAGAACAACCGCGATATCTCGCCGCGGGGGCCGGTGACGGATCCGCCGGGGCGGCGGTCGGAGGCGCTGGTGGATCTCGTGCCGGCGGACGGCAGTCAGCCCTACGACATGACCGAGGTGATCGGTCATCTCGTGGACGACGGAGAGTTCCTGGAGGTCCACGAGAGCTGGGCCCGCAACCTCGTGTGTGCGCTGGCGCGGCTGGACGGCGAGGTCGTGGGAATCGTGGCGAGCCAGCCGCGGGTCCTGGCGGGTGTCCTGGACATCGAGGCGAGCGAAAAGGGCGCCAGGTTCGTTCAGATGTGTGACGCCTTCAATATTCCGCTGGTGACCCTGGTCGATGTGCCGGGTTTTCTGCCGGGGGTGGACCAGGAGCACGGCGGCGTCATCCGGCACGGTGCGAAGCTGCTGTACGCGTACTGCAACGCGACCGTGCCGCGCATCTCCTTGATCCTGCGCAAGGCGTACGGCGGCGCCTATATCGTCATGGACTCGCAGTCCATCGGCGCGGATGTCACCTATGCCTGGCCGACGAACGAGATCGCGGTGATGGGCGCCGAGGGCGCCGCGAACGTCATCTTCCGGCGGCAGATCGCGGAGGCGGACGAGCCCGAGGCGATGCGGGAGCGGATGGTCAAGGAGTACCGGGCGGAGCTGATGCATCCGTACTACGCGGCCGAACGCGGTCTGGTGGACGACGTGATCGACCCCGCCGGTACCCGTGAGACGCTCATCCGCGCTCTGGCGATGCTGCGCACCAAACACGCCGACCTGCCCTCACGCAAGCACGGCAATCCCCCGCAGTGACGGCGACCGGGTCGGGGTGACGGGAGACCGGTTCGGGGCGGTGGCGACGGGTTCGGGCTGGTGGCGACCGGTGCCGTTCGCGGAGGCCGTCAGCGTGTCCGGCGGATCCGGATCGGGCCGCGGACTGTTTCCGGGTCGACGAGCTCTCCGCCCTGAGTGATCTCGACCAGACCCGCCTGGGACAGCCGTTGTGCCGCGGCACGCGTGGGCTCCATCAGCCGCCGCCATCCTTCGTCCGATCCGTGGTGGACCGACCGGGCGACCTCGGACGGGCAGACCGACGCGTCCGGCCGCCGCCGTCCAAGGAGGTCAAGGATGGCGCGTTCGAGTTGCTCGTCCTCGTCGGATGTCATGGGTGAGCCTCCGCTCGGTGACCGGGCCTCTCAGCCCGAGCCCATCGCTCCGGGCGCGGTGGACGTGGGTGCTCCGAAGCAGGCGGTGATGCTCTTGCCGCGGGGGCAGCGATAGGCCTCCCAACTGTCGGCGAGGGCATCGACCAGCAGCAGACCACGCCCCCCTGGGGCGCTGGTGCCCGGGTCGCGCGGCTCGGGCAGCCGAGGCGAGGCGTCATGCACGGTGACGTGCAAGCATTCCTCGTCCCAGGTGAGGATCAACTGCGCCGCACTACGGGCGTGCACATGGGCGTTGGTGACCAGCTCGGAAACGGCCAGCAGAATCGCGTCCACCAGCTCCGGCGCGGTCTGCGACCAGCCGAGCGTGGCCACATGCGCACGCGTCCACTCCCTGGCGACCTTCACCCCGCTGCTCACCGGCAGCGAGCGCGCCCATCCCACAGCTTTCAACGGTGAGTCCTTCGCCATGCTCTCTCCTTGGGCCGACCATCCGGGTCCGTGTCCCGTATGCCCAAAAACCCCAGGCCCAAGCTGGACGAGGGTGCGGTCGTGGGTCAGTTCCGTGGTTGCGGAAGCGGGGTGTGGAAGGTGTGTCGTCCGGGTCCCGCGGTCACGGGTTCGGCGTTCGGCAGGTCGACGAGGGCGGAGGTGTTCGGCGGCACGAGCAGGTGCACCAGCAGCAGTCGGCCCTCGACGCGCCAGCCGGTCTCGGCGCGGCCGTACGGCGTCTCGTGCGCGGCGCGCGCCCAGGTGAGGCCGCCGCCCGGGCGGGGACGGACCAGGATCCGGCGGTAGCCCGGCTCGGCGGGCGCGAGACCGGCGACGGTGCGGTGGATCCAGTCGGCGACGGCTCCGAGCGCGTAGTGGTTGAAGGAGGTCGTCTCGCCGGGATTGACGCTGCCGTCGGGAAGCATGTCGTCCCAGCGCTCCCAGACGGTCGTGGCGCCCATGTCGACCTGGTAGAGCCCCGGCGCTGTGAGTTCTTGCTGTGCGGGAGGGCTCGACCCGGGTACGTGGTGCGGGCGATGGTGGGCCTCGGTGTTGCCCTACAACCCCTGCCCGTCGGCGGAAATGCAGCGCATCAGGCGGTCCAGGTGGTCGTGCATCACCGGGATGAGGTCGAAGGAGCGGCCGGAGGCGAGCCACTGCTGCCGCAGTCCGGCGTCGAGGGCGGCGCATTCGCGCGCGATGCCGTCATGGTCCAGGTCGGGCAGGAGTTCGCCGTTCCGGCTTCCGGCGCGCAGGCGCTCCGCGAGCTCCTTCACGCCCTTCTCCTGCCAGTGCGCGAAGAAGTCGTGGGCCGGATGGTCCGGCGCGGTCGCCTCGGCGGAGACCACGACGGCCAGCTCCACCATGCCCGGCATGGTGAGCGTCTCGGCGGTGTCCTCCAGATGGCAGCGGAACGCGTCCCGCACCGACTCCGACACCCGCTGCCACTGGGTGTCCATGCGGTCGTGCCAGTGCTCGACCACGGCCAGCAGGAGCTGCTGCTTGTCGCGGAAGTGGTGCAGCAGCCCGGCGTCGGTGATCTCGGCGTCCCGGGCGATGCGGGCGAGGGAGGTCTTGCGGTAGCCGTCCTGCCCGAAGCGCAGCAGTGCCGCCTCGAGGATCTGGGTGCGCCGTGCCCGGCCTGCCGTGTAGCCGCCGCGCGGTCCCCTGGGTGTCGCCATGGAAGAAACGGTACCGGGGTCCTGTGAGGCGTCCATCGGTCACGCCCCGAGTGGCACGTGCTCGGCCGGGAGACGTTCGCCTGCGAGGTGCGCTGGAGCGAGGGCCGGCCCGGCACGGCCGAAGCGATCCGGCCGAAGGCTGCGGCGGCGCCGACGACCCGGAGGCACTGGACGAACGGTGACAGCGTTGCGCGTGTGGGGGAACGTGGGTGATGAGCCGAGCAGTAGAGGGAGGAAACGGACATGACCAAGCTCAGCACCGCCGACTCCGTACGCGCCACCCCGGAAGGTCTCCTCTGGGAGCCCGGCCCGCGCTGGGTCCGGGGTCGCAAGGGCGGGTTCACCGTCGTCGACAGCCGGCATCCCGTCCTCGTCTGGGAGCCCGGCGTGCCGGTGCCGCTGTACGCCTTCCCGCGCGAGGAGGTGCGCGAGGACCTGCTGCGGCCGGCGAAGAACCCGCCGGTCGGCACGCACACGGGCTCGCGGGTCTTCTACGACCTCGAAGTGGAGGGCGAGCTGCTGGAGAACGCGGCCTGGACCTTCCCCGCCGAGGACCTGGCCGGTCACATCGCCTTCGAGTGGTTCCGGCGCACCGGCAGGGGACTCGACCACTGGTACGAGGAAGAGGAGGAGATCTTCATCCACCCCCGTGACCCGCACAAACGTGTCGACGCCCTGCCCAGCAGCCGACACGTCCGGATCGCGATCGACGGCACGGTCGTCGCCGACACCCGCCGCCCGGTCCTCCTCTTCGAGACCGGCCTGCCCACCCGCTACTACATCCCCCGTGAGGACGTCCGCCTCGACCTGCTCACCCCCACCGGCCACCGCACCGGCTGCCCCTACAAGGGCACCGCCACGTACTGGTCCTGGACCGGCGAGGCGGACGTCCCGCCCGACGTCGTGTGGAGCTACCCCGCCCCGCTGCCCGCCGTGGCCGCCATCGGAGAGCTGCTCGCCTTCTACAACGAGGCGGTCGACATCACCGTGGACGGGGAGCGCCTCGAACGCCCCGTCACCCCCTTCACGCATACGCTGTTGTCCCGCCCGGCGCACTGACGGCGTCGTCGAAGGGGAGAGGAGCTGGTGGAGATAACGACGAAGGTGGGCGTCGCGGCGCAGTCCCGCCCGCCGCTGAGCAGGGGGCGGGTGCTGGGCGCCGCCGTCGCACTGGCCGACGAGGGCGGGGTCGACGCGCTCAGCATGCGCAACATCGCCCAGGCGCTCGGCGTCGTGCCGATGGCGCTGTACAAGCACGTGGCCAACAAGAACGAGCTGCTGGACGGGATGATCGACGTCCTCATGGGCGAGATCGATCCACCGGCCGACGACACCGACTGGAAGACCACCGTGCGCCGGCGGGTGCTGTCGGCCCGCGGCATGCTGCTGCGCCACCCGTGGGCGCCCGCGGTCATCGAGTCGCGGACGAAGGCACGGGCCACTCCGACCCCCGCGGTGATGGCGTACCTGGACTCGATGATCGGGATCCTCCGGGCCGGGGGGTTCTCGATCCGCCTCATCCATCACGCGATGCATGTCATGGGCAGCCGCCTGCTGGGCTTCTCCCAGGAGCTGTTCGAGGACAGCGCCGACGGCCGTGAACCGGATCCGGACGCGATGCCGCCCGAGGAGATGGCCGCGCGCTACCCGCACATCACCGAACTCGCCATGGCCGTCGCCCATGACCCGGAGTCCGTCCTCGGCTCCGGCTGCGACGACCAGTTCGAGTTCGAATTCGCTCTGGACCTGACCCTGGACGGCCTCGAGCGGCTCCTGGGCACGACCTGACCAACTCGCACTCTTGACGGGTGTACGGCGTACACCTACCGTGCCGTGCAGAGGTGTACGCCGTACACCTGCCGTGTCCGGAGGGCATCCGCAGGCGCCGCGGCAGTCGATGCCGAAAAGAGGGGGCGACCCGATGAAGGCGATCGTGCAGGAGCGGTTCGGCCCGCCGGGCACTCTTGAGCTGGTGGACGCAGACCGGCCCGAGGTCTCGGCCGGCCAGGTGTCGGTGCGGGTGCGTGCCGCCGCGCTGAACCCCTACGACTGGCACATGCTGCGCGGCGATCCCTATGTGGCGCGGCTGATGGGAGGCGTGGGGCTGACGCGGCCGAAGTGCCGGGTGGCCGGTATCGACGTCGCCGGCCAGGTCGAGTCGGTCGGCGCCGACGTACCAGGACTCCGGCCGGGCGACGAGGTACTGGGCTTCTGTCACGGCTCCTTCGCCGAGTACGCGCGCACCACCGCGGATCTGCTGGTGCCCAAACCGGCCGGCCTGACCTTCGAGCAGGCCGCGGCCGTGCCGATGGCGGCGGTGACCGCCCTTCGCGGCATCCGCACCGTGGGCCAGGTGCGGGCCGGGCAGCGGGTGCTGATCAACGGAGCCGCCGGCGGAGTGGGCACGTTCGCCGTGCAGATCGCCGCGGGAATGGCCGCGGAGGTCACCGGGGTGTGCAGCACGCGCAACGTCGATCTGGTGCGTTCACTCGGCGCCGCGCACGTCGTCGACCACACCCGGGAGGACTTCACGGACGTACGCGAGCGCTATGACGTGATCCTGGACAACGTGGGCAACCGTCCGCTGAGCCGGCTGCGCCGGGCCCTCACCCCGACAGGGACGCTCGTGGCCAACGGCGGCGGCTCGCCCGGCCGCGTGTTCGGGGCGGTGGGCTCCATGCTCCGGGTGATCGCGGTCAACGGGTTCGTCCGGCAGCGGCTCCGCACGATCCTTCCGTCGGCCCCGGCCGGACCGACCCAGGAGGACCTCCTCGCCGTCACCGCGCTCATCGAGGCAGGCAGGCTGGCCCCGGTGATCGACCGGACCTGCCCGCTGGCCGACACGGCCGAGGGCCTGCGGCATCTGGAACAGGGGCATACGCGCGGCAAGATCGTGATCACGGTGCCGTGAGGGGGAGTCACGACGGCCGCCGCACGGTCGCCTCGGGGCAGCCCACCGTGCCGAGGCAGACAAGGACGTGCCGCTCGGCGATCTCCGCCGCGCCGAGAGGGCCGTCGGCCCGGTACCAGTTGGCCACCCCGCGCCGCCGTACTCCTCGGGCAGACGCACTCCGAGCCGGCCGTAGATCTTGGGGTTGGGGGGAGGGATCCCGGCCGCCCTGGGTGAGTGGGTCGCGTTGCACGGGACTTCCGCGCTCGCGCTGGGCGAATTCGCGTACGGCGGCGGCGAAATCGGACTGCTGCGAGATGAGGCGACTGACCCGGGGGTCCTCCGAACACAGGGGATGGAGGGGGGATGGAGCGGGGATGGAGCGGTGGGACGTACGAGGGGTTACAGATGTATGGTCGATGTTTCACTGTTTCTGCGGAAAAGTGTGCGGGTACCGTTAGAGGCACCATGAAGGCATCTGTGAACGACTCCCTGCTGGCCCGGGCCATCGCCCGGCCGCCGGAGACAGAGGAAAGGCTGGCGCGCCAGATCCTCGACGCCGCCCTGGAGCAGTTCACGACGTTCGGCCTGCGCCGTTCCTCGGTGGAGGACGTCGCCAAACGGGCCGGTGTCTCGCGTGTCACGGTGTACCGCCGCTTCCAGAGCAAGGACGGACTGGTCGAGGCGTGCCTGCTGCGCGAGGGCAGCCGCTTCTTCCAGGAGCTGGACTCCGCCGTCGCCGCGCTGCCGACGATGGAGGACCGGGTCGTCGAGGGCTTCGTGGTCGCCCTGCGGTACACCAGGGCCCATCCGCTCCTCGGAGGGCTGCTGCGGCTCGAACCCGAAGTGGTTCTCCCCTGCTTCACCGTGCAGGGCGGCGCCTCCCTCGCCGCCACCACCGACTACCTGACCACCCATCTGCGGAGCGCCCAGCACGCCGAGGGCCGTCCCGGGACCGACCCCCGGCCGGCGGCGGAGCTGATGGTGCGTGTCGCGGTCTCCTTCCTCCTCAACCCGGCCGGCTGCATCGAACTGGACGACGAGGAACAGGCCCGCGCCTTCGCCCGCAGATACCTCGCGCCGCTGCTCGACGCCTGACCGTGCCTCGTCCGGTCAGCGCCGGGCGGGCAGCCACCGCATGAACGCGACGGCCCTGGCCTTCGTCGCGGCCGGGGTCGCGAACGACGTCAGATCGACCGGCGGAGCGAAGCGCCGGACGGTCACCGACTGTGGGGCGGTGAAGGCCCGCAGTCCGTCCGCCACGTGGATCCGGCCGAGGCCGGAGTCGCCGGACCCGCCGAACGGCAGGGCCGGAGGGCGGCGAAGCCCAGCGGGCCGGTCAATTCAGCTGAATGCAGGGGAAGTTGAGATACGCGCGCAGATCCACGCATCCCGTGGTGAGAGCCGACGAGGGTGAATCGCCGACGGTAGTGCTCGGCGCAGTGTGGTCGCGTGATCCAACTCATACCTGCGAGCACACCGGCACGCCGGCTAGGAGGGTCCCGCCCGCCGTGAGGAGGCTCGGGGTGGCGCCGGCGGTCGTACGCGACCTGCGCGGGGTTCCGCGGTCCGGCCCCGGGACAGGAACCGGTCGACGCGTGGGGGGAACGTCAGTCGAGCAGGCCGTGGCGCATCGCGTTCGTCACCGCCGCGGTTCGGTCGTCGACACCCAACTTGCCGAAGACCCGCAGCAGATGGGTCTTCACCGTCGACTCGCCGATGAACAGGCGGCGGCCGATCTCCGCGTTCGTGCACCCCCGCGCAACCAGCCGCAGCACCGCCGTCTCCCGCTCGGACAGCCGCGGGCGTTCCGGTCGGGTGCGCAACTGGTCCACCAGGCGGGCCGCCACCGTCGGCGCCAGCACCGTCTCGCCCCGCGCAGCAGCCCGTACCGCGTTCGCCAGTTCGCCCCGTGGCAGGTCCTTCAGCAGGTAGCCCGCCGCCCCCGCCTCCACGGCGCGCAGGATGTCGCGGTCCGTCTCGTAGGTCGTCAGGACGATCACCCGGCAGGGCAGTCCCGCCGCGCTCATCCGCATGATCGAGTCCACACCCCCGCCGTCGGGCATCCGCAGGTCCATCAGCACGATGTCGGGGCGCAGCTCCGCGGCCAGCGCTTCGGCCTGCGGTCCGCTCGACGCGTCGGCGACCACCTCCAGGTCCTCTTCGGCGCTCAGCATGGCCCGCAGACCCTCCCGTACGACGGGATGGTCGTCGGCCAGGACGATCCGGATCACCATGGGCTCCTCGGGGGCGGTACGGGCAGGCGGACGGTCACGGTGGTGCCGTCGCCGGGTGTGCTGTCGACAGAGGCGGTGCCGCCCACCTCGGTGGCCCGGGCGCGCAGTCCCGCCAGACCGTAGCCTCCCGTCGCCGTGTGCGGGTCGAAGCCGCAGCCGTCGTCCCGAACGGACACGGTGAGGGCCTCGTCGGCGTACGTCAGGGTGATGCCTACCGTGACTGAACTCCCCGCGTGTCTACGGGCGTTGGCCAGTGCCTCCTGGCAGGCGCGCAGGGCCACCACCTCGGGGCCGGCCGGCAGCGGACGTGCGGCACCGGTCATCCGCAGTTCCGTCCCGTGGCGTGCGGCCAGCCGGCGCAGGGCGTCCGGCAGCGAGGCGCCGTGCAGGTCGGCGGGCGCGCCTCCGGCGACCAGGGCGCGTGCCTCGGCGAGGTTCTGCCGGGCCGTCTCGTCCATCAGGGCCAGGTGGCGTCGGGCCTGCGTGATGTCGTCGTCCAGCTCCGCCTCGACGGCCTGCACCAGCATCAGCAGACTGGTGAAACCCTGGGCGAGGGTGTCGTGGATCTCCCGGGCCATCCGCTCCCGCTCGGCCAGCGCGCCGTGCTCGGCCGACAGCCGGGAGATCTCGTGGCGGCTCGTGTCCAGCTCCGCGATCAGCGCGGCCCGTTCCTGGCTCTGCTCGATGATGCGGATGATCCAGGTGCCGACGGCCATCGAGAAGACGAAGGTCACCACCGCGAACATCCCGTTGAAGAAGACGGCCTCGTCGCCGGGCCACCACACCAGCGCCCACCCGACCACGGGCACGAGGTTGATGACGGCCACAGCCACCAGCGCCCACCGGATGCGCAGCGTCATGAAGCACTGGGGGACGAGCGCGAAGGTCATCAGCCGGGTCTCGCCCACGAGGATCGCCGATGGCAGGAACAGCGCCATCGCCGCCACCAGGTAGCCCAGCGCGCGCCCTGGGTCCGGCGGATCCTCCCGCAGGATGGGGCGCCCGACGCACACGAACAGCGGGATCAGCAGAACCAGCAGCGCCGCCGCGACCAGCCTGACCGGCCGGCCCGGATAGGCCGTGCCGAGCACGAACACCAGGGTGGCCAGCCAGACGAACGCGAAGTAGCTGTCCCAGATCCGGAACGAGCGGTCCCAGGTGTACGCGCCCCCGGCCCGTTCCGGCTGGTTCATCCGTCGCGCCGGTTCTTCCACCGGAAGGTCAGCAGACACAGCAGCAATCCTCCGACGCACCAGGCCCCCAGCACCAGGGCCACCCGCCCGAATTCCCAGCCGCCGGTCTGCTCCAGGACCTGCGCCGACTCGGGAAGGAAGACCCCGCGCAGTCCCTGGCACATCCACTTCAGCGGGAACAGGGCACCGATGTTCAGCATCCAGCCGGGGATGGTGTCGATGGCGATGTACACCCCGGAGATGAACTGCAGCACCAGGAACGGGAGTACGACCACCGAGGTGGCGCTCTTGCCGGACTTCGGGACGGAGCTGACGGCGATGCCGAGCAGCGCGCACGCCGTGAGGCCCAGCACGAAGATCCAGGCGAAGTCGAACAGGCGGCCCGGGTCCGTGGGCAGATCGACGTCGTAGAGGGTCGCGCCGACGAGCAGCAGGATCGCCGTCTCCAGCAGTCCGGTGACGAGGACCAGCCAGATCTTGCCGAGGAAGTACGCCGCCGGCGGCATGGGTGTGCCGCGCAGCCGGCGCAGCACCTTCTCGTCCCGCTCGATGGCGATCGAGATGCCGAGTGACTGGAAGCTGGTCGACATGATGCCGGCGGCCATCATCGCGGGGACGTACAGCTGCGAGGCGGTGATGCCCGCTCCGCGCACGTCGTCCCGGAAGATCGACGCGAACAGGAACAGGAACACCACCGGAAAGGCGAAGGTGAACACCACCTGGTCGCGCTGCCGGAAGAACTGCCTGAGCTCCAGGACGCCACGCCCCAGACCCAGTCGCCATGCTCCGGGCAGCCGGTCGGCGTGTGTCTTCGTGCGGGTGCGTACGACGGTCGTGGTCATCGGGCGTCCTCCTGTCCGGTCAGCCGGAGGTAGACGTCCTCCAGTGTGGGGCGGCTGATCCGCAGCCCCGGTATCTCGCCGTCGAAGCGCCGCATGAGCTCGGCGACGGTCCGGGTGGGCGTGTCCGTGCGCTCCGCGCGTGTGGCGCCGTCCGGCTCGGTCCACTCCACGGTGGCCTCGGTGCCGTACCGCTCGCGCAGGCCCTTCGGTTCGCCCTCGGCGACGACCCGGCCGCCGACGACCACGGCCAGCCGGTCGGCGAGCGTCTCCGCCTCCTCCAGATAGTGCGTGGTCAGGAGGATGGTGGTGCCCTCGTCGGCCAGTTTGCGGATCAGGTCCCAGAACTGGCGCCGGGCCGCCGGGTCGAAGCCGGTCGTCGGCTCGTCCAGGAGCAGGAGCTCGGGGTCGCCGATCACCCCGAGGGCCACGTCCAGCCGCCGGCGCTGCCCGCCGGACAGCGCCTTGATCCGGCTGCCGGTCTTCGCCTCCAGACCCACCAGGCCGATGACCTCCTCAGGGTCCCGTGGCCTCGGGTAGTAGCGGGCGAAGTGCCGCACGGTCTCGCCGACCGTCAACTCGGCGGGGGCGGATTCGTCCTGCCAGACGATGCCGACCCGCGAGCGCCACGCACGCGTGCCGTGCGCCGGGTCCGTGCCCAGGACGGACACCTCGCCGGCGTCCCGGGAGCGGTTGCCCTGGAGGATCTCCACCGTGGTGCTCTTGCCGGCCCCGTTGGGCCCCAGCAGGCCGAACACGTCACCTCTGCGGATGCCGAGGTCGATGCCGTCGACCGCGGTCACGTCGCCGTACCGCTTGCGCAGTCCACGTACGTCCACCACGAGTTCGTTCGCGTGTGTCGTCATGCCGATCAGCCTCGGCGGGAACCGGACGTTCCGGCACGACCGTGCGTACCTCATTGTGTCCACCGAACGGTGGACACGCGTGTGCGGCGTGCGCGGCCAGGGCGTGCACCGTTCGACCGTGTGTCCGAGATGTGCATATCTGACCCTCTTCGTGTTTTCCTTGCCCATAGAGGCGAATGCCCGGGATCCCGCATCGGGGTGTCATCGGGAGAGTCAAAGACACAAAAACTATTGACTTGTTACAGGAGGCGCATCAACACTCCGGACACGACAGAGGGACGGAGGTGTCATGGCCGGCGTACCGCACACGTCAGACCAATCAACCCAACGGACTACAGGGAGAGTTGGGATACCCGCGCAGATCCGCGCGCCGCGCAGGGGCGGGGTCGTCTGGCGCTGCTTCGGCGATGCCCGCGCCACCCTGATGGCACCCCAGCTGCTGCTTCTCCAGGTCTCGCACCCCGTGGTCGGGGCAGGCGTCGCCGACCACAGCAACTTCCGCGCCGAGCCCTGGCCCCGCCTGATCCGGACCCTGCTCTCCCTCACCACGGTCGTCTACGGCGGCCAGGAGGCGGCCACCGCCGAGGCGTGCCGCCTTCGCCACGTGCACACCGGTATGAAGGGCACCGACTCGCGGGGGCGCCGCTACCACGCCCTCGACCCCGAGGCGTACCACTGGGTGCACGCGACTCTGGTCAAGGGCCCCGTGGACGCGCAGCACCTGTTCGGCAAGGGCATGTCGGCCGACGAACTGGACGAGTACTACCGCGGTATGCGGGACGTGGGCCGCGTATGGGGCCTGAAGGAGCATCACCTTCCACCGGACTGGCCGTCGTTCCTGGACTACTACGACGACATGGTCACCCATCGCCTGGAGTTCAACCAGTCGGTCCAGGACGTCCTCGACGAACTCGCCCGCCCCGCCAAGCCGTTCCGCCGACTGCCCGGTCCGCTCTGGTCGCCCTTCGCCCGACTCGCCGCGCACTACGCCCTGTTGGTCACCGTGGGCACCCTGCCACCCGTCCTGCGTGAGCGGCTGCACCTGACCTGGAGTGCCCGGCAGGAACGCGCCCTGCGCCGCTTCGCCCGCGTCGTACGTCTCACGACGGCCCTCGTGCCCCCGCCGCTGAGGATCACCGTCTCCCTCGCCCTCGCCTACTGGGCCACCCACCGTCCCGGCACCGACCCCGCCACCCGACGGCCCCTGGGAGCGTGGTGACGGGAACGCCCGCCCCGAAAACCCCATCGCCGCCGCCCGGCCCGGCCGGAGCGACCCCGGTACCCGCCCCGATCCGGCCCCGTTCGGCCCGGGCACGATCCTCTGGGACGTCGCCGGTGACGTACGGCTGCCGCTCTCCCTGCCGGCCGCCGTCGTGCTCCAGGTCCGGGACCAGCCGGAGAACACGGTGGTCGTACGTGCACTGCTCGACCCGCGGCGGCCCGTTCCCCCGCCCGACGGCTCGGGTGTCCTCATGCGCCGGCTCCGGCCCCTGTTCCACCCGCCCTGGCCCGGCTCCACGTGTTCGTCACGCTCGGCCTGCTGCCGCCCGTCGTCCGCGGCCACCTGGGGCTGACATGCACGCGAGCGCGGGATGCGGCGCCTGGGCGCCGTCGTCCGCACTGTGGTCCCGCTGCTGCCCGAACGCCCGTGCTACCTGCCCGTGGCCCGCGCCACCCGCGCCTGAGCCCGGCCCCGCCGTCGCGCCGCCCGGGGACGGCATGGGCCGGGCCGGCGGGATCAGGAGGCCGACTCGGCTTCGAGCTCCCGCTTCAGGTTGCGCAGCGTCCTGGCGATGTTGCCCTCCTGGAAGTCGGCGAACGTCCGGCCGCCGGTGGCGACCCGGTCGAAGGCGTTGGCGACGACCGACGGCCAGGCCCGCCGGTCGTCCGTCCAGGACTCCGTGACGCGCGTGGCACCGCCTTCGCGCTCGAAGCGGTACTCCCAGGTGGCGATCGGGCCGCGCAGCCGGGGCCGCTTCAGCCCGATCGCGTGCACCCGGAAGGCGAAGCGGCTCCCCGAGTCCGCCGCTGTCACCGTGCATCGGGTGACCCAACGGAACGCCCCCCGCTTGTTGCGGCCCTCGAACACCGTCCCCAGCGGGGCCGACGCGTCCGGCGCTGTCAGGGTGGCCCCGAGGTTCTCCGGACTCCACCGTCCCATCTGAGCGGGCCGGCTGACCGCCTCGTAGGCCACCTCCGGCAAGACCTCTATGACGATGCTGTCGGACACGGTGAACCTGCGGACCACGACGACTCCAAACTCCGGGAACGCGCAGCCTACTCGCCAGTAGCAAGTATGCGGAACGCACCGGAGCCGGTGCCGAACGGCAGTCCCCACGCCATGCATGGCCCCGTCGCGGTACGGGCGAACGTCAAGAGGCCGCGAGGACGGTGCGGCGGTCGACGTCAGGCGGGGCGCGTCAGGCGGGGTCGGAACCGTCCAGGAAGCGCAGCAGCACGGCGGCCTCCGCCCGGAGCAGCGCGGCTCGGTCGGCGTGCGCGGGCGAAGTCAAGCTCGCCGCGGCCTCCAGGCGCTCGGCGGCCTCGGCCCGTACGACAGCCACCACACCGAGCTCGCTCAGCTCACGCCGCTCCGCTTCGGTGGCACCGGCACCGACAGGTGACTGTTCGAGGGCCGAGCCACGGGGCTCGGACTCGGGCACGGGCACCGCCTCAGCGTTGTCCAGCGCGGCGAGTGTGGTGCGCAGGGCGCTCACCGCGGCCTTGTCACGGGCGCGCATCGCTTCCGGCAGTGCTTGGCGCATACGAAGACGTAGGGACATGCCGGCGACCCTATGGCGGCATCCCTGGACCCACAACGCGGTATACGTGCGGCGTCGGACCTGCCGCCGACCGAGGAGCGCGGGCGCACTCGGTCGGGTCACGTGCGCACCAATGTCGGGCGGGCTCTGCGCCCCGCGGCGCGCCTGGTGCTGCTGGTCCGGCAAGAGCGCGACCGCAACGAGTGGGCCACCGCGATCAGCCAGGCCTCACCGCCGCATCAGCCACACCCCGCGGTCCGGGCCCGTTCTCACTCGCCGACCCGACCGTCACGCAGGGCATTCTGGCGGCGGCCGGCTTCGCGGACGTCAGCTTCACCGACGTGCACGAGCCCGTCCACTACGGCCCGGACAGCGCCACCGCCTTCGATGCCGTGCTCCGCCTATGGGAATTCAAAGACCTGCTTGCCGACCTCGACGCGGCGGCGGCCGAGCAAGCGCGCACGCGGCTACGCACCACCCTCGTCACCCACCACACCGACGGCGGCGTGCACTTCGACTCGCGTGCCTGGATCGTCACAGCACGCCGCCGTCACTGACCACGTTCTTATCGGTTTGCCGTCGAAGAACCCGGTCGTATAGGAAGTTTGCATGCTTCGAGGCAACAAGGTCGGGCTCAGGGCCCGGCACGAGGACGACATCCCGATCCTGCGGGCCGAGCTCTACGACGACGTCGTCAACGCCTCGCGGGCCGAAGGCCGGCCGTGGCGGCCGATCACGCCCGGCTCCAAGGACTCGCGGCTCGTGGTGGACGACAAGGAACAGGGGCATGTCCCCTTCTCCGTCGTGGAGTTGGAAGGCGGCACGCTGGTCGGCACCGCCACGCTGTGGGGCATCGACAACCACAACCGGTTCGCACACATCGGCCTGGGGCTGCTGCCGTCCGCTCGCGGCAAGGGCTACGGCACCGACGTGGTCGCGGTTCTTTGCCACTACGGTTTCATCGTGCGCGGCTTGCAGCGGCTGCAGATCGAGACGCTGTCGGACAACGCCGCGATGCTGCGCTCCGCCGAGCGCAACGGCTTCGTCCGCGAGGGCGTGCTGCGCTCTTCGGCCTGGGTGATGGGCGAGTTCCTCGACGAGGTGCTGCTCGGTCTCCTCGCCCAGGACTGGAAGCCGGACTCGCGGGGTTAGTACTGCAACGGTGCCTACCTCGACTGCCGGCCAGGTTCGTCGTTGACGTGGTCATGGGTGGGGACCTCGCTGTGCGTGTGTGGGCGAGTGTGCACGGGCGGTTCGTGCACCGGTTCACTGCGTAGCCGCGTGCGTGCTTGCGCTCGAAAACCAGTGGAGCGGCGCCGCTGTGCGCCACTACCGTGCCGCCGAACCCAGTCGTCCAGGCAAGGACATGCCGTTGTACACCGTGTGAGACCTCCCGAGTGCTGATTCGTCGCGCGTCGCGCATGTGCGCCGCGCTGCTTTTTGCTGCGGACTTCTCACTGAAACCGGTGTACTTCTGTGCTCGAAAACTGGGTGGTCGTGCCCACCTGCCTGCCGCTCGTTCTCCGCCGTTGCCACGCGTGCGCGTCCGAGCGTTTCAGGGCAAGCGGAAAATTCCGCGTCAACGCACACCACAAGCTCATCGACGCCTGGCTCCTCGTACTCTGTACCGCTTGCGGGGAAACCGCGAAGCTCACGTTCCTGGAGCGGATGAATGTGCGCTCCGTGCGACCTGGGCTGCTGGACCGGCTGCATGACAACGACCCCGTCCTGACAGCTGAGTTGCTCCAGGATCCAGGCGTTCGGCGCCGTAATCGCTTCGCCCTCGACTGGGACGATGCCTGGCGCCTCGACACCGGAGGTCCGGACTGCCCGGGCCGCGAGGTGATCGACGTCTCGGTCCGCTTCGCGGCGCGGATACCGGTCCGGCCGGTGCGCCTGATCGCTGAGGGTTGCGGCCTCTCGCGGGCCGAGGTGGAGAGACTGATCACGGAGGGGAAGCTCGTTTCGGCAGTCCGGCTGAACGGCAGGCTCTCCGGCGACTTCACCTTCAGGCTCAAGTGCTGAGCCTTCCTCAGGGCCAGGGCCAGAACCAGGGCCAGGGGCCTGTTCGGCGAGACCCGCGATCAACCTGCTGACCCAGGCGGAAGCACGGCGCGGCCGGGCCGGGCAGCTCTACGACCGCGCGCCGGCCGGCTTCGCCGTCGGGGCGGTGTGCCTGCTGGTCACAGCGATGCCGTCCGGCGCGCTGTGGCAACGCCCACGGGCACTTCGCCCCGCGGGCTCGGCCGTACTGCTGTGCGCGGTCTCGCTGTTGGCGAAGCAGGAGAAGGACGGGCAGCGCGGCTGAGGATGTGGGCCATGGTGCGTGTTCACCAACATGCGGCTGGGGCCCGTGCCAGGGGGCCCCAGCCGCGGAACCGGCGACCGTGCCGTCATCCGCCGACGCGGTGGACCGACCACGAAGATCTCTCTCGCCGCCGTCGGAAGGGTGCTTCGACGGGGTGACAGCCGTGGTAGTTGATGTTGCCGTTGCCGTTGCCGTCGGCGTCGTTGGCGCGCTTGGTGTAGGAGTGGACGTCCGCTTTGGCGCCGGTGGGCTTGAGCAGGTAGATGGTGTCCTTGTCGTTGGACACCGCAATCTCCGTGAGCACGCTGTCGCGCCTGGAGTCGGGCCGACGGCGCCCGACGCTCGACCTGCTCATCCCGCTCGCCCGCGCCCACCGCGTCGCGCTGGACCAACTGGTGACGGCTCCGGCGACCGGTGATCCGCGGGTCCATCTGAAGCCTCGACGCCGGGAGCGCGGAAGCGTCCTCGTCCCGCTGACGCAGTACCCGGGCCGGGTTCAGGTCTTCAAGCAGGTGCTTTCGCACCGTGAACCGAGACTGGTGACCCACGCCGGATACGCATGGCTCTACGTGCTCGCCGGCCGGCTCCGCCTCATCCTCGGGGAGCGCGAGATCACTCTCCAGCCGGGCGAGGTGGCCGAGTTCGACACCGGTGAGCCCCACTGGTTCGGCCCGGCCGACGCCGAAGCGGTGGAAATCCCGCACCTGTTCGGCCCTCACGGCGACCAGGCCGTCGTCCGCACCGGCCCGACATCGAACGCTGAGGGGCACCCCCGGCGGCAGGCGGGGCCGAGCTGAAGCCGGGCTGAAACTGCGCTGCCTGGACGCTACGCGGGTCGAGGCGTGGCCTGCGCACGCAGTGATCACAACCAGGATCCAGCTCGGATGGTGCGCACCCTTTCCTCCGGGCCGCCGTCCCGCGCCCCTGTCAGCCGGCGGCCTCGCGCAGCGCCTTGTCGATCTCACTCAGGGCGCCGGTCAACCGCGTGTAGTCGTCGGCGGTCAACGGCTCGACGAAGAACTTCTCCACCATGCGGGCGTGGACGGCCGCGGCGCGGACGAAGGTCGCTCGGCCCTCGGTGGTCGGTTCCACGAGGGCCACCCGCCGGTCCTCGGGAGACGGCACGCGGCGGACCAGGGCGGCCTCTTCCATCCGGTCGATCAGCCGGGTCGTGCCGCTGCTGGTGAGCGTGAGGTCGTCGGCGAGCTGTCGCTGCGAGACTTCCTCGCCGGGGCGGCGGCAGAGCCGGATGAGCACTTCCAGCATGGTGTGGCTGATCCCGCAGTCCCGCCGCAGGGCGGCGTCGATCCGCTGTTCCAGACGAGTCGCGGACTTGATCAGCAGGCCGAAATCCCGGACGAGCCCGCTGTTCGCGGCACGAGCGGCGGCCTCGGTGTTCGGCTCGGGCATGTCGTTCATCGCCGTGAGTTTACTGCCGGAGCACCTGCTGCCATCTCAATTGCTGAGCAGTCAATTGCTGATCAGTCACATAAATCCTAGAGTAGGCGCACCCCGAGACTGAGAGGGAGATCAGTGGATCTACAGCACTGGCTCGGTCGAGCCACGCACGCGATACAGGACTGGGCCGACACCTTCGGCCCCTACCTACCCCACCCGTCCCTCCAGGTGGACGACGAGCGCTTCGCCGACGCCTTCGAGCTGTTCACCGGACGGCTGCGGAACAACTACCCCTTCTTCCACCCGCACTACGCGGGCCAGATGCTCAAGCCCCCGCACCCCGCGGCCGTGGTCGGCTACCTCACGGCGATGCTGATCAACCCGAACAACCACGCCCTGGACGGCGGCCCCGCCACCGCGGCGATGGAACGTGAGGTCGTCGGGCAGTTGGCCACGATGTTCGGCTACGACGCACACCTGGGGCACCTCACGACCAGCGGCACGATCGCCAACCTCGAAGCCCTGTTCGTCGCCCGCGAACTCCACCCCCGCCGGGGGATCGCCTACAGCGCGGACGCCCACTACACCCACGGCCGCATGTGTCACGTCCTCGGCGTGAAGGGTCACCCCGTGCCCACCGACAACCGGGGCGGCATGGACCTCGACGCACTGGAGGACGTCCTGCGCACCGGTGAGGTCGGCACCGTCGTGCTCACCACCGGTACCACGGGGCTGGGCGCGGTCGATCCCGTCCACCTGGCCCTGCCGATCGCCGAGCGCCACGGCGTCCGCGTCCATATCGACGCCGCGTACGGCGGGTTCTTCACGCTCCTCGCCGGCGCCGACGGCCCCGAAGGGCTCTCGACCGAGCTCTGGCGGGCCGTCGCACGGTGCGACTCGGTCGTGGTCGACCCGCACAAGCACGGACTCCAGCCCTACGGCTGCGGCGCGGTCCTCTTCCGCGACCCCGAGGTCGGCCGCTTCTACCTCCACGACTCGCCCTACACCTACTTCACCTCAGCCGAACTCCACCTCGGCGAGATCAGCCTGGAATGCTCGCGCGCCGGCGCCTCCGCCGCCGCCCTGTGGCTCACCTTCCAGCTTCTGCCACCCACGCCCGACGGCCTCGGCAAAGTCCTGGCGGCCGGGCGACGGGCGGCGCTGAGGTGGGCGCAACTCATCGACGAATCGGAGTACTTGACGCTCTACCAACGGCCCGAACTGGACATCGTCAGCTACTTCCCCACCGTCGGGCGGGCCTCCCTGACCGCCATCGACACGGCCTCCGTCCGCATCCTCGCCGACGGCATGACCGGTCCCGACCCGACCTTCCTGAGCACTCTCAAGGCCGACCGCGAGGCGTTCACCGCCCGGCACCCCGAGGTCACCGCAGACGCCGACGGCGCCCGGATCCTCCGGAGCGTGCTGATGAAACCGGAGTCCGAGCACCACGTCGACAACCTGCACGACCGGGTCGAGCAGCTCGCCAGGGCCCGCTGACCGCAGGAGAACGGCGACGGGAGTGCCACCCTGTCCAGCCCGGCCTGGTGGCATTCCCGTCTTCGCTGCCCGTACGGCGCTAGCGTTCGGCACATGATCGTATGGCTCAATGGCACCCACGGCGCAGGCAAGACGACGACCAGCGCACTCGTGCAGCAACTGATTCCGGATTCACGGGTCTTCGACGCCGAGAAGGTCGGCGAGACGCTCATGGACATCACACCGGGGCTGCCCGCGACGGACAACTTCCAGCACTGGCCGCCGTGGCGGCCGCTCGTCGTCGAGACCGCCCGCCGTGTACTCGACTACACCGGCGGCACTCTGGTGATGCCGATGACTGTCCTGGTCGAGCAGTACTGGCGCGAGATCAGCACGGGCCTCGCCCGACATGCCATTCCGGTCAGGCACTTCGTGCTCCACGCTGACCAGGACACCCTCCGCGGGCGCATCGAGGGGGACACTGTTCTCGGCCCCTCCTCGTTCCGCCTCGCATACCTCGAGCCCTACGCCGAGGCGGCCCGCACGTGGCTGCACGGCGAGGCCGAGGTCGTCGACACCACGCACCTCACCCCCGCCCAGGCCGCCCTGCGGATCGCGGAAGCCGTCAGGAGCTGAAGCCGGGCTCGCGAGTCAGCCTGCGGGGGTGACGTCCGGGCGGTCGGTCGCCGTGAGCAGCTCGCTCATCTGGTCCAGCGTGAAGCCGAGCGGCTTCATGCGGCGGACCACCATCGGACGAGCGACGTCAGGGTCGGTGGGTGGGCTGCGGGGTGAGGCGCTTGTGGCCCTTGCGGTCGTAGTAGGCGGCCATCGCGAAGCCGAAGAGGAGACCGAGGGCCGCGCCGATCGCGATCATGATCCAGGCCCGGGTCAGCCCGGCGTCGCCGCGTGCGTCGAAGTAGAGGATCGCCCGGACGCCGTCGCTGAGCTGGCGCATGGGCTCGAAGTGGGACAGGAAACGGTAGAAGCCGGGGACCGCCTGGAGGGGGACGGTGGCGCCCGAGGAGGGCAGGCCGAGCACGATGAACACGAACATGGACACCAGCTGGCCGATCCCGCCGAAGGCCGCGTTGATGGCCTGGACGCCGAGGCCGACCGCGAGGGTCGCGCAGTAGGAGTAGATCCACAGCAGCGGGATGTGGGTCGCGTCCATACCGAGGGCGCTGACGCAGGCGAGCAGTACGAGGGAGACGCTGAGGGCCGAGATACCGGCCGTCATGGCCATCTTGAGCAGCAGCGTCTGGGTGCGGTTGATCGGCACCGTGGGCAGCCGGGTGTGCCAGGGGCCGATCTCGTTGTCCGCGTATCCGAGAGCGGTGTCCACGCCGTTACTGATGACGTTGCCCCCCATGAAGCCGGCCAGCACGAGCAGCAGGGTGTAGTAGAAGGCGCTCAGACCGAGGCCGCTGTGGTTGCCGAGGGGGTGGCCGACCTGGGTGACGACGTTCACCGGGTCGGCGAGCAGCAGCTTGGTCGTGGAGTTCGCTCCCGAGGCGGCGGCCGTCAGTCGTTTGCCGATGGTCTGGGAGGACTGCTGGGCCGCGGTGGTGGTGATCTTGCTCGCGAGCGAGGAGCCGAGGCTGCCCTTGGCGGGGTTGGTCAGCACGGTCATGGTGGGCCGCGCGGTCGCGTTCGCACTGGTGAGTGCGGCGACGGAGTCGGTGAAGTCCGCGGGGATGACCAGGGCGCCGTAGACCTTGCCCGCGTCCAGCTCGTCCTGGGCCTGGGCTCGGGTCAGCTGCCGCCAGTCGGCTGTGTCGCTGGAGGTGTCCGAGGTGATGGCCGCGGCCACCTGGGTGCCGAGGTTCTGTTTCTGCCCGGTCGGCGGCTTGCCGGTGTCGTCGTTGACGAGTGCGATCGGCAGGTCGTGCAGGTCGCTCTGCGGGCTGACGATGCCGCCCATGTAGAGCAGCGACAGCAGCAGGGCGAGCAACCCGGTGAGGATCGTGGGCACCAGCCACAGCTTGGGGCGGCGCAGGAGCGCGGCGGCGCGTGCTTGCTGGCCGGTGCCGGGGGTCGAGCCGTCGGCGGTCATGGTTCTCCGTCGTGTCTGGGGCCTGGCGGGTGGGTGCCCGCTGCGGGCCGGCCGCCATGGGCCGCCGGCCGGGATGAGGAGGTACGGCGAGTCGACCCAAGTCTCCTCGCACCTCGGTCCGGTGGAGTGCAGACAGTCTGCGCCGAGGCGCGGCACCAGCCGGATGGGGTCACCCGCGCCCATCGCGGGGGCGATCCAGATGTCGAGGGCGACGGTGACCGAGTCCGGTCGAGAACGCCGGTCCCTGCGAGGCCGCCTCAAGGCGTTCGGCCGGTCCGTCCCTCGCCGCCTGCGCGAGGGTGCCGTCTCCGGTCGGCCCTCGGCATCGCGGTCACACCGCGTCCATGATCAGAGGCGACGCGCTCCACGCCATCCGAGGGCCCCGAGCCGCCGCGCACCGGGGTGCTTCCTGATCCACGCCACAGGCGTGCTCCTGGTTCGGTCATCCGCGCAGTGAACCCGCGGCCGTCCGCACGCTCAGGTGCGGGGGAGGCTCGACAGACTGCTCCACAGGGTCGACGGTGTCTCGAAGGTCTCCATGACCAGCATCTCGTCCGGCAGTTCCACCGAGAACCTGTCCTCCAGCTCCGCCACCAGGCCGAGCAACGTCAGCGAATCCAGGCCCAGTTCCGTCAGGCTCGCGTGCGCGTCGACGGGTGTCTCCTCGTCGAGGAAGGGGAGTGACTGCCGGAGCGCGGATTCGAAGTCGCTGTAGGAAAGGTCGTTCACGGGCTGCTCCTCGATGCTGTGGGGCCTGCGGGCGACGGCTGCGCCCCGGTACCGGCCAGGGTAGTCCGTACGCGATCAAGAAGGGGAGCCCTTTCTGAAACAATCTGTTCATGTTTGGCCAATGATTTCTCCGAGCAGGTATGCCGGTGTGACGAGTCATCAGAGGAATGAATTATTCTATGACGTATCCACACTTCTGAGATCGGTCGACGACACATTCGATCCGGACCGGATCGCGCCCGATACGCATTTGCTTTCTTTCACTCTGGGATCCCTGCAGCTGCTGGAGTTCCTGAACCGGCTGGAGGAGCGGTTCCGAATCTCCATTCCCGATGAGGATCTCGTCGTCGACCGTTTCTCGACCCTGGAGAAAATCGTCGCCTACGTCGCCTCGCGGCAGGCGGAAGCCGGGGACGGGCGGTGAGTGCGGAGCAGCACGCCGAATGGTCCCGTGTCCTCCGGGCTGCGGGCCCGGACGAAGTGTGCGACCCGCGGGCCACGGTGCGCGCGGTGGCCCAGGTCGTCCGGCGCGCGCGGGGCGGCGGACGGCTCGACGACATCGCCCGTGGCCCGATGACGGTCAACTCCGGGCTATGGGTGCTCTCACGGATGTGCCGGGACGGAGCGGTACGCGTCGACCCCGACGGCACGGTCCGCCCCACCGCCGGGATCGCGGCCGCCCGCGACGACGGCGCGCCGGGGTTGGTCGACCTCACGCTCGCCGACGGGCTCGTCGACTGGGATGTCCTGGCCGAGGTCCTGGCTCGGCGTACCTACGCACCGGACCCCGAACTGCACCAGAGCTTCGACACCTTCGCCTCGCTGCGGCGACGGCTCGCGGTCATGGACTACTACGACGACCTCGACGGCCGGACGGTGCTGCAACTCGGCGACGACGAGATGTTCGGCGTGGCCATCGGCCTGGCGGACGGCGTGCGGCACGTGCATGTCGCGGACACCGACGAACGGGTGCTCGAGTCCATCGGGGACGAAGCGGCCCGCCTTGCGCTGGGCCTGACCACGCACGTCGTCGACGTACGCCGGGACAGGCCGGAGCTGTCCGGCGTGGACACGTTCTTCGTGAGCGGGCTGAAGGACCCCGGCGGTCTCTTCCTGTTCGTGGCGACCGCCGTGTCGACCGTGGCAGGGACGGGGGCGGTCGGCTATGTCAGCTTCGATCTCGACGTGTACCGGGCCGGCACCGGTTCCGACGCGGGTGGCGAGCCGGCGCAGCGGGAGGTGCTGCGGATGTTCGACCGGCTCGACTGCACCGTCACCGCTCTCCTGCCCGGCGACGACGGGCTGCTGGAGGACTCCGTCCTGGCGGACCTGGGCGAGGCCACCCGGGGCGCGGCGCGGTACGCCGCCTCACCGACGGAGCTCGGGGCGCGGCTGCGGACACTGCTCGCCCGGCGGCCCGCCGGTGCCGACCTGGCGCTCTACCAACCCGGATTCCCGCACGCGCAGCTCAGGCCCATCTCGCTCGCCCGGATCGAGACCGGCCCGGCGAGCAGGCGGCTGGCGAGCCGCTACCTAGGCTTCCTGCAGAGCGCGGTGCCGGCCGTGGGCGGGGGCTGAAGGCCGGTCACGGGATCCCGGGACGCGCCGTTCTGCTCGGCGATCGATTCCCGCAGTCTCGCGTTCCACTCCGCTTCCAGGGTCACTGTCTCGGTGATGAGATCGGCGATGCGCCCTACCGCCACAGATCCCTTCCGGAAGCGCAGGAAGAAGTAGTTCCGGGTCATTTCCCAGCGCCGGGAGAGGGCTTCCGCGTCAGCGGCCCGGTCGTGCAGCAGCGGGAGTGCACAGGTCTCGGCGGCGGCCCGCAGGAAGCGCGCGTTCAGGGCGCGCTGGCTGGCCAACTCGCCGAACCAGGCGCTGACCTCGATCGTTCCCACGGGACTGAGCGAGGCGAAGGCGTCCGGGGTGGCGCGCAGTTCGTCGGCGCACGCGGTCACCAGATCCGCACCGGCAAAGGAGTGCGCGTTCTCTGCGACGACGGAGCGGAACCGCTCCTGTCGCCTCTCCTCGCAGGCCTCCTTGCGCGCTTTCCCGGAAGCGAGCCGGCCGGCTTTCACGACCACCGTGCGGTTCCGCCAATCGGGGTCGCCCCTGCGGGCCTCTCCGAGCGCGTCCGAGGACATGGCGGTGAACAGCGTGCCGCTCTCCATGAAGCCGTCGAAGAGGGACCCCTGATAGCGGTCGACGATCCGCAACGCGCCGGCCTTCTCCCCGCCGTCGCCGTCCCCGGGATGGATCACTATCCGGTGTGAATGGTGCTGCTGGCCGTGGAACGAACTGTGGGGGACATGGAAGGTGTCCACCCAGGCGATCACCGGATTCCCGTCCGACAGCTGATCCCGAATGTATTCCTCGGCTCGTCGCGAGTCGGCGTGGTGAATGTGGTCGGCGGTCAGGCCGTACCATTCGCTCAGGATTTCCTCGGGTTTCCGACGCTGGATCCCGATCTGTTCCACGGGCCATTCCGAGTCGACGTCGTCCGTCCTGCGGTGGTATCCCCAGTGATCTCCCAGAACGCTCGGATCGTGACCGAGCCAAGCCGCCGTGATGCCGAACGTCGCCGAAATACAGTCAAGTGCCAGGAAATCCCGGTCCGATGCGCCCTGCCGCTCCAAGAACTCCGCTCCTTCGTCGTCCATCGTCGTCCGCAGTGTTCCGGCCAATCCGCGTGACCTCCCGTGATCCCCTTGACGCAGGGTGCCCGCGAGCCCTAGAGCGCGCCGGATGCTACGCTGCGCCCCGCCGGACCGTGAGTGAACCGGCCTCGCCGACCTTCCACTTCGGCCGTCAGACCAGCACATACCTATCTGAAAGGAGACGGGGGCGAGCGACAAGCGGCCTCCGGTTCCCCATGACCAACTCCAGCAGTCCCGCCACCGACGGAATAAACGTCGACGATCTGTGCTCGTACGCAGTCGACGTCTGGGTGAGCGACCACAGCATCCTGACCGACGAACAGCGCCTCCTCAAGGTCCTGCGCACGGCCGCCGAAAAGGGAAACGCCACGGTACTCGGTGAGTCCTCGCACATCTTCCCGAACGGCGCCGTCACCGCCATCCTCCTTCTCTCCGCCTCGCACCTGAGCATCCACACCTGGCCGGAATTCAGCCTCGCGAACATCGACCTGCTCGCGTACGGCCGCCTGAACGGCGAACGGATGATGCAGAGCGTCGAGTTGGGTCTCTCGCCCACGAGGATCAACGTGACGCGCATGCTGCGCGCGGTGCACTGACCCGCACCGTTCACAGCCACCCCGACAGCGACGTGAGGAACGCCTCGAAGCTGTCCCGGTGGATCGCGTGCGTGGCGTCCGGCACGGTCCGCACCTCGAACCCCCGCCGTGTCAGCTCCGCCCGCATCTCCCCGCTCACCAGCGTGCTCGGCTCCGCCGCCTGGACGAGGGAGCGGACGAGCGGCTTCTCCGGAGTGTGATCGGCGGCACGGTAGGCGGAGAGGGCGAGCGCCGACCTCTCGTCCCAGGCGTCCAGCGCCGCCAACTCGGCCGCGACCTCCCGCTCTCCCCACTGCGGGCGCAGACTCCTGATCAGCAGCCGAGGCACGCGTTTGAAGAGGGTGAAGACGGCCGGGTCGAGGGTGCCGTCCGGGCCGCCGAGCCGCCAGGCGGGCTCCGAGTAGACGGCACGCTCCGGCTCCAGTTCCGCCACGGCGAGCGCCAGGGCCAGGGCACCCAGCGAATGGCCCAGCGCCAGCTCCGGGCCGCGCGGCAGCGTCTCCAGCAGGTCCTGTGCGAACAGGTGCGGCGCGTATGCGCCCCGGCCGCTGCCGCCGTGACCGCGCAGGTCCACGGCGAGCACGCGATAGCCCCGTCCGGTCAGGACCGGGACCAGTTCGTGCCAGGTGCGGTGGTCGGCCATGAGGCCGTGGACGAGGACGGCGACGCGGTCGCCGGTGCCCCATTCCCGTGTGTGCAGTCGCATGCCGAGGCCGCCCTCACCCGGCCGCGACGGCTTCCTCCGCCGCCGCGGCCGCCAACTCCCCGAAGGCGGCGGCGGATTCCGGCAGCACCCAGAGGCGTTCCGCCCACCCCGGCGCGCCGAGCCGCCGGCCATGGCGGACGATCCGTTTCGAGACCGCCTCCAGCACCTGGAGCCGGTAGGGCCACAGCGCCTCCTGCTTGGTGCGTACCGCCGCCTCCGACGCCGGGATCAGCACCGGAACCGGCGCGGCCGGCTCGGGGCCGACCGCGAGCCGGCCGGCTTCGGCCGTGGCGTCCGCGAACAGCGAGTACGGCATGTCCTCGTAGAACGCGACCCGTTCGGGCTCCAGCGTCCTGCGGGCGATCAGCTCCAGCGCGGCCTGCCGGGTCAGGACGTGGTCGACATGCCCGCCCACGGCCAGCGGGACGAGCACCAGGCCACCGCCGGCCGCCTCGGCGGCCAGATCGGCGGTGACGCGCTCGAACAGCTCCGGCTCCGTCGCACGCGCCGCGTCCACGGACTGCGGCCCGAGGAAGTAGCCGTCCCGCCAGGCGGCGCGGTCGGCGGCGTCCGTGTGGCCGAGCACGGTCAGCTCCGCGCCCAGCACCCCGCACGCCACCCGCTCCTCCTCCAGCAGCAGGCGTGACGCCAGCGAGGGACGGCTCCGATAGTGAGCGCGACGCGTCCAGGTCTCGTGCGAGAACACGTCCACCACCCGGCCGCCGAAGCGGGCGAGCAGTCCGCCCAGGGCGAGTTGGGCGTCGTCCGGGTGGGGAGACAGGAGGGTCAGGGCGCGTGACGGCTGCGAGCGGGGCGGCGGAGCGGCGACCACCAGGCCCGCCGCATGCCAGCCGGCGATCAACTCCCGTTCCCGGGACGGCCAGGAGCGGTACGGCCGGGCGCCGTCGCATGCGTGCCACAGTTCCGTGGCCGACGAGGGGAGGACGGCCGGATCGACCGGCTCGCCGAGGAACCGCACCTCGGCGCCGTCGAACTCGGTGTGCGGCAGCCGGATCGGCCGGTCGTCCGCCAGGAGTGGGTGTGTGGTGCGCCGGACCAAGGGGGCGGGGGAGGGGCGCTCTGGCATGCGCAGGAGTGTAGACCAAGGGTCGATCATGGAACTATGGGAAGGAGAACGACAGTTGGAGCATGTGACAGGTCTGTGATCCACTCCGTGGTCCGCACGCGACGAGAGGCTCGAACAGCATGTACGTACTCACCCGGGGACTTGCTGCGCCGGAAGCCGCCCGTCTGCGAGAGGCTTGTGAGCGCACCGGACTGCCGCTGAAGGAGGCGGCGGCCCAGGACCCGAGGGAGCTGGCCGCGCACGTCGCCGACGACCTGCTCGTCGCCTTCGTGGCCGCCGAGGCGGACGGCTCGGCTCCGCTCGAACTGCGCGAGATCACCCGTGAAGGCGCCTACGCCGTCCTCGTACAGCCGGCGCCGACCGCCAAGGGCACGCTGGCGGCCCTCCGTTCGGGCGCCGGCTTCGTCATGGCCGCGCCGCTCGGCGCCGAACGCCTCGTGTCCTTCCTGACCTATCTGCGGGACGTCGCCGCCCCCGCGTCCGCCCAGATCCTCGACCTGGACGAGACCGGCGCTCTCACCACTCCGTCCGCGTCCGTGCGGCTGTCCGAGGCCGAGGCCAAGGCGCTGCGCGCGCTCGCCGACCGCCGGGCCGTCATCGTCCCGCGGCCCGACCTGCTGCGGCTGACCGGCGAGGACCCGCGGGACGTCATCGAGGCACTGCGGGCCCGGTTCCGGGAGGTCGGCTCGGGCGCCCAGATCCTCAAGGTGCCGCACATGGGGTTCCGGCTCGTCGGGGAAGTGCGGCTGAAGGCCGGCGCGTGACAGCGGCGGACCGCCCACCGCGCCCGGTGCAGGTCTGGTGGGCCCGCCTGGCCGACGCGCGCCCGGACCTGGTGGGACTGCTCGATCCCGTGGAACTCGGCCGCTACGAGGCCACGGCCGACCCTGGCAACCAACGCCGCTTCCTCGCCGGTTGTGCGGTCAGCCGGATGGTGCTCGGCGAACTGCTGGGTTTGCCGCCCGTCGACGTGCCCCTGCGGCGCGTGTGTCCGCGCTGCGGCGGACCGCACGGCAAGGTCACGCTCGACGTACCGGCCGGGAGCGCCCACGCGGACGTCCGCTTCTCCGTCTCGCACAGCGGGGACGTGATCGGGCTCGCCGTCTGCCGTGGCGCGGACGTCGGGCTCGACGTCGAGGACGGCGCCGGCACCGATGTGGAGAAGCTGGCCCCCCGTGTCCTGACCGACACGGAACTGGCCGCTCTGCGCGCCCGCCCGCCCGCCGAACGGCCGGCGGCATTTCTGCGCTACTGGACGCGCAAGGAGTCCGTGCTGAAAGCGATCGGCGTCGGCTTGCGTGTTCCGCTGCGCCGACTGGAGGTGTCGGATCCCAAGCTGCCTCCGGCCGTGTTGAGCTGGCCTGAAAAGATGGATGCCTGCCATGAAGTGCGCATGGCGGATACGGTGGTTGACACGACGCACCCCGCGTCGGTCTCGGTGACGGGAACAACCGAAGTGACACTCGTACGGCACGACACGTCGGCAATGCTCCGCGCGTGGCGATAACTGCACTTGATTTGCATCGACTTGTTTAACGACCACGGGGAAGGGTTAGGGTCAGATGTCGGACGTCGTGCTGTTGACCCCGCGTGAGATAGCCACGGGGGCACTCAGCCTGAACAACCAGAACGTGACCGTCACCGACGAGGAGTACGTCCAACTCGACCCGGCACTGCGGATTTTCTACGAGAAGGTCCGCGAGAATCTGGGTCTGGCCTGCATCACCGGGTATCTGCGTAACGCCGGACACTCCGTCACCTCGCTTAATCTGCACGGCCGTACGCCAAGCGACGAGGCCATCATCGAGTTGATCCGCCGGGAGCGCCCCCGCTTCGTCGGCATCAGCATCATGTACGACCTGCACATCATCGATGCCATCCGGCTCATCCGGTGCGTGCGGACCGCCGACCCGGACGTCTTCATCGCCATCGGCGGCGCCTTCTGCACCTACAACGCGAAACTCATCGCCGAGCAGGTGCCCGAGGCCGACTGCGTCACCTTCGGTGAGGGCGAGTTGACGGTCGTGGGGATCATGGACCGGCTGACCGCCGGGACCGACTGGCGGCAGACGCCCGGGCTGTTCTACCGCGACGGCGACCGGGTGCGCAGCAGCGGCATGCCCGTGCTGCCGGACCTCGGCAACCTCGTCTGGCCGGCCCGTGACGTGCTGGAGTACCACAAGGCGGCGGGCATCGCGACGCCCGTGGCCTCCACGTTCACCAGCCGAGGCTGCCACGCCAAGTGCACCTTCTGCTACGCGCCCCGCCAGCCCGGAGTGGTGGACGGCTTCTGGCGGATGCGACCGCCCGCTGACGTCGTCGACGAGATCGAGTACCTGCAGAGGGAGTTCGGGACCCGTTTCATCTGGTTCAACGACGACAACTTCGGCGGGGCGTTCGGCGACGGCTTCGCGCACGCCGTCGAGTTCGCCGAGACCGTCCTCAGCCGTGGTCTGAAGTTCCAGTTCCACTGCGAGTTCCGGGTCGACTCCGGGCTGATCGACCACGAGGCTCTCGACCTGCTGCACCGGGCGGGACTCTCGTCCGCGCTGCTGGGCATCGAGTCCGGGTCGCCCGGCATGCTGCGGCGGTTCAAGAAGGGCACCACGGTGGCCTACAACCTGGACGCGGCCCGCATGTTCAAACGCAAGGGCCTCGGCCTCGACCCCGGCTGGATCATGATCGAGCCGAAGACCACCATCGACGAACTCTGGGAGAACCTCGAGTTCATCGTGGCCGCTCGGATCCACGAGGCGGACAACCCGTTCTTCCTGATCAACCGGGCCATCGCGCTGCGCGGCACCGAGATGTACGACAAGATCGAGGAGCCGCTGCCGCTGGCCGACATCGAAGGCCTGGAGGGCGACGCCTACGAGATCCTGCGCACCGCTCGCCGTGACTACCGGGTGCCGGACCCCCGTGTCGAGGCCCTGTGGAGCGCGTGGAGCGAGGTCGGCGAGGAGATCAGCGACCGCAAGGAGAACGTCCTGCCGTTCATCGCCCAGAAGATCGCCCTGGGCGCCCGCCGGCTACGAGGGACGGAACACAATCCGCGCGCCTTCCTCAGCCGGCTGCGGGCCTGGCGCAACGGGCTGCCGGAGCTGTTCCTCGCTTTCATGAACTACGGACTCGTCCTCGCCGAGACCGGTCCGCCCGACCTCGCCACGCGGCTCACCGCCGATCTGCGGGACCTGGTGGCCGACTACGACGCCGAGCACCTCGGCGAGTCCTTCAAGGAATTCGGCGAGCGGGTGGAGCGCGTCTGCGGCGCCGAGGCCCTCGTCGCGGCGGGAGTGGGCCGATGACCCTGCGCTACGGAGTGGTCGGCTGTGGTCGCGTCTTCCAGCGCTATCACCTGCCCGTCGTCACCGACCACGAGGACTACACCCTCGTCGCCGCCTGCGACACCGACGCCGACAGTGCCCGCTCGGTGCTCGGCGCGGCGGCCGACGGCGTCCTGGTCACCACCAGCCTGGAGGAGTTCCTCACGGTCGGCAGGCCGGACGTGGTGGCGGTGTGCACCCCCAACGACGCCCACACCGAGCCCGTGCTCGCGGCGCTCGAGGCCGGGGCGCACGTCCTGTGCGAGAAGCCGCTGGCCGCCGACGTGGTTGAGGCGCGCCACCTGGCCCGGGCGGCCGGCGCCGACCGGCTCGCGGTCAACCTGCCCTACCGCTTCCACGAGCTGGTGCCGGCGTTCCTCAAGGCGCTGCCCGAGGGCCCCTGTGAGATCACCTTGACCTTCACCACGGCCGGCCAGCGGCTGTGGCGGCCGGTGACGAACTGGTACGGCGACGCGGCGCGGGCCGGCGGCGGGGCGTTGGTCGACCTCGGCGCGCACGCCCTGGATCTGCTGATCACCGTCTTCGGCAGGCCCCGCCCGGTCTCCTGCCGGGTCGACGCGGCAGGCGTGGAGGAGCGGGTCGTCGCCGACCTGGAGTTCCCGGCAGGTCACGCGAAGCTGCGCATCGATCGCCGCAGCCGGGTCATGGGCCTCACCCTGGAGGCCACCGCAGCCGGCGGCGAGAGCACCGTGCTGGACCTGCGACGCGGCGAGGTGCGCAGCGCCGCGGGCACGGTCACGGCCGAGGATCGCCGGCCCGAGCTGGCGGCGATCCGCGGCTTCCTGGACACGGTGGCGGGCCGGGCCCGGGGCCGCACGGTGGCCCCGGCTCAGGCGCTGGAGGTACAGGAACTCATCGCGGCGCTGTACGCCGACGCCGAGTGCGATCAGGAGCTGACGCTCTGAGCGACGCCCTGTCCGGTTGCGGGGGCGTCGGATATGACCGGCCGGAACGTCTCCTTCAGCTCCCGCAGCCGGGCGCGTGAGCGCTCCCCCGAGTACAGGTGCGTCGCGCCGATCTCTTCTTCCGTGATCCGGTCCAGGAAGAACAGGTTGATGACGTCGGACGGCGTGGCGCAGGTCTTGCAGAAGGAGAACCGCGGCCGGTCGTGCATGAACAGGTCGTAGTGCTGGTGCGAGCCGTACTGGTCGAGCAGCAACTTCCGGTCCTGCGCCAGGTTGCCCATCGGCTTGACCCAGGCGTGCGGGCATGCGGAGACGTCGCCCTGGCCGAAGAGCTGGGCCATGGTCGCCGTGACGAAACAGCCGAGGGTGCGCACGTTCGTCTTCAGCTGTTCGGCCATGTGCTCGACGTAGGCGCGCGGCGGCAGGACGTCCGCGAACTCGTCGTAGCGCTCCACCAGCGGCATCAGGTGGTCGCCGGGCGGCGGGCCCATGCGCTCGGCGGTGTCGCCGCGCACGGGGAAGAAGTACAGCGTGGTGCTGCCCGCGACCTCGTCGCGCAGATACCGGGCGAACTCCAGCTGGCCCGTGTAGTTGGCGTCGGTGAGCACCGACTGGATGTCGATGCGCAGCCCGGCCTCGGCCGCCGCGTGGAGACTGCGCATGATGACGTCGTGCAGCTTGGCCTGCTTCGGGGGCAGCCGGTGCCGGTTCAGCTCCAGCGTGTGTCCGTCCAGGGAGATGTTCAGCTGGACGTTGCCCATCGCGGCGAGCGCCTCGATGCGCCGCTCGTTGAGAAACACGCCGTTGGTGATGACCTGGACGGTCTCGTAGCGGCGGCTGGCCTCCTGGACGAACTCGGTGGACCCTTTCAGCCAGAAGAACTCACCGCCGGAGAGCCGCAGAATGGGCGCGTCCACGTGCTCGTGGTACATGTCCAGAATCTCGTGCCAGTCCTGACGGCGATCGGTGGTGAGCCGCAGCCGTGCGTCGGGCACGTTCATGAGGAGGTTGTACTCCTCGGTGAGGCAGTAGGAACAGCGCATTTGGCAGAGCTGTTCCTCGATGACCATGTCGTTCATC
Organism: Streptomyces sp. NPDC060002; assembly: GCF_042737245.1. Classification (NCBI taxonomy): domain Bacteria; kingdom Bacillati; phylum Actinomycetota; class Actinomycetes; order Kitasatosporales; family Streptomycetaceae; genus Streptomyces; species Streptomyces sp. NPDC060002. Next base: position 76,368 of record NZ_JBHWUW010000025.1, read on the forward strand.
AGGAAGGGGAGTCGACCGCCTTCTGCCGCCGAGGCGGTGAGTGCGGCACGAAACTTTTCCTTAAGGCGCATGAAAGTCCCCGTTTTGCGGTCGGCTTGGGATTTACGGCCAGGTCGCTCGACCGGTCAACCCTAACTGTTCGTCAACCGCGTTGCCATAGGACCTGGTTGGGGCTCCACGAGTGCGAAACATTCTGTACATGTGCGGAACTGGCGGTCCAGACGATCAGGGGGTGGACCTTGATCCGCGCCGTTGGTTAGCATGCCGTCGGTGAAGGCCGGACAGCCACGGGGGACTGAAGGCATGAGCGCAATCCGCCGTATCGACGTCACGCTGAAAGACCACGACTACGCCGTCCATGTCGGATCCGGCGCTCGTCGGCTGCTGCCGGCCGTCCTGAGGGAACTGGGCGTCGGCCGCGTCGCCCTGGTGAGCGCCTTACCGGAGAGGGAACTCCCCGATCCCGGTGTGCCGTTCACGGTCGTGCCGGTGGCCGACGGCGAGCGGCACAAGACGCTCGCGTCGGTCGAGTCGTACTGCCGCGCCTTCGTCGGAGCGGGGCTGACCCGGTCCGACGCCGTGATCGCCTGCGGTGGCGGCACGACGACGGACACCGTCGGTCTGGCCGCCGCCCTCTACCACCGCGGCATCAAGGTCGTGCACCTGCCGACCACGCTGCTCGCCCAGGTCGACGCGAGCGTCGGCGGCAAGACCGCGGTCAACCTGCCCGAGGGCAAAAACCTGATCGGTGCCTACTGGCAGCCCAGCGCGGTGCTGTGCGACACGGACTTCCTGCACACCCTGCCCCGACGCGAACTGCTCAGCGGCTACGGGGAGATAGCCCGCTGCGCGTTCATCGGCGCCGGCGATCTGCGCGGGCTCGACCTGACCGAGCAGATCGTGGCGAGCGTGACGCTGAAGGCATCGGTCGTCGCCCGCGACGAACGCGATCAGGGTCCGCGCCACATCCTCAACTACGGCCACACCCTCGGGCACGCCATCGAGCGTGCCACCGACTACGCCTGGCGACACGGTGAGGCGGTCGCGGTCGGCACCGTGTTCGCGGGGCTGCTCGCGGGCCGGCTGGGCCGCGTCGACCAGGACCGGGTGGCCGAGCACCGGGAGATGGTGGAGAGCTTCGGACTGCCCACCTGGCTGCCGTCCGGCGTGCCCGTGACGACCCTGGTGGAGCTGATGCGGCGCGACAAGAAGGGGCAGGACGCCGACGCCGGGCTGACCTTCGTCCTGGACGGCCCGCGTGGGGTCGAGCTGGTGCCCCGGGTCGACGAGCACCTGGTCTCCTCCGTCCTGGCGGACCTGCCTTCGGGCGCCGCCCCCACCTCGGCCTGAGGAGCGCCATGCCCGACGCCCCGCCCGGCCCGAGCGCGATCTCGGGCACGACCCGGCTCTACGTGGTCCTGGGCGACCCGGTGGCCCAGGTACGCGCCCCCGGCCTGCTGAACGACCTGTTCGCCCGCACCGCGCGGGACGCGGTGCTGGTCCCCGTGCATGTCGGCCCCGACGGCCTCGCGGAGGTGATGCGCGGACTGCGCCGGATGCGCAACCTCGACGGCATCCTCGTCACCGTGCCGCACAAGATCGAGGTGTGCCGGTACGCCGACCTGCTGGGCCCGGCCGCCGAAGTGGCCGGCAGCGCCAACGCCCTGCGCAGGAATCCCGACGGGACCTGGCTCGCCGACAACTTCGACGGCGCCGGCTTCGTCCACGGACTGCGTGACAACGGCCACGACCCCGCGGGCGCGACCGTCGCCCTGGCCGGGGCCGGCGGCGCCGGACGAGCCGTCGCCGCGGCCCTGCTCACCGCCGGCATCGCCCGACTGCGGCTGTACGAGCCCGACTCCACCCGCCGCAAAGAGGTGCTCGCCCGGCTGGACGCACACTGGCCGGGTCGCGTAGCGGTGGGCGCGGAGGACGACTTCGACGGCGACGGCGTCGACATCGCGGTGAACGCGACCCCGCTGGGCATGCGTCCAGGTGACCCGCTGCCCTTCGACCTCGCACGCCTGCCGGGTACCTGCGCGGTCGCCGACATCATCATGAAGCCGGCCGAGACCGCGCTGCTCAAGGCCGCCCGGGACAGCGGACGGCCCGTGGTGTACGGCCGCCACATGCTCGACAGCCAGGTGCTTCTCTACGAGCAGTTCTTCGCACTGCACACACCGGAACGAAACGGGAGGTGGGAGCCGTGATCGACCATGCCCAGGCCGTGGCCCTCGCGCAGCGGGCCCTGGCGCACCTGGAGGCCGGCACGACGGACCAGGCCGAGGACGTGCTGCGGGTCCCCGTCACGGAATACCTCGACCCCGACCGGTGGCGGCGGGAGATCGACGTCGTCTTCAAACAGGTCCCGCTCGCCCTCGCGCTCTCCGTCGAACTCCCGGGCGCCGGCTCCTACAAGGCCCTGGACGCCCTGGGTACCCCGGTCCTGCTCACGCGTGGACAGGACGGCGCCGTACGGGCGTTCCTCAACGTCTGCCGCCACCGCGGCGCCCAGCTGTGCCCGGCCGGCACCGGCACCCGGCACCGCTTCCGGTGTCCCTACCACGCCTGGGTGTACGACGACCGGGGCGGCCTCGTCGCCGTGCACAAGCCCGGCACCTTCGGGGACGTCGACACCGCCGAACTGGGGCTGCGTCCCCTGCCCGTCGTGGAGAGCCTCGGCTTCGTGTGGGTGTGCCTCACCCCGGGCGCGACGATCGACCTGGACGCCTGGCTCGGGGAGTACGCGCGGGAGCTGGAGCGGCTCGAACTCGACAAGTGGCACGTCTACGAGCAGCGCGAACTGGCGGGACCCGGCTGGAAGGTGGCCTACGACGGCTATCTGGAGAGCTACCACATCCAGGCGCTGCACCGCACCACGTTCGCCCCGACGTCCACCTCCAACCTGATGGTGGTGGACTCCTTCGGGCCGCACCAGCGGATCCTGTACCCGGTGAAGTCGCTCCGGACGCTGCGCGACGTGCCGGTCGAGGACTGGGACCCCGCCCCGCACTGCGGCACCGTCTACACCGTCTTCCCCAACGTGTCGATCGCCGGCACCTGGGAAGGGCACGGAGTCGTCTCCCAGATCATGCCCGGCCCGGGTGTGGACCGAAGCAGCACCGTGCAGACCATCCTGACGCGCGTGCCCCCGGTCACCGAGGAGGACCGGCGCTACACGGCGGAGTTCAGCGAACTCGTCGAAAGGGGTGTGGCGGACGAGGACTATCGCACCGGATTTGACGTACAGGCAGCTTTGTCCTCCGGGGCGAATACGCACTTTGTCTTCGGGCGCAACGAGTTGGCGTTGCAGCATCACCATCGCTGGCTGGACCGTCTGCTTGCAGGAACCAACTAGAGCTTGACAGAGGTGTTTTGAGGCATAGTCAGGATGGACAGCCTCTGACCCACCGGATAGATTGTCACTCGTCCGAACGAATGAAAGGCTGTCTGTGAACCGCGACGAAGTGCTCCAGGAGATCCACCAAATCGCCAAGGAGTTTGCCGCCTCCAGTGGTCGCACGGTGAATGAGAACAGCAGCAACTTCCTCGAAGCCTATGGATTCACCTCGCTGGACGCGCTGGAGTTCCTGCTTCTCCTCGAGGAACGCTTCGGTGTGACGTTCGAGGACGAGGACCTCACCGAGGACACGCTGACGTCCGAGGACCGGCTGGCCGACTACGTCGTCGAACGTCTCGGCTGAGTACCGGGAGCCCCGCCATATGACACCCCCCAAGCTGACGGAAGTCGCTGAGGGATTCTCCGTGCACGCCGTCAGCGCGCTGGACGCGCGCTTTCTGTACCGTGAGATGTTCGAAGGCGGAACCTACGCCGGTATTTCCCTTCCCGACGAGCCGTTCGTCATCGACGTCGGGGCGAACATCGGGCTCTTCACGCTCTTCGTGAAGCAGCGGCGGCCCAAGGCGCGCATCGTGGCCTTCGAGCCGCTGCCCGAACTCGTCGCGGCTCTGCACGCCAACGTGGCGGAGTTCGGCCTCCACGACGTGTCCGTGCACGAGACGGCCCTGGGGAGCGAGGAGGCGGCCGGCGTGTCCTTCCGCTACTACCCGCTGCTCCCCAGCAGTTCGACGCTGTACCCGCAGGATCAGGGTCAGCTGAGGGAACTCCTGGGCAGGAGCTTCCCGCCGCGGGTCGTGGAGCGGATGTTCCAGGGACGCGAGACCACCGTCACCGTCGAACGACTCTCCCGCCACATCGGCACCGACCGACCCGTCGATCTGTTGAAGATCGACGCGGTGGGCTCCGAACTGGAGATCCTGCGGGGTGTCGACGCAGGACTGCGTCCCCTGCTGCGCAACGTGTTCATCGACGTCCAGGACGTGCACGGCCGGGTCGCCGAACTCTGTCTGTATCTGCGGGAGATGGGCATGGAGCCCAGCGTTCTGAAACCGCCGATGGCGGACGGAGAGGACACACTGAACCACCTGATCCACGCCGTGCGGCCGTGACACAAGGAATCCTGCGAGCTCAAAGAGGGGGAACACAGGGATGCTGACGCTCGGCCTGGGCGGGTCCAACCACGACTTCGCCGCCTGTCTCGTCTCCGACGGCGTCATCGCCGCCGGAATCGAGGAGGAGCGGGTACGCCGGGTCAAGTACTCGGTCGGAGTCAACTCGCTGTTCAACCAGTCGTGGCGATACTGCCTGGACATGGCGCAGGCGCGCCTCGCGGACGTCGACGTCATCGTCGCCGACGACACGCTGCTGGCGCCCGCGTACTTCCCCTTCCGCAAACGGATCCACCTGATACGTCATCACATGGCTCACGCAGCCAGCACCTTCTTCCCGTCGCCCTTCGAGCGGGCCGCCATTCTCGTGGTCGACGGAGCGGGCAGCCTGATCGACGACCGGGGCGTGGAGACCCTCACCACGGCCGTCGGCGAGGGCACCACCATCACGGAGCTGTCCAAGGTGCTCGGCACCAACTGGTCCACCGACGGCCTCAGCGCCCTTCGGGTCTACCAGGCAGGCGACAGCGACCACTCCCTCGGCTACATGTACAAAGCGGTCAGCAAGGCCATCGGTTTCGTCCTGTACGAGAACGAGTACGAAGGCCGCCACTGGTACCTGTCCGAAGACGGCAAGACGATGGGCCTCGCGCCCTACGGAACCCCGCGCTACCGCAAGGAGTTCCGCGAATACCTCACGCTGCTGCCCGACGGCCGCTACGAACTGCACCTCAAGAACGGCGGACTGCTCGACTTCATCGAGCACGCCCTCGACGGCTACGAGGGCGACGAGCGCTTCGCCCGCGCCGCCGACCTGGCCTACGCGGCCCAGGACACGCTGGAGGAGACCCTCCTGCACGTTGCCCGGCAGCTCCACGCGGACACCGGGCTCACCGACCTGTGCCTGGCCGGCGGCGTCGCGCTGAACTGCGTGGCCAACGGCCGGCTGCTGCGCGAGACCCCCTTCGAGAACGTCTTCGTGCAGCCCGCCGCGGGCGACGGCGGCTGCGCCGTCGGCAACGCCTACTACGGCTACCACGTCATCGCCGGACAGCCCCGCGAAAAGCCCGCCCGCACCGCCCAGCGCCACGCCTACCTGGGCCGCGCCTATGACGACTCCGAAGTGCGGGCCGCGCTCGACGCCAGCGGACTGCCCTACCGCGAAGTGGACGAGCCGTCCCGGATCGGGGCCGAACTGCTCGCGCAGGGCAAACTGCTGGGCTGGTTCACCGGCGGGTCGGAGTTCGGGCCGCGCGCCCTGGGCCACCGCAGCATCCTGGCCGATCCCCGGCGCGCCGAGATGAAGGACATCATCAACGCCCGCGTCAAGCACCGCGAGCCCTTCCGGCCCTTCGCCCCGGCGGTGCTGCGCGAGCACGCGGCCGACTACTTCGACCTGGACATCGAGTCGCCGTACATGCTCATCGTGGCCCCGGTCCGGCCCGAGAAGCAGGACGAGGTCCCGGCCATCGTGCACGTCGACGGGACCGCCCGGGTGCAGACCGTGACGGCCGAGGACAACGGCGCGTACCACCGGCTGATCGAGCACTTCCACCGGCTGACCGGAGTTCCGGTGGTGCTCAACACCTCGTTCAACGACAACGGTCAGCCGATCGTCGAGACCCCGCAGCAGGCCCTCGAGTTCTACGGCGGCAGCCGGCTGGACTGGATGATCATCGAAAACTACGTGGTGGCGCACTCGGCCGACGACCTGGACGCCCTGGCGGCCTCCCTGTCGCCGGCGACCGGCAGCCCCGCCACCGACTGACACCGACTGAGAGGGACGCACTGTGGCTCTGGCACTCGACGGTGGGAATCCGGTCCGCCGCCACGACTTTCCGGCCTGGCCGTACCACGACGACACCGAACGCGCGGCGCTGATCCGCGCGGTCGACCAGGGCCAGTGGTGGCGAGTCGGCGGCTCCGAGATCACCTCGTTCGAGACGGAGTTCGGCGAGTACCACGGCGGCACGACGCTCGCCGTCACCAACGGCACCCACGCCCTGGAACTCGGCCTGGAACTGCTGGGCCTGAAGCCGGGCGACGAGGTGATCGTGCCCGCCTTCACGTTCATCTCCACCTCCATCGCGGTACAGCGCGCGGGCGGCGTCCCGGTCCCGGTCGACGTGGACCCCGTGACGTACTGCCTCGACCCGCAGACCCTGGAGGCGGTCCGCACCCCACGTACACGCGTCGTCATCCCCGTGCACATGGCCGGGCACGTCGCCGACATGGACGCCATCGGCGCCTGGGCCGCCCGGCACGACGTCGTCGTCTTCCAGGACGCCGCGCACGCGCACGGCGCCGTCTGGTCCGGCCGGCGCATCGGCGACTTCGGCACGCTCGCCGCGTTCAGCTTCCAGAACGGCAAGCTGATGACGGCGGGCGAGGGCGGCGCACTGCTCCTGCCGGCGCGGGAGTGGTTCGACGAGGCGTTCACCCGGCACAGCTGCGGCCGGCCCCTCGGCGACACGCACTACGAGCACCGCACCCCGTCCTCCAACTACCGCATGACGGAGTTCGCCGGCGCGGTCCTGCGCGCCCAGCTCGGGCGGCTCGCCGAGCAGAACGCGCGCCGCGAGAGCCGCTGGAAGACGCTGTCCGCGGCGCTGCGCGAGATACCCGGCGTGGTCCCACAGGGCCGCGACCCGCGCTGTGACCTCAACCCGCACTACATGGCCATGGCCGCCCTCGACCCCGCGACGCACGCCGGGACCGACCGCGACCTGGTGGTCAGGGCGCTGGTCGCCGAGGGCATCCCCGCCTTCGTCAACTACCCGCCGGTCTACCGCACCCAGGCCCACGAGGCGCTGCGCGGCAACGGACTGCCGGACACGGCCGAGCTCGCCGAGCGCAACCCGGTCAGCGAACACCTGGGCGCGCACGGCTTCTGGCTGCACCACCGGGTGCTGCTCGGCACGGACGCCGACTGCGCCGACGTCGCGGAGGCCGTGGCCAAGGTGCTGACCGAGCTGGCGGGGAAGAAGCGTTCGGCTTGATGAGGGTCGCCGTCGTCGGGCTGGGCTGGGTGGCCCGCGAGGTATGGCTGCCCCGGCTGGTCAAGCACCCGGACTTCGACGTCGTCGCCGTGGTGGAGCCCCGGCCCGAGGCCGTCGAGCGGGCCGCCGCCCTGGTGGGCGGGGCGAGGGTGTACGGCGGGTACCAGGAGCTCGGGCCCCTGGAGGCCGACCTCGTGTTCGTCCTCACCCCGAACCACACCCACGGCGCCCTCGCGGGGCACTTCCTGCGCCAGGGCCGCGCCGTCTTCCTGGAGAAGCCCACCGGCACCGACTTCGGCCACCTGCGGCTCCTCGAGGACGCGGCCCGCGACGGCGGGGGGCGGCTGCTGCTGTCCACCGCCGCCCGCCACCGCGCGGACGTGGGGGAGCTGGCGCGTCTCGTCGCCGACGGGGCGCTCGGCACGCCCCGCCACGCCGAGCTGAGCTGGGTCCGCTCCCGGGGCATTCCCGGCAGCGACTGGTTCGCCCGCCGGGAGACGGCCGGCGGCGGAGTCCTGGTCGACCTGGGCTGGCACGTCATCGACGTCCTGCACCACCTGTGGGGCGCCTCGGGCGTGCGCCACGCGACCGCCCTCGCCTCCAGCGACTTCCTCACCCGCGCGGGCTGGGGCGCGGACTGGCACGCCGGCACGGCCGGCCTCCAGAACGCCGACGTGGAGGACCAGCTCACCGCCCTGGTGGCCACCGAGCGATACGCCATGCACCTGCGCTTCGCCTGGGCGTCGCACGAGGCGGTGGACCGCACCCGGCTGGTGCTGCACGGCACCGCGGGCACCGCCGAGCTGACCACCACGTTCGGCTTCAGCCCCCGGCGCGTGAGCGAACCGACGCTCACGCTCCGCCAGGAGGGCGCAGAGCGCCGAGTGCCGCTGCCCCCGGCCGGCGTCGGCGACGAATACGACCAGCAACTCGACGCGCTGGCCACCGAACTGGCCCGGCCCGATGCCACGGACCGGGCCCTGCGCGAGGCCCGCGAGGCCCTGGCCGTCGTCGAGGCCTGTTACCGCGCCACGTCCGCCCGCTGGACAGCACCGGAGACGAATTCATGACTGCATCCCCGTCCGAGCCCACGGCGCTGCGCTACGAGCCGCTGCGCGGCCTGGCCCTGTGGGGCCAGGAGGAGAAGGCCGCCGCACTGGACGTGCTGGAGAGCCGCTCCCTCTTCCGCTACTACGGTCCCGCGCTCCAGCGCCGCGTCGAGCGGTTCGAGGAGCGGTTCGCCGCCCTGCACCAGGCACCCCACGCGGTCGGCGTGTCCTCCGGCACCGCCGCCCTGACCTGTGCCCTGATCGGCCTGGGGATACCCGAGGGCGGCGAGGTCATCGTGCCGTCAGCCACCTTCATCGGCTGCGTCAACGCCGTCGTGGCCGCGCGTGGCGTCCCCGTCTTCGCCGACATCGACGAGTCGCTCACCCTCGACCCCACGGCGTGGGAAAAGCTCGTCACCGAGCGGACCTTCGCGGTCATGCCCGTCCACCTCAACAACGCAGCCGCCGACATGGACCCCATCCTGGCCGTCGCCCGTGAGCACGGCATCCGGGTCCTGGAGGACGCGGCCCAGGCGTGCGGTGTCAGCTACCGGGGGCGCCCGGTGGGTTCGATCGGCGACGCGGGGGCCTTCAGCTTCCAGCTGGAGAAGAACATCACCGCCGGCGAGGGCGGCGCCGTCGTCACGACGGACCCCGACGTCCACGACCGCGTGGTCCGCTACCAGGACCAGGGCGGGCAGTTCACCACCTCGCGCAGCGGCGAGCGAGGCGGTGCCGCCGGCGAGGCCTTCCTCGGCGCCAACCTGCGGATGACCGAGATCGCCGGCGCCCTGCTGTCCGTACAGCTGGAACGGCTCACGCCGATGCTGCGACGGCTGCGCGACATCGCCCGTACCGTCCGCGCGGACCTCGCCGACCTGGAGCTCGAGTGGCGGCGGCTGCCGGACGAGGAGGGCAGCGGCGGCGATCTCACGGTCCTGCTGGACAACCGCATGGCCGCCCGCCGGTTCGTCACCGTGCTCACCGCGGCCGGCATCCCCGCGGCCACGCTCTACTCGGGCCGCCTGGTCCAGCAGAACCCCGCCGTCCGCGGCGGCCGCACCCCCTGGGGCGTCGCCTGGGACGCCACCGCGCGCCTGCGCGCCAGCGAGGCCGTCCTGGGCCGGTCCGTCACCGTCGGACTCGGCGCGACCATGACGGACGAGGACGTCGCCCATCTGGTGGCGAGCCTGCGGACGGCGTCCGAGGCCGTCCGCGAGGGAGCCAACGGTGAGTGACCTCTGGCCGCGGGCCGTCGTCCTGGACCTGGACGGCGTTCTCATCGACAGCATCCACGTGATGCGCAGGGCGTTCCAGCGGGCGTACGACCTCACGGGCGGCGACGGCGAGGCACCCTTCGAGGAGTACCTGACCCACCTCGGGCGGCACATGCCCGACACCTTGGCGATCATGGGCCTGCCCGCCGGGATGTACGAGCCGTTCGTCGTCGAGAGCCGCAAGCTGGTCCACGAGATCGAGCCGTGCCCCGGCGCCGCGGAACTGCTCGCCGGACTGCGCGAGGCCGGCGTTCCGACCGCCGTCGCCACCGGCAAGACCCATGGCCGTGCGGTGGAGGCACTGGCGGCAACCGGCCTGCTGGACCTGGTGGACGCGGTCTGCGGCAGCGACGAGGTGGCGCACGGCAAACCGGCTCCCGACATCGTCCTGCTCGCCCTGGAGAAGATCGGAGCCACCGCCGAGGGCGCCGTCATGGTCGGTGACTCCGCGCTGGACCTGCGGGCCGGCCGCGCGGCCGGCACCCGTACGGCCGCCGGCCTCTGGGGCCAGGGCGACCGGGAGGAACTGCTCGCCCACCGGCCCGAGCTGGTGGCCGGCTCGTGCGCCGAACTGGCCGCTCTGCTGCACCGCCGTGAAGGGACCCCCGCGTGACCATCGCCTCGACCTCCCGTGACCTGCTGCTGCTCAACGGCCCCAACCTGGGCACGCTCGGCACGCGCGAACCCGGGATCTACGGCACCACCACCCTCGCCGAGGTGGAGGAGTCGGTGGCCGAGCTGCTGGCCCACGCCGGGTACGGGCTGCGCAGCGAACAGCACGACGGAGAAGGCGAGTTGATCCGTGCCCTGCACAAACACCGGGACACCGCCGCCGCGATCGTCAATCCCGGCGCGCTGATGATCGCCGGCTGGAGCCTGCGCGACGCCCTCGCCGACTACCCGGCGCCCTGGGCCGAGGTGCACATCTCCAACGTCTGGGCCCGCGAGTCCTTCCGGCACAACTCCGTCGTCTCGCCGCTCGCCGTGGGCGTCATCGCGGGCTTCGGCACACACGGGTACGAACTCGCCGCGCAGGCCCTGGTGCGGCGGCTGGAGACGGCGGCGCAGGGTACGGCGAAGTGACCGCCGCGGACCTGTGGGAGGCGTTCTCCCGGGCGGACCTGAACCCGGACGCGCTCGCGCTCGGCGACCTGACCCGCGGGGCGGCCGTCGTACGGGTGACCGAGCTGGCCGAAAGGCTGCGCGCACAGGGTGTACGGCCCGCGGAGGCGGTCGGACTCCAGGGGCCCAACCAGCCGGAATGGGTGCTGGGCCTGCTCGCGCTGACGGCGGCGGGCGCCTGCCCCCTGCTGCTGCCCGCGGACTCGCCACCGGCGGAGACCCGCAGGCTGCTGAGGGCCGCCGGGGCCCGCCGGACGCTGGTGGCGGACCCCGGCGAGGCGGACCGGGCGGTGCTGCGGGCCGAGCCCGGCGGCGCGGACGAGGGGCTCTTCGGTGACGGGATCACCGCAGCCGAAGCGGACTCCGGAGCGGCCGCCCACGCCCCGGGCACGGTACTGCTGGTCTCCTCCGGGTCGACCGGGACGCCCAAGCTCGTGGCACGGTCGCCGCGTTCCGTGCTCGACGAGGGCGTGCGCTACCACCAGGCCGGTCTGGCGCGGCCCGACGACTGCGTACTGCTGCCGCTGCCGCTGAGCCACGCCTACGCGCTCGGCTGGCTGGCCGGCGCGCTGGTGGCCGGTGCGCACGTGGACCCGGTGCCGCCGCGTGCCGTCGGCGCCGTGCACAGCCGGCTGCGCGAGCGGGCGACGGTCCTGGTCACCGTGCCCGGCCTGGCCCGTGTCCTGGCGCGCCGCCGGGCGCTGGTCGAGGACGCGCCGTTCCCCGCGCTGCGCCGGGTGATGGCCGGGGCCGGATACGTGGACGCCGAGCTGGACGCGCTGTGGACCCGCACACTCGGTGTGGGCGTCTCCCGCAACTTCGGCTCCAGTGAGACGGGCTCCGTGCTGTGGGGAGACCCGGGACTGCCCTCGGGAGCCGTCGGTCGTCCGATGCCCGGCGTCCGGGTCGACCTGCTGCACCCCGACGGCACGCCTCTGCCCGGCCGGGACGCGGCCCAGGGAGAACTCGCCGTCGTCCTGGAGGACGGCTCGGTCCACCGTCTGCACGACCTCGCCGATCGCGACGAGCACGGCGTTCACCGCATCCTGGGCAGAGCCCGGCTCGGAGTGGTCCGCCGGGGGGCCCGCTGGGTCTCCACGATGGAGGTGGAGTCGGCGCTCAGGGCGGCCCCCGGTGTCGCCGACGTCTCGGTCACTGCGACGGGCCCGGACGACTCGGACGACCAGGGTCTCACCGTCGAGTACGTGCCCGCCGACGCCGAACTGGCCTCCCCCTCACGGGTGCAGGCGTACGCCCGCGCCGAACTGGCCGCGTACAAGGTGCCCGACAGCTTCCAGCCGCGCTACCGGCTGCGCCGCTCCGCCGTCGGCAAGGCACAGGCGGCCCCCGTGTACCGCCTCGCGCGCGCCGCCCGCCCCGGCACCACGGCCGAGCAGGTCCTGGCGGCGGCCCTCACCGAACTCGGCCTTCCCCCGCGCCTGGCCGACGGGCGTACCGCCGCCGACCTGGCAGGGACGGCGGGGCTGCGCGCGGACATGCTGTCGCCCGTGCTGGACACCGCCTGTGCGCTGGGGCTGCTGGTCACGGACACCGCCTCGGCGGGTGCGCCGTACGCCTGGGCGTATTCCCCGGACGTGGCGTCGGCCGGCCGGGCACTGGCGGCCCGGGTGCGCGGCGAAGCGGCGGGCGACCGACCGACGCCGCCGGCCGCGCCGTCCGGACCCCCGGCGCCGGAGAAGGCCCTGCGCGCGAGCGTCGAGGGGCTGCTCGCCGAGGCCGCCGCCGACGGTGCGCTCCTGGAGATCGGCGACGGCGGTGCCCCACCGGCGGCCGACGCCGAGTACGGCGGCTGTGTGGTCCTCGGCGGTGTCCACGGCCCGGCCGCCCAACTCGGCTCACTCGCCGCACTGCTGAGACCGAAGGGACTGCTCGTGGTGGCCGACGCCTTCGTGCCCGACCCGCTCGTCCTCACCGACGACATGAGCCGTACGACGGTCGTCCGCTGGCTCGTCGACGGACACCTCCACTGGTGGACGACGCAGGAGCTGCGGGCAGGCCTGGAGGCCGTGGGACTGCGGGTGGAGGAGAGCCGCGACGCCGAGCAGGCGCCGTACGCGATCCTCGTCGCCCGGAAACCGTCGTGACCGGCACCCGCCCGCGCACGGACCCCGGCACGGCTGGCGGCATCCTCGCCGTGGACATCGGAGGCACCAAGCTCGCCCTGCGCGCGGTCGCCGCCGGTGCGGCCGTGTACGAGCGCACGGTCCTGTGGCCCGTCGGCGGTGACGCGGGAGGCGAGTCGGAGCTGCTGGAGGCGTCCGTCGCCGAGGCGGTCGACGCGCTGGGGGGAGTCCCCGCCCGGATCGGCGTGGCGGCGGCGCCCAATGTCGGTGCCGACGGGTCCGTGCTGAGCTGGCCCAGTCGGCCCGCCTGGGTGGGCCGTTCGCTGAGCGCCCCCTTCGCGGGCAGCGGCGCAGAGGTCCTGTTCGGCGACGACGCGACGCTCGCCGGGCTGGCGGAGGCCCGCTCCACGGGCAGTCGGGACCTGGTCTACCTGGGCATCGGCACGGGCGTCGGCGGCGGACTGGTCAGCGGTGGCCGCCTGCTGACCGGCGCCTGGGGCACGGCGGGCGAACTGGGCCACCTGGTGGTCGATCCGGGAGGCCCGCGTTGCCGTTGCGGCACGCGCGGCTGCCTCCAGGCCGTGCTCTCGGCCGAGGCGCTGGCCGCTCACGCAGCTGCGGCACGTGGGCTTCCCACGACGACGGCCGAGTTGGTGGCGGGCGTGGACCGCGCCGAACCCTGGGCGGAGCGCACTCTCGACCACGCCGCCGACTCGATCGCCCGCGCGCTGCGGGTCCTCGTGGAGCTCGTCCAGCCCGCGCACGTACGCATCGGAGGCGGACTCGGAGCCGTGCTCGCGCCCCTGCCCCGCAGGGTTGCGCGACGCCTGTCCGCGACGGCCCGCCCGGGCCGGCCCCTCCCCGAGGTCGGTCCGGCCGTCCATGGTCCGCACTCCTCCCTCGCCGGCGCCGCCCTGCTCGCCGCGCACGGCACGAGCCTGCTCGGCGGTGCGGACCTGTTCCACGCGGGGAGTCCGACATGACCCGGCCGACGGTCAGCGTGGTCATCCCCACCCGCGACAAGGCGGACAGCCTGCGGCTCGTCCTGGCCTGCCTGGCCCGTCAGGTGTGCCCGGAGCCCCACGAGATCGTGGTCGTCGACGACGGCTGCACCGACGGCACCGCCGACGTCGTGGCGGCCGCCGCCGCACGGCTGCCCCTGCACACCGTGCCGGGACCGCGGGCGGGCCGCGCCGCCGCACGCAACGCCGGGGCGGCCGCGGCCCGCGGCGGCCTGCTGATCTTCCTGGACGACGACATCCTGCTCCCGCCGCAGGCCCTGGCAGCCCACCTCGGCGAGCACACCGGCCGGGCACCCGCCTGCGTCCACGGACCGGTCCGTGAACTTCCGTCCGCGCGGCGTCTGTTGGCCACGGAGCCGGACGAACTCCTGCCCGATCCCCATGAGGCGGCGACGAGCGGCCGGTTCGGACGCACGGTGGTGAACGCCCTGGAAACCCTGGTGGCCGGCATGGCCACGGGCGAACTGGATCCGGTGGCACCATGGTTGACCTGCATCGGAGCCAACACCTCCATGCCGTACGGGCAGTGGGAGCGAGCCGGCGGCTACGACGAGACGTTCGGTACGACATGGGGGTGCGAGGACCTCGAACTCGGCTTGCGCCTGTGGTCGTCGGGGGCCGGGATGCGCCTGGCTCCCGCCGCGCCGGGCGTGCACCTCACCCACGAGCGTGCCGACCGCTGGGAACAGCACACGGTGAACCTCACCCGGTTCACCGCGAAGCACCCCGTGCCCGCCGTACGCGCCCTGCCGGAGCTGCTCGGCCCCTCGGGAAGCAGCCGGCGGTACGTCACGGCCGTACGCACCCTGGAGGAGAGCGCCCGCCCATGAGCCACCGAACCGAGACCCACCCTCCCTCGGCCGGCCTCGCCCCACTGCCCCTGCTCTCCCGCCAGGACTGGTGCTGGGAGTGGACCCGCAGTTACACCGGTGACTCCACGCCGATCGAGTCGTCCGAGACCCTGCTGTTCCGGGGGCCGCTCGACACGGGAGCACTGCGGGACACGCTGGCCGAGATCGGCACCCGCCACGAGGCACTGCGCCTGCACCTCGTGGCGGCGGCCGGGCCGGACCCGTCCGCGGCCTGGCCGGGACAGGGGCTGCGGCCCGAGCCGGGGCCGCTGGACACCGTAAGGGCGGCACCGCAGTCGCGTGCGGCGGAGGTGACGCGGGTCCTCTCACGGCCCCTCGACCTGACGGACCGTATGACGCGCACGACCCTGGTGCGCACGGCCGAGGAGGAGCACGTCCTCGTCGCGCAGTTCCACCACCTGATCTTCGACAGCACCTCTCACCGCCTCTTCCGGGATCTGCTCGCCCGCGGCTACCACGAGCGCGTCGCACCGGGCCACGGCGCCGCCAAGCGCCGCAGCGAGCCCGCGAGTTACACCGGGCTGATCAGCCGGGAGCACACACCCGAGGTGCGCTCCGCCGTGCACGGACGGGCAGCCGCCCTCGCCGGGGAACTGCGGGCGTACGGTGCGGCGGACCCGCTGGCGGGCGACGCCGGGGCGGTCGTCGCCGAGGCGGATTTCGGCTCCGTGCCGCTGACGCTGACGGCCGAGCGGACCCGGCTGTTGCTGCGGCGCTCGCGCGCCGAGCGCGTCACGCTGCACACCGTCCTGCTGGCGGCCCTCGGTCATGCCGTCGCCACGGCGTACGAGCGCGACCGCCTGGTGTGCTCCGTGTACACACACGGGCGGACCTCCGCGAGCGCCCGCGAGACGCTCGGCCTGTTCAGTACCGTGGTTCCGGTGCCGGTCGACACGGAGCACCGTTCCCTGTCGGAGTTCCTCAGGGCCGTCCACGGCAGCGTCCAGCGGGCCTCGGACTCCGCCGACGTGCCGTTCAGCGAGATCGCCTCCCGCGTCCTGGACCGCCCGCCGGGCGACGGGGCCTACTACCGCAGCGCGCTGGCCCACCTGGAACTGCGGCTGAGCGGGGTGACCGGCTGGCTGCCGGAGCAGCCGAACCCCCCGCTGGCGTTGCCGCCCGGGCTCGCCGTGACCCCGCAGGGCTTGTACCCCGACCACCCGTTCCCGGTCTTCGCCGGCCCCGAGCAGGCGCTGGCATGCGCCAGCACCCTCTTCGCCGACCTGGAGATGACGGACGGAGCCCTCACCGGCGCGCTGTGGTACGAGAACCACTATCACGACGCCACGGGGGCGGCACGGGTGAGCGAGATATTCCTGCAGTTCATAGAGCGATTGAGCGAGGGGAGCGTTCCGTGATGTGCCGTCAGAAAGCGATGCCGTACGGGGCATTGCCGAAACCTGGCGGATATCGGGAACCGACACGGCCCTGTGGCAAGCCTTATTGACGGGAGATCACTTGGCCTGAAAGCATTCCCCTGCCACCGACCGGTGGTAGAGGAACCCTCCTATAAAGATGGGAAGTTGACATGATCAAGGTCAACTCTGTAAGCCTCGCCCTCATCAATCTCGAGCAGCTCCGCCGTCAGGCCGCTGCCGAGGCCAAGTAAGACCATCGACAAGTGCCGTACGGTGAGTCACGACTTCCCGTACGGCACTCGTCGCACCCTTCGGGCAGGGAGCGCATGGACGGGGCAAGTGGAAGTGCGTACGCCAGGGAATTGAGCCGTCAGCAGCAACGGCTCTGGGAAGTGGAATGCGTCGTTCGAGGAAGCGCGTTGCTGCACACCGGCATTGCGCTGCGCCTCGACGGAATGCTCGACGAGAAAAGGCTTTCCCACGCCGTCACGGCAGTATTTCGGCGCCATGAACTACTCGACACGGGCTTCCACGCGGACGGCGAGACGCTGACCCTCGGCCCGGCCACGCACCAGGAGCCGCGCGTCCTGCACCGGCCGGACCTGCGTGCCGACCAGGCCGGCCACCTCACCGAGGTGCGTCGAGCGGCGGCCGCGGCCCATGCGGAGATCTTCCCCCTCGCCGGCGAGCCCTTGGCGCGAGCCCACCTGACCCTTCTCGGTGACGGCAGCGGCGTCCTGCTCCTCACCTTCCACCGACTCGTGATGGACCTGTTCTCCCTGCACCAAGTGGTGACGGACCTTCAGGAGGCCTACCGGCGCGGGCCGGACGAGCCGCTCGCCCCGGCGGACCGGTACTCCGCACTCCTGGCGGCGCGCGAGCACCGCAGGTCCGCCGACTGGGAGTTCTGGCGCACGGAGCTGTCCGGCTTCCCCACGCCGTGGATCGGCGAGCGGCGGCCGGAGCCGGGCTGGCTGCCCGACGGCGCCGAACTGCGCGTTCCCCTCGACCCCGCCCTGTCCGGCCTCCTCCAGGCGAACGCCCGCGCCGCGCGCTGCACGCCCACGGTGTACGTCACCGCCGCGGCGGCCCGCCGGGTGCTGGAGCGCTCCGGGGCCGCCGACCTGGTCCTCGGCACCATGTCCGCGAACCGGATGAACTCCGACGCGGTGGGCCCGCTCGCCCAGGCGGTCCTCGTCCGCGTCGGCCCCTCGGCCCCGCACGGTGACCAAGGGGTGCTCGCCCAGGTGCGGCGCGGGCTGCGCGAGGGAATGGCCCACCAGGGAGTGGAGTTCGAGGAGATCGTCGATCTGCTCACGGACGGGATGGGCGTCGCGCGCGACGACCTGGCCCCGCTGAGCGTGAGCGTGACCGCGGACTCCTGGCAGAGTTCCGTGGCGGGGCTCGCCTTCACCCTCTTCGACCTGGACGACGATCAGGGCGAAGGGGAGGACGAGGGAGGGGACGAGGGCGCCGCCGGGCCGGTGGTCCGCCCGTCCCAGCTCGACGTGGAGCTCAACCTGTGCGGAACACAGCCGCGGTTGGTCCTCACCTACGACCGCCGGTGCTTCGGCGCGGAGTGGTGCGCACGGTTCGCGGCCGGCCTGCTGACCGACCTGGCGGCCGGTCGCGGCTGATCCGACGTCGGCCCGGCCGGGCCGACGTCGCCCGGTCAGGCCGATCCGCCACGTGTGCGCTCGATCGACTCCAGCCCCAGCCGTCGTACGTCCCCGAAGCGCGCCTCGTCGAGAAGCGCGCTCATCAGTGTGACGTCCAAGTCCTCGACGTCCGGCGCGAACTCGGCGGCCTGCGAGGCGATCCGGGCCGCGTCGATCGAGGTGCCTCCGGCTTCGTAGAAGTCCGTGTCCTCCTCCGGGAGGGAGCCGAGCACGCCGTGCCATGCCTGCGTGAGGGCCGCCGCGAGACCGTCGAGTCCCTGCGGACCCTGCCGCGCTGCCGAGGTGTCCACATCCGCCATGGCAGGAACATAACGCACCCCGCTCACCCCCATCCGGAGTTTTACAGTTGTGTGGCATGACCGCTCTGACGAGGAGCTATGCCCTGTGCCGGGGGTAGCGTCGACAGTGTTCGGGCGTCTTCTCCAAGGCAGGTCATGACGGCGACATCCCAAGAGTCAGATCAAGGACTTCCCCTCTCCTCGCGTCAGGAGTGGTGCTGGGAGTGGGAGAGGTGTTACGACGAGCTCTATCCCAAGGCCGTCTCCCTCGACTGTTCGACCACCCTCCGCATGCGAGGTCCCCTGGACGTCGGCGCGTTACGCGACGCGCTCGCCGAAGTCGCACTGCGGCATGACGCGTTGCGGCTCCGACTGGTCGACACCGGGGCGCCGATCGAGCAGGTGGTCCGACCGCGGCAGGCCCTGCGGCCTGAGCCGTTCCCCCTGGAGACCATGGACCTGGGCGACGCACTGCGCCGACAGGAACTGCACGAGATCCTCACCGACCTGACCACCCGGCCCTTCGAGGTCACCGACTGGCTGTCCCGGGCCACCCTGCTGCGGCTGGCCGACGACGACCACGTCCTGCTGACCAGCTTCCACCACCTGGTCTTCGACGAGCCGAGCCATCAAATCCATCTGCGCGACCTCGCCGACTTCTACAACCGCCGGGTGGCCGCCTCCGTCGCCGACAGCGGCCGACCGCCCTTGTCCTACGTGGACTTCGTCCGTGCCGAGAACACCCCTGAAGCCCGCCTCGACACCGCGTCCCGCCTGGCGGGATGGGCGGACCGGCTGCGCGCCCACGGCTCCGGGGACCTCCTGACCGGCCGCGCCACCGGGTTCCTCCCGCTCCAGCACCAGTACGACAGCATTCCCCTGGACCTGTCGGCCGAAGAGTCCCGGCGGCTGCTGCGCGCGGCCCGTGGCGAGCGAGTCTCCCTGTACGCGCTGCTCGCGGCGGCGCTGGCCCGGACACTGGGCGGCTTCTACGGCCGCGAGCGGCTGATCCTCTCCACGCCCTCGCACGGCCGCGTCCGCCCCGAGACCCGCTCCGCCCTGGGCCTGTTCTCCAACATGATCCAGGTACCGGTGGACCTCGGGCAGACCTCGCCGAGCGGACTGTTCCGGCAGGTCGACGGCGTCCTCAGGGACGCCTCGGCGGTCGTCGACCTGCCGTTCGGCCGGCTCGCCGAGACCGTCCTGGGCCGTCAGGGCGACGCGGCCTTCTACCGCCACGCCCTGGCGCACGCGGAGTTGCGCCTGTACGGGGTGACCGGCTGGATCGTCGACCGACGGCAACACGAGTTACCCATGCACGCACTGCGCACCGGCCTCGCCCCCTACCACCAGGATTTCTCCCGGCTCAAGTACGCGACACCGCAGTCCTCCCTGGCCGCCGCGGCCACTCTCTCGGTCGGTCTGACCATGGAAGCGGGCCGGCTGACCGGCGCACTGCGCTACGAGACGACGTATCACGGACGCCGAACGGCCGAGGCGCTGGCCAACGGCTTCCGGGGACGTCTGACGGACCTGGCGCGGGTCGGAGCCCGAAGGCCGTGAATCCCGTCAGGTCCGGGTCGCGTCCGGGGCGTGCGGGGTGGGGGACTCCCGGCCCGGCCCCTCCGAGAGGACCTCGTACCGGCGCCACTCCTCCACTGTGGCGGGCGCGTCGGGGCCTGCCGCGCAGACGACGTACCGGTGCGGGGTCATGACGAATCTGTGCCCGGGCAGGGCGGCCAGCAGCAGCCGGTGCACCTCCGGTGGAGACGGTGGCTTCTGTGGCTTCTGTGGCTGCCGGGGTACGAGGTATGCCGTCAGACTGGGGCGGCCGGTGGGGCCCGTTTCGATGAAGACCTGGGCGGTGCGGGGGGACAGGATCTGCGTGAGCAGGGCCTGTACCTCGGCCGGATCGACCCAGCAGCCGTCCACGAGCACCAGGTCCTCACGTCGGCGTAGCCCGGCGAGTGCCTCGGCGCCCCGGACGAGGTCCTTCGGGCGGGGCGCGTCACGGGCGGCGGCCCTCAGGAGGACTTCCTCCAGACAGGAGAGGAAGCCGGTGAGCCGGTCGCGGGAGAAGAGCGCCGTGTCCGCGGAGAGCGTCACCTCGAAACATCCCGACACGCGCCACACGTCGACGTAGAACTTGCCGGGCTCCCACTCGTCGAAGCCACCGTCGTCGTCGAAGGCCGTGAGCCGCGTCGCCTCCGTCTCCAGGGCGGTCAGGGCCTTCCCGTCCCCCTGACCGCCGTATCCGTGGATGTTGAGGAAGCACTCCAGGTCGAGGTCGACGCCTCGGGCGGACGCCACCGACTCGGTGAGCAGGTCGAGCCGGCGCGGGTCGCGCTCGCCGACGCGGTAGGCCCGCAGGGACGCCTGCCACGCCGCGTGCGCGATGTCCCGGAACGGGAGATCCGCGACCGTGAGGGCCACCGGGATGATCTGGAAGAAGGTACCGACCGAGTTGCGGCTCTCCGCGGATGTCCGGTTGGCGCAGAAGAGCCGGAACGTGGCGTCCTCCAGCCCGCTGAGCGCGCTGACCAGCACCGCGAGGGCGCCGGTCAGCACAGCGTTGACGGTCGTGCCGTGGCGCGCGGCCGCCTCCGCCAGCGCCCGCGCCGCCGCGGGGGAGCGCATCGTGATCTTCGGGAATCGGGGGGATTCGGGAGTCCGCAGGGGAAGGGGGAAACGGTCGTTGGGGAAGCGCGAGAGCTGGGCCGTCCAGAACGCCTCGGCCCGAACCGCGCTCCGGCCGCCGGCCCGGCGCTGCGCCGCGGCGTGCTCCCTCGGTTGCAGCAGCGGGCGGGGAGGCCCGGCCGACAGGGCGTCACGTTCCTCGGGGGCCGCGGACAGAAGCTCCCTGAGGTCACCGGCGATCACCTTGACGCCCCAGCCGTCGGTCGCCACATGGGAGAGACACAACGCCACACCGGACACGACGCCCGAGACGGTGACCACCGCGACGCGCAGGGGCCACTCGAACACCGTGAAGGGGAGGCGCCTGAGCTCCTCCAGGACCACCCCGGTCGCCTCGTGGGTGGCGCAGTGGTGGACCCGGACAGGGACCCTCCCGCTCGCGCAGACGAACTGCCGGTAGCTGCCGTCCTCCCATACGTTGAGCCGCGTCCGGAGAGACTCGTGGCGCTCGATCACCACCCGGAGAGCCTCACGGACGTCGTCGAGCGTCGTCCTCGTGCCCGCCTCGCACTCGATCAGCACGTCGAGGTTCATGTGCTCCGTGTACGGGGCGGAGTTCTCCATCCACCGGCACACCTGATCCTGACCCCAGGTGAGATCGGCGACGCCCGAGGTGGCGGTGCTGAACTCGACGAGGACCAGATCGGTTTCGTGGCGTTCCATCGGTCGGCCGGCTCCTCGGTCATTCGGGTCGTACGGGACAGCTGCACGGGTGCGGTCGCCTCGCGCCAACTGCCGTACCGAGGACGGCTGGAAGACAGTGGTGTGAAGATTCCCGAGGACTGGTGATCACCCGATCGGACTCACATATTCTGTCCGGCGTCGCGTTCGGATACACAGGGCGTTGCGTGGCACGGTCGCGCCGGGCAGGCCGAGGAAGGAGCGGACGGGTGAGTCACGCACGCGGTCCGGAAACGGACCCGACGGGGGACATGCGATGACCAACGGTCTGGCGGCTCGACTACCTCTGGACCTACTGCGCGAGCGGAACCTGCGCCGGCTGTTCTGCGCGCAGGCCGCCTCGGTGCTGGGCAGCAGCATGATGCCCATCGCCCTGTCCTTCGCCGTGTTGGAGCACGGCGGCGGGGCGAGCGGGGTCGGCCTGGTGCTGGGCGCGCAGACCGCGCCCCTTATCGTCTTCCTGCTGGCGGGCGGCGTGCTGGCGGACCGGTGGGGCCGCCGCGTCACCATGATCGGGAGCGATCTCGTCCGCGCGGCCATCGAAATCGCCGTCGTGGTCATCCTGTTGACCGTCGGCATGCCGCTGGGCGGCTTCGTCGCCTTCGCCGCGGCGCTCTCCGTGGCAGCCGCCTTCTTCCACCCCGCCTTTCACGGGTTCGTCCCGGAGGTCGTCTCCGGCAAACGCCTCCAGGAGGCCAACGCCCTCGGCTCCACCTTCTATTCGATCGGCTCGCTGCTCGGGCCCGCCGTCGCCGGTGCGCTGGTGGCCTGGACCGAGCCGGCCTGGGTCATCGCCGTCGACGCGGCGACCTTCCTGGTCAGCGCGCTGTTCCTGGCCGGGGTGCGCACGTCGTCGTCCGCCACTGACTCCGCCCGCGAGGACGAGAGCTTTTTTCAGCAACTGCGGCACGGATGGCGCGAGTTCAGCTCACGCACCTGGCTGTGGTCCCTGCTCGCCTACACGTCGTCGGCGTCCACTTTCGTCCTGGGGCCCGTGATGGTGCTGGGCATCGCCTTCGTCGGCGGCAAGGAGAACGGTGCCGCCCAATGGGGCACGGTCATGGCCGCGCAGGGAGTCGGCTCACTCCTCGGCGGATTTGTGGGAATGCGGTTGCGCTTTCGCAGGCCGCTGCTGGCGTCCGTCTTCTGCACGTTCGGCCTGGGGGCCTTCGCCGGCCTCCTCGCCCTGCGCGCGCCCGTGTATGTCCTGGTCCTGGGCTCGCTGCTGTCCGGCGCGGGATTCGCGCTGCTGCACATCCTCTGGACGAGCAGCCTCCAGGCCGATGTGCCGTCCGACGCGATGTCCCGCGTCAGCGCGTACGACGGTGTGGCGACCGTGCTCTCCATGACCGTGGGCTACTGGTGGGCGGCCCCGACCGCGGACCGGGTGGGGGCCACGCCGTTGCTGTGGTTCGGCGTGGTGTGGACCGTGGCGAGCGCCGCAGTGATGGTCACGCTGCCGCAGATCCGCCGGTCCGCGCCGGGTGCGGAGAAGGACGGGGACGGCGGGGTCGCCCCGGAGGCGCGGGAGCCCTCCACGACGCACTGAGCTGCGTCACGGGTGATCGGGGGCGACAGGGCGCTCGCTGCTGCCTCGGGGGAGCCGGCCGCCGTCGCCCTCCCGGGTGACCGGCATCGCTCTGCCCTGCATCCCCGATGTTCTCGAAGAGCGGGCTGCCACTTGGGCCTCCTTCCGATCCTGTTGCGGCCGGCGGCCGAGCTCTCCGACACGGTGACCGCCGTACACGCCGCCGTGGCGACGGCGCTCTCCCACCGGCAGATCTCCCTCGGCGAGCTGGCCTCCGTCCTGCCGAAGGGCTCGGCCCTGACCACGACCTTCGGACTCGACGACGCGGAGACACGCGAGGTCGACTTCGGGGGCACCCGCGCCACGACCCGCTACATCCACGCGCGCACTCTCCAGTTCCCCCTCGCCCTCACCCCGTGGACGAGCCCGCTGGGGACCGCGGGCCTGGACGCGGTCTTCGACGACGGCCGCTACCTGGCGCACACCGTCGACGCCCTGCTCAGGGAATGGACCCGTCTCCTGCGCGACTCCGCACAGCCCCTCTGACCTGCGTGTCCTACCGGCCCTGCACTCGCGTCAGGAGGGACCGCCGCTGACGCGGGACGGCAGGTCGCCCCCCTGCGGTCGCTCCATGCGCGGTACTCCTCGACGATCCAGACGCATTGCCGTGTGTGCACGGGTACGTGATCTCTTCAGTCGGGGCGTGCCGGACCCGGATCCCGTTCCGCTGCCTCGGCGACGCGTTTGATGTTCGCCAGCCGCCGGTCCCAGTCGGCCGCGAGCGAGGCCATCCACCGCGCCGTGGTGTCCAGTGCAGCGGGCCGCACCGCGTAGCGGACCTCGCGTCCGACCCGGCCGCCGGAAACCAGCCCGGCGGCGTCCAGGACGGCGAGGTGTTTCACCACGGCCTGCCGCGAGACGGGCAGTCGTTCGGCGAGTGTCGTGGCAGTGGCCTCACCGTGTGCGGCCAGCAGATCGAGGAGTTGGCGTCGCGTCGGGTCGGCCAGCGCACCGAGGACGCTGTCGACGACCTCGGCGGCTCCGGGGCGTTCTTCCGTCACGTGGCGGACTGTTCGGCACGCGTCTTGAGCGCGTCGAGTTCCAGGGGCCAGCCCGCGCTGTGGTCTTTCAGGTTCTGACGGCGCAGTTCCTCGGAACCGGCCAGCGCCGTGAACCCGCTCTCGACGACGCGCAGTCGCGTCTGGTCGCCCTCCTGGGTCAACGTGAACTCCACGAGGGTGCTGTTGTCCTCGCGCAGTTCCTCGCCGGGGAACGCGCTGGTCCAGCGATACGACAGGTAGGTCGGCGGCTCGACCTTCTCCACACGCACCGGGAAGTCGCCGTGCTCCGCGTTCTTCGCCACCATCGACTCGCCCTCCCTGGCCACGGTGCCGGGCAGGCTCGCCTTGTCGGCCACCCAGAACCCGGGTTGGGCCACCAGCGACCAGACCCGCTCCAGGGGTGCCGCGATCAGGGTTTCGCGTTCGATCCGGTCCTCGCTCATGAGGGACTCCTTCATCGTCACCGTCGGATGCAACTCAAGGGTTGCACGTCGACCCGCAAGGTGCAACTCGAGGGTTGCGCCTCGGGGTGTCGTATTCGGCCGGTCGGTGCGCCGGCCGCCGCCGAGGCCCGTCGCCGCCATGGAGGTCCCCGGGGCCCGCCGGCACGCATACGTACCCGGCCCGTCCGGTCGCGGACCGCGACGGGCAGGCCGTCGAGACGCTGTCCATGACCACTGGACAACTGCTGGTGTCCGGGCGGAATTCGCCAGGTCCATGAATTCACCGGTCCGCGCCGGGAAATCGGGCTTGAGGATTGCTAGATAATTACTTTCCGAGGTGGTCCGCGGAATCCTCTCGTCCGGACTGCGCTCTCACCTGCGCATTATTCCGGAGAGTCGCCGATTCCCTACCCCGTCACTGGTAGGAGGCCACGTCAGTTGCAGTACCGGACGCCACGTCGAGCCCTGATCCGGTTAATCGGAGGCCGCTTTCCGGGTCGGGGCGGATAGGGCTGTGTGTGTCTATGGTGACGCCGGTTGGATTCGCTCCTGATGGCGGGGCGTGCCGGGTTGAGGAGAGTTATGTCAAAAGCAAGCAGGTCTTGGGCGGGGGCTTTTGTGGCGGCGGCGGTCGTGGGGAGTCTCACGGCGACCGTGATCCCGAGCCAGGCCGCGCCCCGGGCCGCGTCCGCCGTGCACACGTCCACGGTCGTCCCGACCCCCGCGGTCGTGGCGAGCGCTCTGCACAATCCGCGTGCGGTGCGTATCCAGTCCGACGGCTCGATTCTGGTCACGGAGGCGGGCAGCGGCCCGGCGGTGCCGTGCACGGTGCCGGGTTCGCAGTGCCTGGGCCTCAGCGGCTCGATCTACCGGATCAAGGGCTCCGCCCAGGGCCGTGTCGTCACCGGTCTGCCCTCCGTGCAGATCGTGCGCGCCGACGGCTCCAGCGTGATCGGCGGAGCCATCGAGGCTGAGTCCGTTCCGGGCGGCACCTACCGGGTGGTCAGCGGCTTGAGCGGCACCCCCACCACCCGCACGGCGCTGGGTTCGGGCAGCGGGGCGCTGGGGACGCTGAGCATCGCCAAGGGCCAGGTGCTGGGTGATCTGGCCGCGCACGAGGTCGCGCACGACCCGGACTCCGCCCTGGGCAACAACGAGGTGTTCTCCAACCCGTGGAACTTCGCCCGGGACGGCGGTGACTTCCTGGTGACCGACGCGGGCGCCAACGACCTGGTCCGCGTCCACTCCGACGGGGCGACCAGCACCGAGGCCGTCTTCCCGAACAACGTGCTGCCGGCCGCTGCCTCGGGCGGCGCGGCGGTGGCTCCGGCGGGTCAGGCGGAGGCGGTGCCGACCGGTATCGTGCGTGGCTGGGACGGTGCGTTCTACATCGCGGACATGTCCGGGATCCGTACGGGTCTCAGCCGTATCTGGCGTTACGTGCCCGGCGGTCAGCCGACCGTCTTCGCGTCCGGCCTGACGGGTCTCATCGACCTCGCCGTGGCCCCGGGCGGTGACCTCGTCGCCCTGTCCTACACCGGTGGTGCGACGTCGAGCGGGCTGCTGCCGGGCGCGCTGATCCGGATCGACAAGAAGACGGGCGCGGCCACCACGATCGACACCGGCGGCAGCCTGAACACGCCCACGGGCGTGGCGGTCAGCACGAAGGGCGACATCTACGTCACCAGCAACACCCAGGGCAGCGGCGGCGAACTGCTGAAGTTCTCCGCCTCGTAGACCCGCTTCGTCAGCCCCGTTCCTGCCCCCGGGAGGGTGTCCGCTGCCGTGACCGCGGGCGTCCGGCCGGGGTTCGCGGCAGCGGCGTGCACCGCGGCCGGCTGTGGCCCGGTGCGCGCCGCTTGCCGTGTATCGGTGCGTGGTCCACGCCGCCTGCGCCTGGGCGCACGAGGCCCTGGCAGGCCCTCGACCGGCCCCGCGAGAGGGTCCGGCCCGGGTCCGATACGGGGCAGCCCCTCGGACCCTGCGTGCGGTGCGCGCAGGGAACGGACCCTCACGACGGGCCTTGGTGGGGCATCGTGAACATGGGGGAGCGGACCGGCTCGGGGCGGTGCACACCCCGCGCGCGGCCCGAGACTCGCACCGGCCTCGGCCAACGTCTCCTGGTGCGCGACCTGAGCGGCTCGCTGCGCGGAAGAGGCCCGGTGCGCGAAGTCCCAGGGACGGTAGTCGAAACAGGAGTCCTCGTCGGTGCCTTCTTGATCCACGCACGGCAGCAGAGATAGCGCTTACTGCCCGGGCGATCTCCCTCAGCCGCACGCACAGGGGCGATTCCCGGCCGGGGGGTGAAGCCCAAGCTCACCGGTTCCGTCCTGCGGGCGGTTCACGGCTGCGGTGTCACTCCGTGCGCCAGGACTCCAGACGCTGCGCGACGGCGCGCAGATCGGCTTCCTGCGCGCGGACCGCTCGGGCGAGCTCGTACAGTTCGTCGTCCTTGGCCCGGAGGGGCTGACCGGAGACGTGCATGTACTGGCTGGCGCAGGCCCAGCCGATCACCAGGTTGTAGTCGGTGAAGGGGCGCAGCAGCAGCGCGGTGTGCAGGAAGGTCGCGGCCCGGGAGCCCGTCTCCTCGTAGTAGAGGACGCCGCGCTCCCGCTCGAACTTGTGCCGCTCGGCCATGATCGCCAGAGTGCCCCAGTCCGCGATGGGCACGTTGAGCGGGGAGATCGCGGACTGGATCTGCAGGACCCAGCCGACGTCGACGCGGATGATCGGGCTCAGCGCTGTCCCTCGGGGAAGCGGGCCGCGACGCCGGGCAGGATCCGGGCGGCTTCGGCGACCGCGCCCTCGACGAAGGAGATCCGGTCGGCTTCCTCCACCGTCACATCGTGCACGTGCTGCTTCAGACTCCGGCCCGTCAGAGCGGCCCGCTCGCGCAGCCGTGCCATCTCTTCTTCGCTGAATTCCACATTGAGTGCGGGCATGAAAGCAAGGTACCTCGATCGGTACCGCGTGCGGTACCCGACCGCGGTGGGCCGGTCGTGAGCGGTGGGGTCGTGACAGGGACGCCGGCGGGCGCCGTCTCGACCAGGTCACTGAGTACGCCTACTCATGCCGGCCCGCGCCGGGGCGGGGACGATGGGCTGGGTGGAACGTACGAACAGGGGGCGGGGCATGGGCAGGTTCCTGGGGGCGGTGGCAGCCGTGGTCGCGGCGGCCGCGGCATTGGTGTTCGTCTACGTGGCGGGCGCGCCGCCCGCGGTGGTGCTCGCCGTCGGTGCGGGCGTGCTGAGCCTTCTGTGGCTGATGCTCCTTCTCACGCTGCCCTGGAACCTGTACTTCCGCGCGCACACGGTGCTCGCCGAGATCGCGGTGAGCCGTGAGAAGGGCATGGAGGTCTCCCCGGCGCGGGATGCCGAGGCCGCGCGGATCGCCCGCACGATGCTCAGGGCGGCGGTCGCCGGTCATGTCCTGACGGCGGCGGTCGTCCTCTCCGTGACCTGGGCGACGGGCGAGTTCACCGGCTACTGGTTCGCGGCGTTCTGCCTGCTCAGCACCTTCTTCCGGCCGGCCGGCGCATACTTCGGCCAGCTCCGGCGGCGCCTGGGCACACTTCTGAAGGACGTCACGTACCCGCGCGACGACGTCGTCGAGGTGCGGGCCCGGGTGGACCGCGCCGAGGCCGGGACGCGGGCCCTGGAGGAGAAGGCGGAGGAACAGTACAAGGCCCTCGCCGAACTGCGCCGCGCGGTGGACGCGCTGGCCATGAGCACGTATGAGCAGGCCGAGAAGGCGGACCGCAAGGTCGCCGCGCTGGGCCGGGAGTTCGAGTCCACGGTGAACCGCCTCACCGACAACCAGGACATCATCGCGGGCGTGAAGGCGTTCCTGCGCCTGCTGCGCACCACCGACGCGGCCGACGGCGCCCCGACCTCCGGGTGACCGGGGCCGCCCGGCTCGACGCGCGGCAGCGCCACCCGGCAGGGCCGTCGACGCCTGCCCCTCCGGTACGGCCCTCGGCCCCGGCGCCCTGGACATCGTCGGCGGCCTCCTCGCACGGGACACACTCGATCATCAGGCGGACTCGCGGTCGGGTCCGCAGGCCGAGCGGGCCCGGGTGCGTACGGTGGCGACCGTGGGGGACGTGGTGAAGGCCGCGGTGACCTGCAGGAGCCAGGCCGCCTCGGCGGCCAGCGTGCCCGCCATGGGGAACGGTCCGGGGCCGGGCGGACGGGCGTCGGGCGGTCGGTGCCCGGCGCGTCTGGTCTCCAGGGCCGCGGCGATCGAGGCCGCCGCCAGCACCGCGCGGCGGTCCGCGTAGCGGTCGGTCGCCCCGGCGGCCCATTCGGGGACGGCGGTGGGGATGTAGGGGCGCAGCGCGAGATGGCCGTCGTGGATCTCGATGACGCGCCGGTAGAGAGCGAACTCTGCGCGGCGCAGGGGTGGCCGCCGGTCGGCGGCCGGATCGAGGGCGATCTGCGGGAGTTCGGTGCGCAGCGCCGACCACAGTGGCTCCAGGGCCCGGTGGGTGCGGTACGCGAACAGCCAGCGCCCGGGTGCGCCCAGTGGACCTTCGGGCAGGGCGGCCCACCAGGTCGCGGTGGCTCCGCCGGTGGCCAGCGCGGCGGTGACGACCCCCAGCACACTGCACACCGTGTCCTCGCTGGGGAGTTGGTACCCCCGGGCCAGGTTGGTGGGGATGTAGGTCAGCACCCACAGGGTCCAGACGGTGCCGGTCAAGGCGGCCAGCGTCATCAGCCGCAGGCCGGTGCGCAGCGGTCCCGCCGCCACCTGGCGTGCCTGGCCCAGGAGTTCGCGGACCAGGACGAGCAGGCACCACGAGCCGTAGCTCGCGAACAGCACGTTGTACGCCGCGAGGAACACGCGCCGCTGGACAGGTGCGGTGGCGAGGCCGTCCTCTACTCTGACGCCCGCGGCGAGCAGGAGCGCGGCCCCGGCGGCCAGGACCGCGAGGGCGAGCAGGACCTGCCGTCGTACCGGTCGCCGGTCGGCACGGGTGGGCCGCAGCGACAGAGCCACGAGGAGGAGCAGCGCGTGCGCCACGGTCTTCAGTTCGTGGGTGAGGAGCATGACGGCCGTGTCCAGGGGCGGCATGCGGTGCAGCGCGGACACCACGACCGGGGCGCGGAACAGCATGGCCGTGCCCAGGCAGGCGGCGAAGCCCGCGATGTACCGCTGCGCGGGGTCGGCCCCGCGCCAGACCGTCAGCGCGCGGTGTGCCGCGAAGGCGAGGAAGAGACCGGAGGCGAGGAGGGTGCCGAGGTCAGCCATGGCCGCCGTCCTCGCCCCCGGCGCCGCGGCCGTGCGGCCGCCCGAACAGAGTGCGCAGCCTGGACCCCTGCGGTTCGGCCGGACCGGTCCGCGCGAGATGCGCGGCGCGGGTGAGGATGAGCGAGGCGACCAACTCCGCCTCCTGCTCCTGCGGTTCGGTGTACACGCTGCGCCCGAGGACCCGCTGCACCAGGGCGAGCGGCAGGTTGGGCATCAGGACGTGCGCGGCGGCGGCCGCGGCGGGGGCGGTCTCGTAGTGGCCGCAGATCACATGGGCGGCCTCGTGCAGCAGGATGTGCTGTTGGTGCAGCGGCGTGGTGTCGGTGGCATACACGATGTAGTCGGCGCGGT
Source organism: Streptomyces sp. NPDC060002 (assembly GCF_042737245.1). Classification (NCBI taxonomy): domain Bacteria; kingdom Bacillati; phylum Actinomycetota; class Actinomycetes; order Kitasatosporales; family Streptomycetaceae; genus Streptomyces; species Streptomyces sp. NPDC060002. Next base: position 106,589 of record NZ_JBHWUW010000025.1, read on the forward strand.
CGGTGGTCACCACGAGCCCGCACGGGGTGGCCGGCCGCGAGGAGACCGGGATCAGCTCGATCGGCCTGCCGCGGGCGTGCGCGAGCGCGCTGATGAACTCGGTGACGTCGAAAGGGGTGGGCAGGGCGAGCCCGTCGACTATCTTCCGACATCGCCGCCACTGCCGTCTTCGCCGGTCGGTACGCAACTGCCGACTCCTCACACTCCGGGATCCGTGAGCAGGGCCGAGCACGAGCGGGGGAGCGGTTACGGTTCTCCGAAGCCCGCGGCGTTCTCGCGACGGGCGATGACGTCGATCATGTCGCTGATCGTGCCGACGCCTTCGGGCGAGAGATTGACGGCGCGCAGTGCGACGCTGCGCACCTCGGCGTCGCGCAGGGCGCCGAGCAGCTCCAGTTCCCGCGCGATCGCGGCGCCCTGCTCGTCGTCGAAGAAGTACACGACGGGCACGTCGAAGAACTGTGCCAGGGCTTCCAGATGACGCTTGGTGGGGTTGCCGCGGCGTCCGGTCCGCAACTGCCAGAGATAGGTGGCGGAGAAGCTCTCGCCCGTCGCCTCGCGGCAGGCGCGGGCGACCTCCTCGTGGCTGTACTGCTCGCGGTCGGGCCGGCGCACGACCCGGAACAGCGCGTCGATCCGGTCCGCCAGTGTCGCGCCGGACGACGACGCGCCGGGCGATGCCGCCCGGGCCTCGGTGTCGCCCATCACGTGCCCTCCGTCCCGTCGGGGTCACAGCAGTCGGGCAGTTCGCGTTTTGCGTTCATCCTAGCTGACGCCCCTCGAGACGGGGAGACGCCGAGAGGCACCGCTTCGGCACGCAGCGTGGCCGATAGTGGATGTTCTCAGCGTTCGGGATGGTCTGATATACGTCAATCGACTCCGGTCATTCATCTCAGCTCATGACTGCATCTGAAGGGTGGACCGGACATGGCCGAACCCCCGTGCACCGGCTTACGGTTCTCCGTCCTCGGCCCGCTCTCCGCGGCGGCTCCGGAGGCGACCGGCATGCTCGCCCTGCCGCTCGGACCGCTCAAACAGCGCCTGCTGCTGGCCATGCTGCTCTGCCGCACCCGCACCCCGGTGTCGCTCGACCTGCTCACCGAGACCCTGTGGGACGGCGAACCGCCGCGCACCGCCCGCAAGAACATCCAGGTGTACGTCTCCGCGCTGCGCAGACTCCTGGACTCGGTGGGTGCCGGCGACCGGCTGGTCCACCAGCCGGGGGGCTATCGACTCCGCGTCGGGCAAGAGGAGTTGGACAGCCTGCGCTTCCAGCGACTGGTCCGCGGCGCGCGGGAGTCCGCGCGGCAGGGCGCCGACGCCCCCGCCGCCCGGATGCTCCGGGAGGCGCTCGCCCTGCGGCGCGGACCGGCCCTGCACGAACTGCGCCACTCACCGGCGTTGCGGGCCGAGGCGCAGCTCCTCGACGCCCGTCACCTCCAGGCGTACGAGGACTGGGCGGAGGCCGAACTGCGACTGGGCCGACCCCATGAGGTCGCCGAGACGATCGGCGAACTGGCCGAGAAGCACCCGGAACGGGAACGGCTGCGGGCCGCGCAGATGAACGCCCTCTTCAGCCAGGGCAGACAGTCCGAGGCCCTCGCCGTCCACGAGTCGGTACGCCAACTCCTCGCCGCCGAGTACGGGCTGCAGCCGAGCCCGGCACTCGAGGCGCTGTACCGCTCGATGCTCTCCGGCGGCCGGGGCCGGTCCCGAGGCGGCCCGCTCGCGCAGACCATCACCGCACCGGAGCCCGCCGCAGGCCGCGGACTGGGCACCCTCCTCCCGCCGGACCTGCCGGACTTCACCGGCCGCCGAGAACAACTCGACGTGCTGGTTCGCCAGTTGACAGGGGACGAGGACGCCCTGTGCCCCGCCGGCGCATCAGGGGCGGAAGCCGCGGAGCACGGGACCGGCCTCCCGTCCGCCGGGAGCGCCGCGCACGATGAGGCCCGCCCACCCGCTCCGGACCCCGCGGACACCGTCGGCGCCGGCCGGCGGCTGATCGTGCTGAGCGGGCCGGTCGGGACCGGCAAGACCGCCCTGGCCGTCCACGCCGCCCACCGCCTCGCCCGGCGGTTCCCGGACGGACGCGTACTGATAGCGATGCGGGACGCCGCGGGCCGGCCGCGCCCGCTGGAATCGGTCCTGGCCGAACTCCGCGAACTGGCCGGACTCATGGATGCTCCGGGCGCCCAAGGGACCGCGGGGGCCCAGGACCCGGGGCGGTGCGCCGCCGCCTGGCGGACGTGGCTCGCCCGGCGCAGGGTGCTGCTCGTGCTGGACGGCTGCGCCGACGAATCCCGCGTACGGCCGCTCGTCCCGGACAGCGGAGCCAGCGCCGTGCTGGTCACCGCCAGGTCCCCGCTGGCCGGCCTCACCTCGGCCGAGCGCCTCGAACTCACGGCGTTCGACGCGGCGGACAGCCTGCGGCTGCTCGGCAGGATCGTCGGCCCCGCCCGGCTGGACGTCGGCCGCGAGGCCGCGGAACGCATCGTCGCCGCCATCGGGATGCTGCCGCTCGCAGTGCGGGTGTGCGGGCTGAAACTCGCCGTACGGCGCAACCTGTCGCTGGAGGAGTACGCGAGACGACTGGCCGACAGCGCCGTGGTGCTCGACGAGCTCGTGGCCGGCGACATGGACGTACGCCCCTGGCTGGCCTGCGGCTGGCGGGACCTGTGTCCGGCGGACCGGTCCGCGCTGCGCCTGCTCGCGGACCTCCCGGAAGGGCCCTTCACCCTCGCCCGGGCGGCCGTACGACTCACCCAGGGACAGCACGAGGCACGCCGCCGACTGGAGTCCCTCCTGGACGCCGGAGCCGTCCTCGCCCCGGCGGACGAGGTCACCGCGCACACCGCACTGTACGAACTGCCCCGGCTGGTCCGGCTGTTCGTCCGGGAACAGACAGTGCGGGAAATGACGGCGGCACCCCGGGCAACGGCCTGACGGCTCCCGGGCAACGGCCTGACGGCTCCCGAGCGAAGGCCTGACGGCTCCCGAGCAACGGCCTGACGGCTCCCGAGCGAAGGTCTGACGGCTGCCGAGCGACGGCCCGGCAGCTGCCCTGGTCAGGGTCTGGACACCCGAACGCTCCGTCGCCCGACCTGGCGATTTACCGAAACCCAACCGCTTCGGTCCGAGTGGTCAACCGGCCCCGCCCACACTGCCGGGGAGACCGTCGAGGGAGGTCGAACGCGCCGTGGAACTAGCCGAGTTGATGTCCCTGCGTCCTGTCCCCGCCGCGGGGCTGCTGCTCACCGTCACCGGACGGTGTCCGCTGCGCTGCGCCCACTGCTCCACCGCCTCGACCCTGGCCTCGGCCGAGACCGACGCCGGCCTGCTCCAGAGGTTCGTCGGCTCGTTCACGGAGGACGCCCGTCCCGCGGTGCTCATGCTAACCGGCGGCGAACCGCTGCTGCGTCCCGGCACGGTCGCCGCACTGGCCACCCGGGCCAGGGCCGCCGGGACCCGCTCCGCCCTGCTCACGGGGGCGTTCTTCGCGGCCCGCGCCACCGGCTCCGCCACCTGGCGGCCGCCCCGGGCGGTCGCGCGGGCCGTCACCGCCGTCGACCACTTCTCCGTGAGCGTCGACGCCTTCCACGAACGCGAGGTCCCACGGGCCGCCGCCTTCGCGGCCGTACGGTACGCGCTCGACGCGGGCATCGCCTCGAGCCTGCACCTCGTCGGGAACGGTCCCGACGACCCCTACCTCGAGGACGTGACGGCCGACGCCCGCCGGACCTTCGGCGACCGCGTCCCCATGCTGGTCAACACGGTGCGCCCGGTGGGGCGGGCGGCGTCCTGGGCGGCGGCGAAGACACAGGCCCGGCCCGGCCCGCGCGGGGTGCTGCCGTGCGCCATGGCGGCATGGCCGGTCGTCGCGGGCGACGGCACCGTCCTCGCCTGCTGCAACCAGGACGTGGTGGACCGCCGTCCCGTTCCGGAACACCTGCGGGTCGGCCACATCGCCCAGGACGACTGGGCCGCCGTGAGGGGACGGGTGCGGTCGGCGCCCGTGCTGCGGATGATCAGGGCGGTGGGGCCGCTCCATCTACGGGAACGATTCGGCACGTCCGCCGAGGACACGGGACCGCGGCCCGGCTACTGCGCCGGCTGCCGCGCCCTGGCCGAGCATCCCGAGGTGCTCGCCGCCACCGGGCGGGCGGGCGCGGGGGCGGCAGGCGCCCTGCTCGACCTTCATGCGACGCGCCGTCAGGTCGAGGCTGGCCCGGTGGAATTCGTCAGACGCCACGGCTCGGCCGCACACGCGCAACTGGTCGCCCTGCCGGGGACACCAAAATGAGCTCCGACACCTCGGGGGAACCCGTGGCACCGGACACCTCCGGGGGACCTGTGGTGTCCCGTGCGTCCGGAGGATCTGTGGCACCCGGTGTACCCAGGACCTTGCCCGAGCAACCCGTGGCGCTCGGAGCGGCGGGGATCGCCCTGCGCGCCCGGCTCGCCCTCACCGCGTCGGCGGTGAACGCGCCCGGCGCCCTGCTGTGGCGGTCCGAGGGACTGCCCTCGCGCTACGCCGAGTACCTGGCGGTGATGCACGGCGTGGTGCGCGCCTCGGTCCCGCTGATGGAGCGGGCCGTCGCACGCTGCGGAGATCTCGGCCCGCACGACCCGGTCGTCGCGCCGCTGGAGCGGTATCTGCGCACGCACATGGAGGAGGAACGCGACCACGACGACTGGCTGCTCGCCGACCTGCTGGCGCTGGGCGCCGACGCCGGGGCCGTGATCGCCGAGCAGCCCCCGCCGGCGGTGGCCCGGCTGACGGGCGCCGCCTACTACTGGGTGGAGCACCACCACCCCGTCGCCCTGCTCGGCTACATCGCCGTACTGGAGGCCAACGCTCCCGCCCCCTGGCTGGCGGATCGGATCGCCGCCGCCGGAGTGCCGCGGGACGCGCTGCGGACGGTCCGGGAGCACGCCGTGCTGGACGCCGACCACACCCACGCGCTCTTCGCCCTGCTCGACGCACTGCCCCTGACACCCGTCCTGCGGCGCGCCGTCACCACGAGCGCCCTGCACACCGTGGACGGCCTCGTCGCACTGCTCACCCGCATCGGACGGGCGCCGCACCGCCCACACCACCGCACCAGGGGAGGGAGACACCCGTCATGACCGACCGCATCGAGGGGACCACGGGGTCCGGCGACGACACGCTCGACGTCCTGGAGGAGCAAGGTTTCGGCATCGACGCGCTCACCGAGGAACAGCGTCAGGTGCTGAAGGACCTCAGCACGGAGGAACTGGACCTGATCCTCGACATCAAGCACCGGCTCGACGAGGCGGGGCCGGAAGTACAGGCGCACAGCGAGATCGCCGGCGGGGCGCTCTTCTGATCCGATTCCGTGGCGGCGTGTCACGGACGAGAGGAGCCGGCCATGCCGTGTGCCGCCTGCGACGGGGCGCTGCCCCCGAAGGCACGGTTCTGCCCGTTCTGCGGGACGGCCGTCGGATCCGCCGGCGCGCCGGCCGTCGAGGAACGCAAGGTCGTCACCGTGGTCTTCTGCGACATGGTGGGCTCCACCGCCCTGTCCGGCGTACTGGACCCCGAGACCCTGCGGAGCGTGGTCCTGCGGTACTTCGACCGGATGCGGGCGCCGCTGGAGCGACACGGCGGCACCGTGGAGAAGTTCATCGGGGACGCCGTCATGGCGGTGTTCGGGGTCCCTGTGACACATGAGGACGACGCCCGCCGCGCACTGGCGGCGACACTCGCCATGCTGGACGCCGTACGCGAACTCAACGAGACCGAGCTGCACCCCGCCCTGGGCATCAGGCTCGGCGTGCGCATCGGCGTCAACACCGGCTCCGCCGTGACCAGTACGGACGTCTCCACACGCCAGGCCCTGGTGGCCGGCGAGACGGTCAACGTCGCCGCCCGGCTGGAGCAGCACGCCGCGGAGGGCGAGGTGCTGATCGGCCCCGAGACGCGCCGCGCGGCCGGGCCCGCCGCCCGCACCGAACCCGTCGGCCCCCTGAGTTTGAAGGGGAAGACCGCGCCCGTGACCGCGTACCGTCTGCTGGGTCTCGTCGAGGACGACCCGGAACTCTCGCGCCGCTTCGACGTGCCCTTCGTCGGACGCACCCGTGAACTCGCCGCCCTGGAACGGGCCCTGACCGACGCCGTGGACGGGCGCGACGGCCCACGCCTGCTGTTCCTGCACGGCGAGGCCGGGATGGGCAAGACCCGCCTCGTCCACGAGTGGCGCCGCACGACGGTCACGGCCTGCGCCCACGGCTCGGGCCGCGCGCGCCCCTACGGCGAGCAGGGCAGCCTCACCCCGCTGGCCGACGCGCTGCGGCAACTGCTCCCGCAGTACCCCGAGGTGACGGAGCCGTCCGGCGGCCTTCCGCCGGACGAGTACGCCGAGGTCCGGCAGGCCCTCGCGGTGCTGGCGGGCGGCCTGTTGGAGGACGGCACGCCCAGCCCTTCGGCGGACGACACGTGCGCCGCGGTCCGTGATCTGCTCGCTGTTCTCGCGCGGATCCGGCCTTTCGTACTGATGGTCGACGACGGCCAGTGGGCCGGCGACCTGCTGCTCGACATGCTCGGCACGCTGGCCGAGGAACTCGCCTCGGCCGCCGCGCTGTTCGTGTGCGCGGCACGTCCCGAGCTCTTCGACCGCCGTCCCGGGCGGGGCGGCGCGCGGCCGGTGGCCCGGTCGCTGCCGCTGCCCGGGCTGACCGCCGACGAGGCGGGCGCCGTGGCCGCGGCGCTCGTCGAGGCGAGGGTGGACCGGAGCGGCGGGGGAGCGGACACCGGGTTCGACGGCGGAGTGCCGGCCCAGGTGCTGGAGGCGGCCGGCGGCAACCCGCTCCACCTGGAACATCTGCTCGCGGCACTCACCGACCACGGAGCCGACCACCGAGGGGATCTCGGAGCCGACCACCGAGCGGATCTCGGAGCCGACCACCGAGCGGATCTCGGAACCGGCCTCGGAACCGGCCTCGGAACCGGCCACCGAGCCGAGCACGCGCCGGACGGCGTGGGCGGGCTGCCGACCACCCTCCAGGCCCTGCTCGGTGCCCGGATCGGCGCGCTGGGCCGACTGGAGCGCGTCACCCTCGACCTGGCGGCCGTGGTGGGGCGGGAGTTCACCGTGGACGACGTCGTGGCCCTCGCCGCGCACGACAGCGAGAGCGCGCCCGGGGGAGCGCTGCACACCGGCGCGGCGGCGGCCGGGGAGCAGCCGCTGCGCGGCCGGATCGACGCCGCCATCGAACGGCTGGGCCGCCACCGTCTGGTCGACGCGGCGGATCAGGCCGACGGAACGGTCCCGGCCCGCCGGTTCAGCAGCGGGGTGGTGCACGAGATCACCTACCAGTCCATGGCGAAGCGGGCGCGGGCCGAGCGGCACGAGCGGACCGCCGTCCTGCTCGCCGGACGCCTGCCGGAACCGGAGGCACGCGGCGAGGGCCGGGCCGTGGAGGCGGGTGCGGCGGTGGCCGGCCACCTGGAGCACGCCTACCGCTACCGGGCCGAACTCGGCATCGCCGACGCCCGCACCGACGGACTGCGGCGCGCGGCCGTCCGTCGTCTTCTCGACTGCGGCGCCCAGGCGCTGGCCCGCTCGGACCTCGCCTGGGCCGGCGGCCTGCTGAGCCGCGCCCTGGAGGCGGCGGGACCGGGCGAACCCGAATGGACGGCCGCCGCCCGCGGGCTCGGCGAGGTCCGTCTCGCCACCGGCCACACCGACGAGGGCCGGGCCCTGCTGGAGGCTGTCCTGAAGCAGGACGGCGACGCGCCGAGCCGGGCCCGGGAAGAGACGCACGACCCGGACACACCGGCGCGGGACGCGGTAGGAGTCGGTTTCCCCGCAGGGGAGGCGCCGGGCGCGTGCGTACGGCCCCCCGCCGCCCGGCCGGACGTCGAGGCCGCCCATGCCCGGCTCGCCCTGGCCGTCGTGTCGCCGGCGGCCGCGGGCGGCAGCCCCGCGGAGGTCGCCGCACGGACCATGGCCGTCTTCGAGCGGGCCGGTGACGAACTCGGACAGGCCAGGGCATGTCTGCGGCTGGCGCAGGAGCGGCAGCTCCAGGGCCGGCACACCGCCGCCGACGGACTGCTGACCCGGGGCCTCGGACACGCCGAGCGGTCGGGCGCCGAACCGGAACGGGCACGGGCCCTGGGCGCCATCGGGATCTCCCTGTGGCGCGGCCCCGAGCCGGTACCGCAGGCCGTCGCCCGCGGCCGCGACCTGCTCTCGCGGCACGGCGAGCGGCGCCCCACCGTCCGGCTCACCCTGAACTGCCCGCTGGCGGTGCTGCTCGCCCTCCAGGAACGGCAGGAGGAGGCGCACGCCTGTCTCGCGCGGGCACGACGGCTCGCCGACGGGCTCGGCTACGCCGAAGGAGCGGTGGCGCTGCCCCTGTTCGAGGCCGCCGTCGAGACCCTCGCGGGCCGTCCCGAACGGGCCCTCGCCCTGCTGGACGAGGCCGACGCCGCCGGGCGCGCGCTGCGGGCCGACGGACTGCTGGGCGCCGTGGCCCGCGAGTCGGCCCGGCTGCTCCTGGACGCCGGCCGCACCGACGAGGCCGCCGCACGGCTGGCCCCGACCACCGCGACGGCGAGCCCGGCCGGTGCCGACGCCGCCGACCAGGACGGCCTGCTCGCGCGGATCGCGGTGCTGCGAGGGCGGACCGACGAGGCACAGGTGCTCGCGGAGCGGGCCGTGCACACGGCCGCCCGCACGGACTCGCCCGTCGTCCTGGCGACCGCCTGGCTCGACCGTTCCGAGGTCCTGCACCGGGCGGGCCGCCGTCCGCAGGCCCTCGCCGCGGCCACCCGTGCCGTCCGCCGCTTCGAGGCGAAGGGACACCTGCCCGGCGCGCGCCGGGCTGCGGAACTCCACCTGCGCCTGACACGACCCCCGACTGCGAAGGACCGCTGAATGGACACGGCGAGAACGGCGACGCGCCGCCCCGACCTGGTGTGGAGCCTGCGCGGCAAGCGCCCGCAGGACATCGGGGTGACCGCCGACGGTGAACGCCCAGCACCCGCCTGGGACTGGCGGGACGCACGTGGCCGGGGGGTCCGGGTGTGCGTAGTGGACTCCGGGGTGGAGGACGGTCATCCACTGATCGGCCGGGTGAACGGCGCCTGGACCGTGGCGAAGGACGAACACGGGACACGGGTGGAGGAGACGGACGCCACCGACGGCTGCGGTCACGGCACGGCCTGCGCCGGCATCATCCGGCGGACCGCACCCGAGTGCGAGCTGTACAGCGTGCAGGTGCTGGGCAGGACCTTCGGCGGAACGGGCGACGTCCTGCTGGCCGGCCTGCGCTTCGCGATCCACGAGGGCTTCGACGTCATCAACCTCAGTCTGTCCACCACGCGCGTCCGGTTCATGGAGGAACTGCGGGCCCTGGCGGACGAGGCGTACTTCCGCCGCACCGTGATAGTCGCCTCCGCCCACAACACCCAGGTGGAGAGCTTCCCCTGGAGGTTCGCGTCGGTGATCTCGGTCGGCAGTCACGCGGAGGCCGACCCGGAGCTGCACCTGTACAACCCGCGGCCCCCGGTGGAGTTCTTCGCCCCGGGCCAGAACGTCGAGGTCGCCTGGCTCGGCGGGACGACCATCCGCACCACCGGCAACAGCTTCGCCACGCCGTACGTGACCGGGCTGTGCGCCCGGGTCCTCTCCAGGCACCGCAGACTGACGAGCTTTCAGCTCAAGAACGCGCTCTATCTGTCCTCGGCCAACGTACAGATCGGCATGAGAGGTGCCCCGTGAACGTCAACAGCGCTGAGAACGATCCGCTCTCCCAGGAACTGCTCCGGTCCGTGGTCGACGTGGCACGGGCCATCTTCGGCGCTGCCGCCAGCTCGGTGTTCCTGCTGGACGAGGAGCGGCACGAACTCGTCTTCCAGGCGGTCTCGGGGCAGGGGGAGGACATGCTGGTGGGGCGGCGATTCCCGGCGTCGACCGGGATCGCCGGCTGGGTGGCGCTGTCCGGCGAGCCCATGATCGTGGACGACCTGACCCGAAGCGCCGCCTTCGACCGGGACCTGGCCGAGTCCACCGCGTACGTCCCCGACGCGCTCATGGCCGCTCCGCTCACCCACGGCGACCGGGTCCTGGGAGTGCTGGAGGTGCTCGACCCCGCGCCCCAGTCCAGATCCAGCCTCGACGAGCTGGACCTGCTGGCCCTGTTCGCCCGGCAGGCGTCGGTGGGGCTGCGGGTGCTCGCCGACCGCCGGCGTCAGGCGGACGGTCCCGCCCTCGGCCGCGACGATCTGGCAGCGGCTCTGCGCATGGCCGAGGACCTGCGCCGGCTGCTGGAGACATCGGCCTGAGCACCACGACGAGAACCGCGGGCAGGGCCCTCGCCCGGTCCGCGGTTCTCGTCCCCGGGAGCGGTGTCAGGCAGTCCGCGCGCTCGCGCGGCGGGTCGCGCGCAGCGCGTCCGCGGTCAGCCGCAGGGTCCGGTGACGCGCCGGGCCCGCCAGCTCGTACGGGGTGACCATCACCTCGTCCACACCCAACTCGTCCACCAGTGACCCCAGTTCGGCGGCCACCCGGGCCGGCGCGCCGCGCACCACCTGGTTCTCCTCCAGGATCCGCAGGGCGAGACGGCTCGACCGGACCGCGGCCGACAGGTCCTGGGGGCCGGCCAGCAGCGCGGAGGTCCGCAACGCCAGTGCCTCGGCCTCCTCGTCGGTGCCGGCGCACACCACGTTCACCGCGGCGACCAGATGCGGCGGTCCGCCGTCGGGCCCCGGCTCGAACGCGGCCCGGTACCGCTCCAGCGCGGCCCGCCGGCACTTGGACCGGCCCAGATGGTGTCCGTACGCGAACGGCAGTCCGCGCTCCGCGGCGATCCGGGCACTGCTCTCGCTCGCGCCCAGGACGTGCACCTCGGGCGGTGTCGCGGCGGCCGGGGCCACGCGCAGGGCGTGGAAGCGGCGGCGGTCGGGCCCGCGTCGGCGCAGGAGGCCCAGGAGCTCGTCGACGTGTGCCGGGAAGTCGGCCACGCCCCGGGGATCGCGGCGCAGGGCCTCCTCCAGCAGGCCGTTTGCCGCCGGACCGGCCAGCGAGCGGCCGAGGCCCAGGTCGACGCGGCCGGGGTGCAGCGCGGCCAGGGTGGCGAACTGCTCGGCGACGGTGAAGGGCGGGTGGTTGGGCAGCATGACGCCGCCGGAGCCGACCCGGATCCGCTCGGTGAGTGCGGCGATGTGCGCGATCAGCACGGCGGGCACTCCGCTCACCGTCCGCTGCGACGAGTGGTGTTCGGCGACCCAGATCCGGTGGTAGCCGTGGGCGTCGGCGATACGGGCCGACTCCACCAGGTCCTGGACGGCCTGCTCGGCGGAGGTCCCGGGCAGCCGGGCCCCCATCTCGAGCACGGACACGAGGAAGGGCGGGCGCGGCAGGGCCATGGTCATGGGGCGCTCCGGGGTCGCTCGGGTGCGGAGGGCTGCTCAGGGGCGGAAGCCGCCGCCGAAGTACAGCAGCGGTTCGTCCTGGGTTCCGTGCGCGGCGTCGAGCACCGACCCGAGCACGATGGAGTGGTCGCCGCCGTCGTGGACGGCGGCCAGGGAGCACTCCAGCCAGGCGAGCGCGCCGCAGAGCAGCGGGGCGCCGGTGAACCGGCCGCGGAAGGTGTCGACCGCGTCGAACTCACGCCCCGCGCGCGGGCGTCGGCGATCGGCGAAGTGCCGGGCCAGCCGGACCTGCCCGGCACCGAGGACGGACACGGCGAAGCGGCGCTCCGCCAGTACGGCCTCGTGCAGCTGCGCCGCGCGCGCCACGCAGACGAGCACGAGCGGCGGGTCCAGCGCGACCGACGTGAAGGAGTTCGCCGTCATCCCCCGCGGAGCCTCGCGGCCCGCGGTGAGCACGGTCACCCCGGTCGCGAACCGGCCTAGGACCCCGCGCAGCCGGTCCGGCGCGAGGGCCTCGGCGCTCCCGGTCGTCGGCGCCGTCATGAGCGGGCGGTCCGTTCCGCCGGCCGTACCCGACGGGCCGCGGCGGTCAGGCGCAGCGTGCGGCAGCGTGCCGCCCCCGTCAGCTCGAAGGGGGCGATCATCAGCTCGTCCGCGCCGAACTCGGCGACCAGTGACTCCAGTTCGGCCGCCACCCTGGCCGGGGCCCCGTGCACGACCGCGTACTCCTCCAGCGCCTCGCGGGCCAGGGACTCCTCACGGGCCGAGGACAGCGGACCGTCCGGCGCGAGATCGGAGTGGGCGACGACGTAGGCCGCGGTCCGCAGGGCCAGGGACTCGGCCAGCTCGTCGGTCTCGGCGCAGACCACCTGCACGGAGACGAGGAGCCGGGGCCGGGTGCCGTCCGGCCCGGCCCGGAACTCCGAGCGGTAGCGGGCCACCGCCGACGGCCGCCTGACGGTACGGCTGAGATGGTGGCCGTAGGCGAAGGGCAGACCCCGTTCCGCCGCCAGGCGCGCGCTGTTCTCGCCGGCGCCCAGGACGTGCACCTCGGGAACGCCCGCGGTGTGCGGGGTCAGCGGCAGGGCGTGGAACCGATGCCGCTCGGGGCCTCGGTGGTGCAGGAAGCCGAGCAGCTCGTCGACCTGCTCGGGAAACCGGGCGGACGCGTCGGGCGCGCGCCGCAGGGCGGCCTCCAGCAGCCGGTGGCCCTGGGTGGATCCGCCGGAGGAACGGCCGACGCCCAGGTCGATACGGCCGGGGTGGAGGGCCTCGAGGGTGGCGAACTGCTCGGCGACGGTGAAGGGCGGGTGGTTGGGCAGCATGACGCCGCCGGAGCCGACCCGGATCCGCTCGGTGAGTGCGGCGATGTGCGCGATCAGCACGGCGGGAACGCTGCTGGCGCTCTTCCCCGCGGCGTGGTGCTCGGCGACCCAGACGCGGTGGTAGCCGTGCGCCTCGGCGGTCCTGGCCACGTCGACCACGTCCTGGACGGCCTGCTCCGCGGTCGTCCCGCCGAGATGCCCGCCCCGTTCGAGCACGGAGAACGCGACACGCGACAGGAGAAGGTCCACGGACTGTGCGGAACCGGTCATGGTTCACTCCGGGCTTGCTCGGCGGGATCGGCGGGATCGGCGGGATCGGCGGTCCGGGTGCGCTCCGGCGTGGGCAGAGCGAGGGCCAGCAGCGCGAGCGCCGCGAAACCGGCGCCGAGGACCAGGCCGGTCACCGGGAGCGAGCAGGCGACCAGCAGGGTTCCGGCGGCCAGCGGCGCGCAGGGTTGCAGCAACTGCACCACGAAGTCGTTGGCGGTGGTGACCCGGCCGTAGATCTCCGCGGGGATCGTGGTGGCCATCACCGAGACGACGGCGGCGTTGATGGCGGGGACGAGCAGACACATCGCCGAGAACGCGGCGACGAAGGCGAGTGTGCTGCCGCTCGCCCAGGCCGTGACCAGCAGGACGGCGGCGACCGCCGGACCGGTCGCGACCAGCACCGGCAGGGGCAGCGCCCGCTGGAGGCGGGGAGCGGCGAGGGAGCCGAGGAGACCGGCCAGGGCGGCGGTGCTCAGCGCCCAGCCGACGGCCCGCGCGCCGCCGGGTTCGCGGCCCACGCCGAGCAGCAGGGCCGAGCCGAACATGGTGAAGGCGACGGTCAGCCCGCTGAAGATGACGGTGGAGCGGCGCAGGAACCGGTCCCGGGCCAGGTGCCGCAGCCCCACCGTCAGCTCCTGCCAGAAGCCGGGCGGCGGCCCCCATCGCACGGCGCCCTTCGCGCGCGGCGTCCTGGGGGGCGCCGCCCGGACCGCGCGGGAGGTCGCCGCGATGCAGACCGCCGACGCCAGGAAGGTCACGGCGTCCACCGCGAACGGCAGCGCCACGGACACCCCGATCAGCAGGCCCGCCGTGGCCGGCCCGGCCATCTCGGCCGCGTAGGCGCGAGCCTGGTTCAGCGACACGGCCGCCGGGATCTCCTCGGGCCTGACGACCTGCCGGATCAGCTGGTACTGCGACGGCTTGAACACCTCGGAGGCGCTCACCGACACCACCACCGCGGTGAGCGCCAGCCACAGGGGCAGCGGCCGCGCCAGCACACACAGCGTCAGCGTCACGACGACCGCGAGACGGAGGAGGTCGGCGCCGATCAGCAGTCCACGCTGGTCGAAGCGGTCGCTCGCCAGCCCCGCCGGAATGCGTACGAGAAGCCCGGCGGCGGCCAGCACCGAGCCGACGAGGGCGACGGAGGTGGTCGGATATCCGGCGGCCAGCAGGGCCAGCGGCAGCGCCACCGCCGACATCGAGGAGCCGAAGCCGGACAGCGCCTGGCCCGCCCACAGCAGCCGGTAGTCGCGGTTGTGGCGCAGCACCCCCGCCCGGCCCTGTGCCGCCGGGGCCGTGGCCGTCATACGGCGACCCCCGGACCGGGCGGCGGAGCCGGCAGGTCGTCGAGGACGAAGTTGCTGTTCGTGCGCAGTCCCGGCGCGGCGTGCCGGATCCGGTCGAGGAACAGGGCGACGCCCGCCGATCCGGTGGCCAGGTCGCAGCTTTCGCGCAGCGCCTGCTCGCCGGGGAAGACGATGCCCTCCGGCCGCCGTACCGCGTGGCACAGCACCGACTCCGCCGCCCGCTCCGCGTCGCCGAGCAGCTCCGGGTCGCCGAGGAACTCGTAGGCGTCCAGCAGGGCGTTGCCGATGCCGCTGACGCCGTGGAACAGCTGGGTGAGGCCGGTGTACTTGCGACGGACGTCGGGGAGGAGGCGCTCCGCCTCCTTGCGCAGCCGCTCCTCACCGGTGGCGTCCCAGTAGCGCAGCAGCGTGGTCAGCACGCCCGCCGTGCCCTCGTCCCAGTAGTGGCGGCGCACCGGCGGGCCGTCGCCGTCGTGGAACGAGGGGAAGGACAGCACCCCGCTCAGTGAGGGGAAGGCGAGCCCCAGGTCGAAGTCCAGCGCGGACAGGCCGAGTTCGAGCGCCGCTTCGTCGCCGGTGGCGGAGTGCAGCGCCAGCAGGAAGAGCGCGACGCCGGAGGCGCCGTACCCGTAGCCGACCGGCACCCGGTCGGCCGAGTCGGCCCAGTGCGCCTTTCCGCCCTCCCGCCGGGCCGTCGCCGCCAGCCAGTCGCCGATCTCCCGGGCCCGGTCGAGGAACTCGGGCAGCCCGTGGTCCCGCCACAGCCGCAGACAGGCCATGCCGTGGCCGGCCGCGCCGGTCAGGACGCCGGGTTCGGTGTGCAGCAGCGGGTGCCCGCCGGCTTCCCGCAGCAGCCGTACCGCCTGGTCCCGGTGGCCCAGCGCGGAGAGGGTCCAGGCCGCGCCCGCGGCGCCGTAGTACAGGCCGGGCGGAAGCGCGTCCTGATGGGTCGGACGGGTCAGGGACCATGCCAGGAAGGCGTCCGGGACCTCCCGCCCCAGGGTGTGCAGCGCGTACAGGCAGCCGTAGGCGCCGTGCGCGAGCGAGAGCCCGTTGGTCTCGAACACCAGGACGTCCGCGGGGAAGAGCCGGTCCGCGCGGGAGGTGTCCGCAGTGCCGTTCAGGTAGTCGACGACGCCGTCGAGGGTCTCGTCGATCCGCCCGTGCAGCCGCGCGGTGCGCTCCGGGTCGGGCAGACGGCGGCCGGCCAGAGGCGGCGACTGCCGCCAGGCGGTGGCGAACGGCAGCCGGGCGATCCGCCGTCGCAGTTCGACCGGATCGGGCAGGCGCTCGTCCTCGCTGTAGAGCTCCTCGACCAGGGAGACCAGCTCCGGCGGCAGCGCGAGGTCCTCGGCCAGTTCGGCCAGCACGCGCAGCGGCACGTCGTGGTCGATCATGTCGTTCTGCTGGCAGGCGATCATGGTGCCGAGCATCAGTCCGCCCAGCGCGTAGTAGTCGGTACGGCGGTCCCCGCGCCGGGCGGTCAGGGCGCGCCGGGTGACCATGCCCGGAGTGCACAGCCCGGCCCCCCGGTCGACGCCCTCGTGGAAGGCCGACTCCAGGTCGATGATGCGGATCCGGTCGTCGGCGGTGATCATCACATTGGTGGGGGAGAGATCGCCGAGCACGATGCCGCGCTCGTGGCACACGGCGACGGCGTCCGCGATCTGGAGCCACAGCCCCTGGAGCCGTCGGTAGTAGTCGGACAGCCGGGCCGGTGTCGGGTCGAGTTCGAAGACCGGGTTCTGGGTGGTGGTCAGCAGTCCGAGGTACTCGTCACCCACCCACTCCTCGACGAGGTACGAGTGCTCCCACTGCCGGAAGAAGCCCAGCGGCCGCACGAAGTACCCGGTGTCCGCGAGCTCGACGAGCAGGTCGTACTCGTGGCGCAGCAGCTCGACGGCGTCGATCCCCTCCGGTCCGATCTGCACGCCGGGCCGGGCCTCGCGCAGGACGACGTCGGCTCCGGTGACGGTGTCGACGGCCCGGTAGATGCCACCGCGGTTACTGAACATCAGGGCGCTCGAGATCTCGTACCGCCCGTTCAGCAGCCGGGTGCCCTCGGCCTCGGCCGGCGACGGGCCGGCCGGCGGACCCTGCCCGGTCACGGGGTCGACCGCCCACTCCGGCATGCTCCAGTAGGGAGTGCGCAGATCGCGCACCAGGGTGCCGTCGGGCGCCTCGATCAGCAGCTCCAGCAGGCCGAGCGGCTGAAGCCGGAAGCGGCTGGTGAACCCGCCGTAGCGGTACGAGACGACACGTGAGCCCGGATAGCGCCGGTCCGACAGCACATACGGCCCCTCGAACCCGCTCAGCGCCTCGGTCAGGGCGCGGCCGACGGCGTGGAAGGTATCGTCGTCCGGCGGGTAGACGGTGATGAACTTCCCGCTCGACTCGCGCGAGAAGGACTTGCTGTTGAACTCGAGCACCTCGGCGGGGTCGACGAGGAACTTGAACCGCACCCCGGCGTCGCGCAGCACGGGCAGGCTGTGCCGCAGGGTTTCGGCGCTGGTGCGGGAGGTGGCGGAGACGTGCAGCTTCCAGCCCTGGCCGAGTTCCGGGGCGCCGGGCGGGTCGGCGACGAACCAGTGGCCGAAGCGCCGCAGCCGCCAGTCGCCCGGCATCCGCGCGCGGAAGGCGGCCAGATGGGTGCTGTCCGGCCGACGGCTGCTCGCGCCCTCGAACCAGCGCGGGTGGTACTTCAGGTAACGCAGCATCGTGTCCCAGGGCAGCTGCATGCCTGCGGGCTCCTCTCGTCCAGGTCCGGCCGTTCACGTCCGGTCGTACAGGTCCGCTCGTCCACGTCCGGCCGGCCCGGTGGCGGACCACCACCGGGCC